>JAGRPO010000335.1 GCA_019449455.1 Betaproteobacteria bacterium | reverse complement strand
TGGTGCGAGACGCTCACCGGCTCGTCGCGCCAGCCGCGGATCACGCCGTCCCGCGCGAGCGCCCGCGTCACCTCGGCCATCGCGACGCTGCGGCCGTGGGCCGTGTCGGGGGTCGAGCGCATCGCGACGAAGGACGAGGTGACCTCGAAGACGTGCGGCCAGCGGCGGAGCAGGTCCGCGAACGAGGGCCGCAGCCAGCCGACCGCGTGCTCGCGGACGTAGAAGGGCGCGAGCGGCACCTCGCGGTCCAGGTGCGAGGCGTGCGTGCATGCGGCCCGGACGAAGGCGGTGAGATCCGCGTAGAGGCGCGTCTTCATGCGTTGACAAGTCTAGGCCAAATCCCCAGAATTCGCGCCAACTCCGGGGAGGAGAAGCGGGCAGGGGGAGAGGCGCGGGACGATCGCGTTTCTCCCCTTGTCCGTTTTCGGGCTCCCGAACCCTGAAATGAAAGTCATCGTCCTCGGCGCCGGCGTGATCGGCACCACCACCGCCTGGTACCTCGCGCGGGCGGGCCACGACGTGGAAGTCGTCGAGCGCCGCGAAGGCCCGGGCCTCGAGACCTCGTACGCCAACGGCGGCCAGGTCTCCGTGTGCCACGCCGAGCCGTGGGCGGGCCCCGGAGCACCCCTGAAGATCCTCAAGTGGCTCATGCGCGACGACGCGCCGCTGCTCTTCCGCCTGCGCATGGATCCGGCGCAGTGGTCCTGGGGCCTGCGCTTCCTCCTCGAGTGCACCGCGTGGCGCGCGCGCGAGAACACCGCGCAGATTCTCGCGATGGCGTTCCACGGGCGCCGGATGCTGCAGGAGCTGCGCGCCGAGACCGGCATCGAATACGAGCAATCGACGCGCGGCATCCTCCATTACTACACCGAGCCCGCGGAGTTCGAGGCCGCCTGCGAGGCCGCGGCGTACATGCGCCGCTACGGTCTCGACCGGACGGTGAAGTCGGTGGCCGAAGCCGTCGCCATCGAGCCCGCGCTCGCCAGCGCGGCCTCGCGGATCGTGGGCGCCACCTACACGCCGTCGGACGAGTCGGGCGACGCGTACCTCTTCACCGCGAATCTCGCGAAAATGTGCGAGGCGAAGGGAGTCCGCTTCCACTTCGGCCGCGAGATCCGCGGGCTGCGGGCGGCCGCCAAGGAGGGTGTCGCCGGCGTGGTGGTCGCGGGACCCGGCGGACAGGAGACGATCGCCGGCGACGCGTACGTCGTGGCGCTGGGCGCCTACAGCCCGCTCCTCACGCGACCGCTGGGCCTCGACCTCCCCATCTACCCGGCCAAGGGCTATTCGGCGACGCTCGCGGTCGCCGATCCCGGCAAGGCGCCGAGCGTGAGCCTCACCGACGACGAGGCGAAGATCGTGATCTCGCGGCTGGGCGGGCGGCTGCGCATCGCGGGCACGGCCGAGCTCTCCGGCTGGTCGACGGACCTGAAC
Source organism: Betaproteobacteria bacterium (assembly GCA_019449455.1). Lineage (GTDB taxonomy): Bacteria > Pseudomonadota > Gammaproteobacteria > Burkholderiales > Usitatibacteraceae > FEB-7. The sequence continues at coordinate 953 of JAGRPO010000335.1, read as the reverse complement.
GCCGTGCGCTGCGAGGCGCTGGTGAAGCGCGCGCGGTCGATGTTTCCCGACGCCTGCGACTGGGAGCGCCCGGAGTACTGGGCGGGCCTTCGTCCCTCCACGCCGTCGAACGTTCCCCTCGTCGGCGCCACGCGCTTGCCGAACCTCTGGCTCAACACCGGCCACGGCACGCTCGGCTGGACCATGGCCTGCGGCTCCGCCGCCGCCCTGGCCGAGCTCATGAGCGGGCGCCGGCCGGGCGTCGAGTTCGCCTTCACCCGCTGACCGGGCCGGGTGCGGCCGCCGGATCCGGAATTACGCGACAATGACGCCATGACGGTCACGATCGAGGGCATCCGCGCCGCCGCGAAGGTCATCGGCGGGCAGGTGGTGGACACTCCCTGCCTGCATTCGCGCACGCTCTCCGAGATCACGGGCGCCGAGGTCTACCTCAAGTTCGAGAACCACCAGTTCACCGCGTCGTTCAAGGAGCGCGGCGCGCTCAACAAGCTCGCGTCGCTGGACGCGGCGGCCGCGAGGAAGGGCGTCATCGCCTGCTCGGCCGGCAACCACGCGCAGGGCGTGGCCTACCACGCGGCCCGGCTCGGCATCCCGGCGGTGATCGTGATGCCGCGCCACACGCCGTTCGTGAAGGTGGAGCACACGAGGAAGCACGGCGTCGAGGTGATCCTTCGCGGCGACGGCTTCGACGAGGCCAAGGCGCACGCCCTCGAGCTGGAGCGCTCGCGCGGCCTCACGCTCGTTCACCCCTACGACGACGAGGAGGTGATCGCCGGCCAGGGCACGATCGCCCTGGAGATGCTGCGCGACCATCCGCAGTTGGACCTCCTCCTCATCGCGGTGGGCGGCGGCGGCCTCATCGCCGGCGTTGCCACGGCCGCGAAGGCGCTCAAGCCCTCGATAGAGGTGGTCGGCGTGCAGACGATGCGCTTCCCGTCGATGTTCCACGCGCT
>JAGRPO010000334.1 GCA_019449455.1 Betaproteobacteria bacterium | reverse complement strand
CTTGGTGGGCACGCACGGCGTGAGGAGCTTCACCGCGGCGAGCGCCACGGTGCGATCCGTAGCCCGTGCCCCGGCGAACACATCCCCTTCATGAACGCGAATGGTTTCGCCCTCGAGCGTGCCGAACTGCGCGCGCCCCTCCTGTTCGAATCGGATCCAGCGGGTCATGCGCTCATCTCCTGATTTGCAATCCGTTCATCCGGGCATCGGAAATCATCCGTGTTCATCCCGTCTTATCCGTGTTCATCCGTGTTCCCGCCCTACCCGGCCGCAGGCCCCCCAAGCGCCCGCTCGAGCAGCCGCCTTCCCTCGGGGCTCACGATCGCCACGATGATATCGCCGGGAGAGACCCGCGTGTCCGGCGCCGGGTTGAAGTGCCAGCGCGACTGCGCGTCGCGGATGGCCACCAGCAGCCATTCGCGGCGGCGCCCCAGGGCCTCCACCGTCGTGCCCGCGGCCGCGGGCGGCACGGCAACCTCCTCCACGCGCAGGTTGTCGTCGGTGTGCAGCATCATGTCCATCACGTGCACGGCGTTGGGGCGCAGCATGGCCGAGGCGATGCGCATGCCGCCGGTGAAGTCGGGCGAGACGATCTCGTCCGCGCCGGCCAGCCGCGTCTTGTCCATGTTGCGCCGGTCGTGCACGCGGGCGACGACGCGCGCCGCCGGGTTGAGCTGCTTGACCGAGAGGCTCACGACGAGGTTCTTGGAGTCGTCGCTGGTCACCGCGAACACGCCGGCGGCCCGCGCCACTCCGGCGCGCGCGAGCACGTCGTCGTCGGCCGCGTCGCCCGCCAGGTGCACGCGATGCCCGGTTCTCTCCTCGTGCGCGGCGAGCGTGCGCTCGTCGGGATCGACGACCACGAAGGGCCGCTCGGTCTTCAGGAGCTCGTCGGCGACGTAGCTTCCGACCCGCCCGATTCCGCAGACGATGTAGTGCCCGCTCAGGGCGGAAATGGTGCGCTCCATGCGGCGCCTCCGGTAGGCCTGGTTGAGGTTCGTTTCGAGGATGAAGGCCGTGAACGTCGAGAAGAGGTACCAGGTGCCCGCGATGCCGAAGAAGGCCACGGCCATCGTGAAGAGCCGCCCCCCGGTCCCGCGGGCCGCCTCGACGGTCTCGGCGAAGCCGAGCGTCGTGACGACGTTGAAGGTCATGTAGAGCGCGTCCATCGGCGGCGCCTGCCAGCCGGAGATGGCGAGGTAGCCCAGCGTCCCGAGGACGTGCACGACGACGATGAAGAAGAACCCGCCCGCGAACTTGGGGTAGTACGGGCTTTCGCGGAAAATCTGGAAGAGCGTGAACAAGGGCGCACTCCGGCAGTGTTCCATTAGGGGGCCGGCTGGCGGGCCGCGTGCTGACGAGGATCAAGGAGGCGCCACGGGTGCGCCCCGGGGTATCGCGATTCGCCACGGGAAGGAGGCCGGGCCCGGGCTAGAATCGACCCATGCCCCACGACGTCTCCCTCATCACCACGATCGCCGCCGGCCTGGGGCTCGCCATGATCCTGGGCGTCGCGGCCTCGCGCGCGAGGATCCCGCCCATCGTGGGCTACCTCGTGGCCGGGATCCTCGTCGGCCCGCACACGCCGGGCTTCGTGGCCGACATGGCGCTCGCGGGGCAGCTCGCCGAGATCGGCGTGATGCTGCTCATGTTCGGCGTGGGCCTGCACCTGTCGATGGGGGACCTGCTGTCGGTTCGGCGCATCGCGGTGCCCGGGGCCATCGTGCAGATCGCGGCGGCAACACTCCTCGGCGCGCTCGTGGCCACCCTCTGGGGCTGGACCCCCGGCGAGTCCCTCGTCTTCGGGCTGTGCCTGTCGTGCGCGAGCACCGTGGTGCTGCTGCGGGCGCTCGAGGACCGCGGCGTCCTCGAGACGGTGAACGGGCGCATCGCCGTGGGCTGGCTCGTGGTGGAGGACCTCGCCATGGTCCTCGTCCTCGTGGTGCTGCCCGCCGTCGCCGGGCTGCTGGGGGGCAAGCCCGTCGCCGGCGCCGCGGATACGGGGCTCCTCGCCGCGCTGGGCATCACGCTCGCCAAGGTCTCGGCCTTCGTCGCCCTGATGCTGGTGGTGGGCCGGCGCGTGTTCCCGCGCCTGCTGTGGCTGGTGGCGAAGACGGGCTCGCGCGAGCTCTTCACGCTGTGCGTCATCGCCACGGCAGTGGGCGTGGCGTACGGCTCGGCCAGGCTCTTCGACGTTTCCTTCGCGCTGGGCGCCTTCTTCGCCGGCATGATGATGCGCGAGAGCGAGTTCAGCCACCGCGCCGCCGACGAGTCGCTGCCGCTGCGCGAGGCGTTCTCGGTGCTCTTCTTCGTCTCCGTGGGCATGCTCTTCGACCCGCAGGTGCTGCTCGAGCAGCCGGTGAAGCTCCTCGTGGTGGTCGCGATCGTCATGGTGGGGAAGACGCTGGCCGCCATCGCGCTCGTGCTCGTCTTCCGCTACCCGCTCAACACGGCGCTCACCGTGGGTGCGAGCCTCGCGCAGATCGGCGAGTTCTCATTCATCCTCGCGAGCCTCGGCGCGTCCCTCGGGCTCCTGCCCCCGGAGGGGCACACGCTCATCCTCGCGGGCTCGCTCATCTCCATCGCGTTCAACTCGACGATGTTCGCCCTCGTGGAACCGGCCCGGAACTGGATCCGCGAGCGCTCGAGCTTCGCCCGGCAGCTGGAGACGCGCGACGACCCGCTGGCGCAACTGCCGATGTCGGTGCCGCAGTCGCAGCTCACCGGCCAGGTGGTGCTGGTGGGCTACGGCCGCGTCGGCCGGCGCATCGCCGAGGCCATGCAGGAGGCAGGCGTGGACTTCGTCGTCGCCGAGCAGAACCGCGAGAAGGTCGAGCGGATGCGCAAGAAGGGCCTGCACGCGGTGTGCGGCGACGCGGCCGAGCCCGCCACCCTCATCCAGGCGCACGTCGCGCGCGCCGCCATGCTCGTCATCGCCACGCCGGACGCCTTCAACGTGCGCAAGGTCGTGGAGACCGCGCGCACCCTCAACCCGCCCATCGAGGTGATCGTGCGCACCCACAGCGAGGACGAGGCGCAGATGCTGCGCCGCGAGAACGTCGGCACCGTCTTCATGGGCGAGGACGAGCTCGCCAGGGGCATGGCCCGCCACTTGCTCGAGCGCATGGGCAAGGGCAACCGCAAGGAGGACCGATGAGCGCTTTCGACCCCGTGCTGGCGGTAGTGGACTTCTCGGATGACTCGAGGCGCGCCGCGTCCCGGGCGGCCCTGGTGGCCGCGGAGCAGGGCGCCGGGCTCGGGCTCCTGCACGTCCTGAGCAATGCCTCGGCCGCGTCCCTGCGCGACCTGCTCCGGCCGCACGGCGGCGTCCAGGCACAGGTCCAGTCGGGCGTGCGTGCGATGCTGGAGGATCTCGCCGCGGACCTGGCCGCCCGCACGGGGGTCACCGCGACCGCGCGGGTCGAGCAGGGCGACGTGCTGCCGGCCATCCTCGCAGCTGCGAGGCAAGCGGCCCTCGTCGTCGTGGGTGCCCACGGCTGGAATCCCCTTCGCGACCTGATCCTGGGCTCGACCGCCGAGCGCCTGCTGGGCAAGTGCCGCCGGCCCGTCCTCGTCGTCCGGCGCCCGCCGCGCGGGCCCTACCGGCGCGTCGTCGCTGCGATGGACTTCTCCCCGCACTCGCTCGCCGCGCTGGACTTGGCGATGCGGATCGCGCCCGGCGCCGACATCGTCCTCGTGCACGCCTTCGGCATCCCCTTCGAGGGGAAGCTGCGCATCGCCGGCGTGGACGAGGAGCGGCTGCGCGAGTACCGTGCGCAGGCGCGGCACGACGCGCTCTCCGAAATGATCTCGACGGTGGCCTCGATCGGGGGCGACCGCAGCCGCCTGTCGCACGCCGTGGCCCATGGCCATCCCCCGCAAGTGATCCTCGCCAAGGCGCGCCAGCTGCGCGCGGACCTCGTCGTGATCGGCAAGCGGGGCCGCGCCGCGATCGCGGACTTCCTCATCGGCAGCGTGACGCGCCACGTCCTGTCGGACTCGAAGTGCGACGTGCTGGTCGTGCAGGAGCGGGCCGGGCGCGCTTGAGGGCCATTCGCCCGCGCGGCTAGTCGCAGTGCCCCGCGACGATCTCCTCGACGCGCTCGAGCATCGGCGCGGTGATCTTCGGCACGAAGTCGAGCGCCTTCAGGTTCTCCCTGACCTGCTCCACCCGCGAGGCCCCGGTGATGACCGAGGAGACGTGGGGGTTCTTGGCGCACCACGCGATGGCGAACTGCGAGAGCGTGCAGCCCAGCTCCTTCGCGATGAATTCCAGCGCGCCGACCGCGGCGTTCTTCTTCGCGTCCGTGAGCTCCGGCACGAGGAACTGCATGCGCGGGATGGCCCCGCGGCTGTCCCTGGGCACGCCGGAGCGGTACTTGCCGGTGAGCAGCCCCGAGGCGAGCGGGCTCCACGTGGTGAGGCCCATCCCGATGTCGTGGTAGAGGTGGCGGTATTCGCTCTCGACGCGCTTCCTGTGGAAGAGGTTGTACTGCGGCTGCTCGACGATCGGCTTGGCGAGGTGGTGGCGCTCGGCGATCTGCCAGGCGGCCATGATCTCGGAGGCGCTCCATTCGGACGTGCCCCAGTAGAGGGCCTTGCCCTGGCGGATCATGTCGTGCATCGCCCAGACCGTCTCCTCGATGGGCGTCTCGGGATCGGGGCGATGGCAGTAGACCAGGTCGACGTGGTCGAGCTGCAGGCGCTTCAGGCTCGCGTCGATCGCGCTCATCAGGTACTTGCGGTTCAGCGTGTTCTTCTCGTTGGGCCCGTCGGTGATGCCCCAGAAGAACTTGGTGGAGACGACGTACTTCAGGCGCGGCCAGGCGAGCTTCTTCAGCGCCTCGCCCATGATCCGCTCGCTCTCGCCGGCGGCGTACACCTCGGCGTTGTCGAAGAAGTTCACGCCCATGTCCCACGCCGCGGCCATGCACTCCAGCGCCGCCTTCGTGTCGAGCTGGTTGCCGTAGGTCACCCAGGAGCCGAAGGACAGTTCGCTCACCTTGAGGCCCGCACGGCCGAGTCGCTTGTAGTTCATCGTGGATCCGGGAAGTCGGAGAGGGAAAGCGCCATTATCGCGGATTCGCGGGCGGCGCCCGCAGGGACCCTCACGGCGGCCGGTTCCACGCAATCGGGTCGCGCCGCGGTTCGCCTCGGGGCGGCGGCGCATTAGAATACGCTGATGGATCATTCCCGCCGCAACGTCTTCCTGCTCGCCTGCTGCCAGGCGCTGCTGCTGACCAACAACGTCACGCTCATCGCGCTCAACGGGCTGGCCGGGTTCGCGCTCGCCGACAACAAGGCGCTCGCCACCCTGCCGGTCACGGGCTACGTGGTCGGCTCGGCCATCTCGACCTTCCCCGCGTCGCTGTGGATGAAGCGGGTGGGCAGGCGCAACGGCTTCCTCATCGGAACGCTCTTCGGGCTCGCGGGCGGCGCCATCGCCACGCTGGGGATCTGGCTCGGGAGCTTCTGGACGCTCGTCCTCGGCACCCTCGTGCTCGGCACCTACAACTCCTTCGGGCAGTACTACCGCTTCGCGGCCGCCGACGTGGTTCCGCTGAAGTGGAAGGCGAAAGCCATCTCGCTGGTGATGGCGGGCGGCCTCGTGGGCGGCGTCATCGGGCCCGAGATGAGCAAGGTGACGCGCGAGCTCGCGCAGCCCACCTACCTCGCGTCCTACGCCTCGCTCCTGGTGTTCTGCCTCGTGACGATGGCGATCCTCTCGGGGCTTCGCATCCCGGACCCGAAGCCGGAGGAATTCCACGGCGCCACGCGGCCGCTCAAGGAGATCATGGCGCAGCCGGTCTTCGTAGTCGCTGTCGTCGTGGGCGCGCTGGGCTACGGCGTCATGAACCTGCTCATGACCTCGACGCCGCTCGCCATGGGCTTCTGCGGGCTGCCGTACGCGGCGGCCGCGAGCGTCATCTCCGCGCACGTGATCGCGATGTTCGCGCCGTCGTTCGTCACCGGCTCCCTCATCCAGCGCTTCGGGGTGCTCAACGTGATGATGGCGGGCGTGGCCGCGATGTTCGGGTGCGTGGCCATCGCGCTCTCCGGCCAGCTCTACATGAACTTCTGGCTCTCGCTCGTGCTGCTGGGCGTGGGCTGGAACTTCATGTACGTGGGCGGCACGACGCTGCTCACGGAAACCTACCGCCCGGCGGAGAAGGCGAAGGCGCAGGGCGCCAACGAGATCCTCGTCTTCTGCACCACGGCCACTTCGTCCTTCGCCTCCGGCGTGCTGGTGAACGCGGCCGGCTGGAACACCCTCAACTACGTGGCGCTGCCGTTCCTCGCGATCGCGGGATCGGCGGCGCTCTGGCTGGCGCTCCGGCGCCGCGCGGCGGCCGCGGCCGCCTGACCCGAAAGGAACGACGATGAGCGACAACCACGTTTTCGAAGCGACCGTCCGCTGGCCCGCCGACCCGGCGCAGAAGCTCCCGCCCGACCCGGCGTTCTCGCGCAACGCCATCCTCGGCAGCTCCGGCCACGCCGACGTCCCCGGCTCCTCGCCCACCGTCTTCGGCGGCGAGGCCGCGCGCTACAACCCGGAGGAGCTGGTGGCGATGTCGCTCGCTCACTGCCACATGCTCACCTACCTCTCGCTCGCGGCGAAGAAGCGCGTGGCCGTGCTCGCCTACGAGGACCGCGCGAGCGTCGTGCTGGGCAAGGACCCGG
>JAGRPO010000063.1 GCA_019449455.1 Betaproteobacteria bacterium | reverse complement strand
TACGAGCCGGAGAAGCCCCTCTACGGGGACATCACCGAGTGGGCCTACCACCAGCGCGGCTGCCTCGCGTACGTGATCGAGCTGTGGGATCTCTTCAGGCAGCTCGGCATCGAGCGCAAGAAGCCCTTCGTGGACCACTACTCGCACCTGGACCGCAAGGACTACATCGCGCTCGCGAAATTCGACCGCGAGCAGAACCAGGGGCGCATGTTCAAGCGCTGGCGCAAGGCCGCGCACCCGCAACTGGGCGAGGTGGAAGTGGGCGGCTTCGACGCGCGCGTGGGGATCTCCAACCCGCCTTACGAGAAGCTCGCCGGCACCTGCGCCACGCAAAGCGCGGCATTCCTGCGGGTGGCGGCATTGGGGCCGCAGGTTTCGGTCGAGGTGGTGAAGCAGGAGAAGACGGGCGCGAGCCACACGCGGATCGAGTTGCGGGTGGCCAACAGCGGCTACCTCGGCACCTACGGGTTGTCGTCGGCGAAGAAGCTCCCGCTTGCGGAACCGCTTCGGCTCTCGGCGCGGGGCTCGGGCGTGAAGCTCGTCGCGCCGGCCGAATCCATCGTCGAGATCGGCCATCTCGACGGCTGGGGCAGCGGCCTCTACGCCGGCACCAACATCTTCTTCCCCTGGACGCGCGGCAACGTGCACGAGCGGTTCGTGACGCTGGTTGCCGAGGGCAAGGGCAAGCTCGCCGTGAAGGTGGGCAGTTGCCGGGTGGGGTATCGGACGGTCGAGGTCGATGTCGCCTGACCAAGGCGTGCCCGGTTAGGCAGCGCTTACTTGACGAGCGTCAACAGCCTCCCCGCGGACGGAAATATGATGAAGAAACCGTCGGCCACCTGAACGCCGCGTCCTGCGGCGCACGCAGGGGGTCCCGAGGAGGTCGCCATGACAACCCCTCGTCGCCGGGTCGAGCTGGCCCCGACCGCCCGGTATTCACGCCGCGAATTCCTCACCGACACCGGCGCCGCCGGCGCCGCGATCATCGCGCCCTCCTTCGTGTCGCTGAGGGTATCGGCCGCACCGAACGAAGCCTCCGTGCAGGCGCGCATGCTCCCCGCGCCCACGAAGGAAGGCGGCATGCCGCTCATGCAGGCGATCGGCCTGCGCAGGTCCACGCGCGAGTTCTCCACGAAGAAGCTGCCCGAGCAGGTCCTCTCCGATCTCCTCTGGGCCGCCTACGGCGTGAACCGCCCGGGCGGCGACCGCACCGCGCCCAGCTGGCGCCACATCATCGTGATCGACGTGTACGCGGCGATGGAGGACGGCTTGTGGCTCTACGATCCTAAGCGCCACGCGCTGGTCCCGCACCCCGCCGGCGACATCCGCGCGCACACGGGGCAGCAGGAGTTCGTCCGCCACGCGCCGCTCAACCTCGTCTACGTCGCCAACGGCCAGCGCATGTCCGAGCTGACGCCCGAGAACCGCAAGCTCTTCTGCTCCGTGGACAGCGCATTCATCGGGCAGAACGTCTACCTCTTCTGCGCGTCGGCCGGGCTCGCGACCGTGTTCCGCGGTGCGGTCGACTATCCGAAGCTCGCCCGGGCGATGCGCCTGGACCACGAGCAGTTCGTGGCGTTCGCGCAGACGGTGGGG
>JAGRPO010000333.1 GCA_019449455.1 Betaproteobacteria bacterium | reverse complement strand
CTTGGTGGGCACGCACGGCGTGAGGAGCTTCACCGCGGCGAGCGCCACGGTGCGATCCGTAGCCCGTGCCCCGGCGAACACATCCCCTTCATGAACGCGAATGGTTTCGCCCTCGAGCGTGCCGAACTGCGCGCGCCCCTCGTGTTCGAATCGAATCCAGCGAGCCATGGTCTCTTTCCCTGGTTTATCCGTGTCTATCCGACCTGATCCGTGTTCATCCGTGTTCCCGCCCTACCCGGCCGCAGGCCCGCCAAGCGCCTGCTCCAGCAACCGCCGCCCCTCCGGGCTCACGATCGCCACGATGGTATCGCCCGCCGAGATTTTCGTCTCCGGCGCCGGGTTGAAGTGCCACCGCGACTGCGCGTCGCGCAGCGCCACCAGCAGCCACTCGCGACGCCGGCCCAGGGACCCCACCGTCGTATCCATCGCCGTGCCCGGCACCGCGACTTCCTCCACGCGCAGGTTCTCCTCCGTGTGCAGCATCATGTCCATCACGTGCACCGCGTTGGGCCGCAGCATGGCCGAGGCGATGCGCATGCCGCCGGTGAAGTCGGGCGAGACGATCTCGTCGGCGCCCACGCGGCGCGCCTTGTCGACGTTGCGGCGGTCGTGCACGCGGGCGACCACGCGCACGACGGGGTTCAGCTGCTTCGCCGAGAGGCTCACCACGAGGTTGCGGGAGTCGTCGCTCGTGACCGCGAACACCCCCGCGGCCTGCGCGATGCCGGCCCGCGCGAGCGCCTCGTCCTCGGTCGCGTCGCCCTGGAGCTGCAGGCGGTGGCCCGTGCGCTCCTCGTGCGCGGCGAGCGCGGCGGCGTCGGTGTCGATCACGACGAACTCGCGCCTCGTCTTCATCAGCTCGTCGGCCACGTAGCCCCCCACGCGCCCGATGCCGCAGACGATGTAATGCCCCTTGAGTGCGGAAATGGTGCGCTCCATGCGGCGCCTCCGGTAGGCCTGGTTGAGGTTCGTTTCGAGGATGAAGGCGGTGAAGGTGGAGAATAGGTACCAGGTTCCCGCGATGCCGAGGAAGGCCACCGCCATCGTGAAGAGCCGCCCCCCCGTCCCGCGGGCCGCCTCCACGGTCTCGGCGAAGCCGAGCGTCGTGACGACGTTGAACGTCATGTAGAGCGCGTCCATCCACGGCGCCTGCCACCCCGAGATCGCGAGGTAGCCCAGCGTGCCGATGAGGTGCACGAGGGCGAGGAAGGCAAGCCCGCCCGCGAACTTGGGGTAGTACGGGCTTTCGCGGAAGATCTGGAAGAGCGTGAACAAGGGCGCACTCCGGGAGGCTCCATTAGGGCGCCGCGCCGCGCCGCGCGGGCTGACGAGGATCAAGGAGGCGCGACGGGCGCGTCCCGGGGTATCGCGATTCGTCACGGGAGCGATCCGGCCCGCACGCTAGAATTGGCCCATGCCCCACGACGTCTCCCTCATCACCACGATCGCCGCCGGCCTGGGCCTCGCCATGGTCCTGGGTGTGGCGGCCTCGCGCGCGAGGATCCCGCCCATCGTGGGCTATCTCGTGGCCGGAATCCTCGTCGGCCCGTACACGCCGGGGTTCGTGGCCGACATGGCGCTCGCGAGCCAGCTGGCCGAGATCGGCGTGATGCTGCTCATGTTCGGCGTGGGCCTGCACCTGTCGATGGGGGACCTGCTGTCGGTGCGGCGCATCGCGGTCCCCGGGGCCATCGTGCAGATCGCGGCGGCCACGCTCCTCGGCGCGCTCGTGGCCACCCTCTGGGGCTGGACCGCCGGCGAATCCCTCGTCTTCGGGCTGTGCCTGTCGTGCGCGAGCACCGTGGTGCTGCTCAGGGCGCTCGAGGACCGCGGCGTCCTCGAAACGGTGAACGGGCGCATCGCCGTGGGCTGGCTCGTGGTCGAGGACCTCGCCATGGTCCTCGTCCTGGTCGTGCTGCCCGCCGTCGCCGGGCTCCTGGGCGGCAAGCCCGTCGCCGGCGCCGCGGACACGGGGCTCCTCGCCGCGCTGGGCATCACGCTCGCCAAGGTCACGGCCTTCGTCGTCCTGATGCTGGTGGTGGGCCGGCGCGTGTTCCCGCGCCTGCTGTGGCTGGTGGCGAAGACGGGCTCGCGCGAGCTCTTCACGCT
>JAGRPO010000332.1 GCA_019449455.1 Betaproteobacteria bacterium | reverse complement strand
GCGCCGTGCCGCAGCCACGGCCGGCTGTCGGCCGCGCCGGAGGCGCCGATGCCCAGCAGGTCGAAGAGCGCGCGCTGCATGCGGTTGGCCGCCGGGAAGAGCCCGGAGAGATCGGGGAAGGACGGCGCGGAGTCGGGGACCAGCAGCTCGACGACCGCGAGGCCGTCCTTCACCGCGTAGGCCGCGTAGACGGAGTACTCGTCGGCGTCGTCGGCGAGGTCGCGGTGGTCGGCGCCCCAGAGCGCGACCAGCCGCCCGTCGCCCTCGCGCACGAGACGCGCGGCCTCCGTCCACTGCCATTCGCCCACGCTCGCGAGCGCGGCCGGCGCGTCGCCGGGCAGCGGCTTCCATTGGACATTGAGGCCGGGGATGCGCATGTGTTCAGCCCAGGAGCTTCGCCGCCTCGGCGTACCACGCGGCGAGGTAGGGGGGAATGTAGAGCCCGAGGAGCAGCCCCAGGCCCAGGTGCACGAACACCGGCACGAGCGCCGGCTGGTGGGGGAGCGGCTTGATGTGGGTGTCGCCGAAGACCATGGGCTGCACGCGGCTGAAGACGGCGGCGAAGGCCACGCCCAGGGCGAGCAGCAGGAAGGGGGTGGCCCACGGATGCTCGCGCATCGCGGTGGTGAGGATGAGGAACTCGCTCGCGAACACGCCGAAGGGCGGCATGCCCAGGATCGCGAGCGTGCCGATCATGAGGCCCCAGCCCACCGTGGGGCTCACCTTGATGAGGCCGCGGATGTCCTCCATCAGCTGCGTCCCGGCCTTCTGCGCGGCGTGGCCCACGGCGAAGAAGATGGCGCTCTTCACGAGCGAATGCACCGTCATGTGCAGCAGCCCCGCGAAGTTGGCGATCGGCCCGCCCATCCCGAACGCGAAGGTGACGAGCCCCATGTGCTCGATGGAGGAGTAGGCGAACATGCGCTTCACGTCGCGCTGGCGCGACAGGAAGAACGCCGCCACCACCACCGACAGCAGCCCGAAGCCCATCATCATGTTGCCGGCGAAGCGCGACTCGAGCGCGCCGTCGGCCAGCACCTTGCAGCGGATGACGCTGTAGAGGGCCACGTTCAGCAGCAGCCCCGAGAGCACGGCGGAGATGGGCGTGGGGCCCTCCGCGTGCGCGTCCGGCAGCCAGTTGTGCAGCGGGACCAGGCCGATCTTGGTGCCGTAGCCCACCAGCAGGAAGACGAAGGCGAGCGACATGATCGCGGGCTCGAGATCCGCCTTCACCAGGTTCAGGTGCGTCCACAGGAGCGCATTGCCCTCGGCGCCCAGCACGCGCTCGGCGGCGAAGTAGAGCAGGATCGTGCCGAAGAGCGCCTGCGCGATGCCCACGCCGCAGAGGATGAAGTACTTCCACGCGGCCTCCAGGCTCGCCGCCGTGCGGTACACCGACACCAGCAGGACGGTGGCGAGCGTGGCCGCCTCCATCGCCACCCACAGGATCCCCATGTTGTTGGTGGTGAGGGCGAGCAGCATCGTGAACATGAACGCCTGGTACATGCTGTGGTACAGGCGCAGGCGCGGGCCGGTCATCTTCCCCTTCTCGCGCTCGATCCTCATGTAGGGGCGCGAGAAGAGCGAGGTCGTGAAGCCCACGAAGGCGGTGAGGGCCACCAGGAACACGTTCAGGGCGTCGACGAAGAACTGCTCGTTCCAGGCGGTGATGGGGCCGCCCGAGATCACCACGGCCGTGAGCCAGGCGGAAGCCGCGAAGGTCGCGAGGCTCAAGGCGGCGTTCACCTCGGGCGCCGATCGGCGGTCGCCCAGCAGCCACAGGAAGGGCCCGCCCAGCAGCGGAATGGCGAGAAGGACGAAGAAGGCTTCCATCAGTCTTCCTTGAGCTTCTCGAGGTGATGGATGTCGAGCGAGTCGAACTGCTCGCGGATCTGGAACATGAACACGCCCAGGATGATCATCCCCACCAGGACGTCGAGCGCGATGCCCAGCTCCACCACCATCGGCATGCCGTAGGTGGCGCTCGTGGCGGCGAAGAACAGGCCGTTCTCCATCGCGAGGAAGCCGATCACCTGCGGCACCGCCTTCGAGCGCGTGATCATCATGAGGAAGGACATGAGCACGCAGGCGAGCGCGATGCCGAGCGTGCCGCGCGCGATCGACTGCGAGAACTGCGAGATGGGCAGCGCCAGGTTGAACGCGAACACCACGAGCACGATCCCCACCAGCATCATCGTCGGGATGTTGATGAGGGTCTCGATGTCCCACTTCACGTTCAGGCGCCGGATGAGCCGGTGCAGGATGAACGGCAGGATGACGACCTTGAGGACGAGCGTGATGCCGGCGGAGTAGTAGAGGTGGCGCTGCCCGGTCGCCCAGGCGACGGTGACGGTGGAGCCGACGAGGGCGAGCCCCTGGATCGCGAACAGGTTGATGAGCGTGACGATGCGCCGCTGCGCGAGCATCGCAAAGGCGATGAGCAGCAGCACCGAGGCGAAGAGGTTGAGGATCTGGCCGGTGAGCGGTGACAAGTCAGGCTCCCAGCAGCAGGTGGACGAGGATCGCGAGGACCCCCAGCAGGAACGCGGTGGCCAGGAACTCCGGGACGCGGAAGATGCGCATCTTCGCGAGGATGGTCTCGATGAGGGCGAGCGCGAACCCGCCGACGGCGAGCTTCGCCGCGAGCGCCGGCAGCGCCCAGAGGAACGCCACGCTGTCGCTCGCCTCCGCGATCCCCCAGGGGAAGAAGATCGCGAACCCCGCGCAGGAATAGGCGAAGAGCTTGAGGGAGGCCGCCCACTCGATGAGCGCCAGGTGGCGCCCCGAGTACTCCAGGATCAGGGCCTCGTGGATCATGGTGAGCTCGAGGTGGGTCGCGGGGTTGTCCACGGGCACGCGCGCGTTCTCGGCGAGCGACACCATCGTGAAGGCGAGGCCGGCGAAGGCGAGGCTGGGCAGGATCGCGAACTCGCGGTGCCCCAGCGTCGAGACGGTGGTGGCGAGCGAGGTGGAGCTGGAGATGAGCGAGGCGGTGAAGACCACCATCAGGAAGGCGGGCTCGGCGAGGAACCCGACCAGCATCTCGCGCCGAGCGCCGAGCGTGCCGAACGAGGTGCCGATGTCCATGGCGGCGAGCGAGATGAACAGCCGCGCGACGCCGAAGAGCCCCACGAGCGCGATGGCGTCGGCGGCCGGCGCGAGCGGCAGGTTGGTCGACAGCGTCGGGATGATGAGGCAGGCGAGCAGCATGCAGCCGAACACGATGTAGGGCGTGACGCGGAAGATCGGGGAGGCGTCGTGCGCGATCACCGACTCCTTCCAGAAGAGCTTGTGCAGGGTCCGGAAGGGCATGGTGATGGGCGGCGCGCGGCGGTTCTGCAGCCACGCCCGGCACTGGTTTACCCATCCGGAGAGCAGCGGGGCGCCGGCGAGGGCCGCGGCCACCGCGAGGAGCTGGGCGAGGAAGCCTTCGAGGTTCATGCCTGGGTGAAGAGGAGCAGCGTCACGAGGGTGAGGAAGCTGTACAGCAGGTAGATCGAGATGCGCCCGCGCTGCAGCATCCCCACCCAGCGCGAGAGCGCCTCGGTGACGGCCGCGATGCGCAGGTACACCCAGCCCCAGAGGGGATCCTCGACCGTGACCTTGTAGCGGGGCGCGGCGTCGAACGGCGAGGGGAGCTCGCGCTTCATCAGGTAGAACGGCTCGAAGATCTGGCGGATGGGCTGGCCGAAGCCCTCGGCCGTGTCCTGCATGCGCGCCGTCTGCATCGGGAACCCGCAGTCCCACGGCGCGGCGCGGCGCACGCGCCCGTGGTAGAAGCGGCGCACCAGCACGAACGCGAGGAGCACGACCGTCGCGATGACCACGAGGAAGAGCAGCGGGCTGTAGGAGGCGCGCTCGGCCGACACCGGCGCGAGCAGCAGCCAGTCGCCCGCGCGCCCGCTCTGCGCGAGGCCGCGGCCGACCAGCGCGTAGGTGATGGGGTCGATCACCTCGATCACCGCCACGGGAAAGAGCCCCAGCAGCACGCAGCCGGCGGTGAGCCAGAGCAGGCCCAGGCGCTCGAGCCCGCCGGCGTCGTGGGCGCTCGCGAGCTTCTCCTCGCGCGGCCGGCCGAGGAAGATGACGCCGAAGAACTTCACCATCACGTAGCCGGCGAGCGCGGCCACCAGCACGACCCCGGCGGCGAAGACCGGCACCAGCATGCGCAGGTACGGGTTCGGCAGCTCGCCGGTGAAGAGGAAGCCCTGCAGCAGCAGCCACTCGGAGACGAAGCCGTTGGACGGCGGCAGCCCCGCGCTCGCGATCACGCCCACGAGGGACGTCCACGCGACCCACGGCATGTAGCGCATGAGGCCGCCGAGCTTGCCGAGGTTCCTCTCCTGCGTGGCGTGCAGCACCGACCCCGTGCCGAGGAACAGCAGGCTCTTGAACAGCGCGTGGTTCACGCAGTGGTAGAGGGAGGCGACCAGGGCGAGCGCGGCGAGCGAGTGCATGCGGTAGGCGGCGAAGACGATCGCGAGCCCCAGCCCCACCACGATGAGGCCGATGTTCTCGATGGACGAGTAGGCGAGCAGCCGCTTCATGTCCACCTGGGCGGCGGCGAACACGACGCCGAAGAGCGCCGTGGCGAGCCCCACCACCAGCGCCACGACGCCCCACCACCACAGGGGCGAGCCCAGCAGGTCGAAGTTCACGCGCACCAGGCCGTAGATCGCGGTCTTCAGCATCACGCCGCTCATGAGGGCCGACACCGGCGAGGGCGCGGCCGGGTGCGCCTCCGGAAGCCAGACGTGCAGCGGCAGGAGCCCGGCCTTGGCCCCGAAGCCGAAGAGCGCCAGCAGGAACGCGCACGAGGCCCAGAAGGGCGAGAGCGACTGCGCGCGCATGTTGGCGAAGGTGTAGTCGCCGGTGTTGGCCTGCAGCACCCCGAAGCACAGCAGGATCGCGATGGCGCCGACGTGGGCGACGAGGATGTAGAGGAACCCGGCGCGGCGGATCTCGGCGATCCGGTGGTTGGTGGTGACGAGGAAGTACGAGGAAAGCGCCATCACCTCCCAGGTGACCATGAACGCATAGGCGTCGTCGGCGAGCATCACCATCGCCATGGCGGCGAGGAAGAGGTGGTAGTGCAGGCACAGGAGCCCCGGCGGCGTGCCCTCGCCCTGGCGGAAGTAGCCGCCGGCGAAGACGGAGATGCCGGCGCTCGCGAGTCCCAGGAGCGCCAGGAAGAAGGCCGAGAGCGCGTCCAGGCGCAGGTGGAACGGGAGGTCCGGCAGGCCGATGGCGAGCACCGCGGTCTGCGGCGCGCCCGGCAGGGCGTAGAGCGCGAGCCCGGAAATGGCGATGCTCAGGACCGCCGAGAGCGGGAAGAGGACGCGACCGACGAGGCGGAAATCGTGCAGCGCGGCGATCCCCACCAGGCCGATGGCGAACCACGCGGCGACGACGATCATGATGCCGTCGATCGCGAGCAGCTCCGGCAGCGGACCCATCGAAAGCACTATGCCCGAATGGCCGCGACGCTCACACGATCTCCACGGAGGCGTCCAGGAAGTAGCCGGCGCCCCGCTCGGTGCGGATGAGCTTCGGCTCGTTCGCCTTCACCTCGATCTTGCGGCGCAGGCGGAGGATCTGCACGTCGATGGAGCGGTCGTAGATGTCGTCGTGCAGGCGGCTCGACTCGAGCAGCTGGTCGCGCGAGAGCACTTTCTGGGGCGCGCGCAGGAACGCCACCAGTAGCGCGTACTCGCTGTTGGTGAGCTCGACCGTGGCGCCCTCGGGCGACTTCAGGCGCCGCAGGCCGGTGTTGAGCTCCCAGCCGGCGAAGCGGTACGCGCGCGCCGTGTCGACGCGGCGCGCGGCACGCTTGACCTCCGTGCGGCGCAGGACGGCCTTGATGCGGGCGAGGAGCTCGCGCTGGCTGAAGGGCTTGGTGACGTAGTCGTCGGCGCCCAGTTCCAGGCCCATCACGCGGTCGACCTCCTCCTTGCGGCTGCCGGTGAGGATGATGATCGGGATGTCGAGCTTCTCGCGCAGCCGGCGCGCGATGACGAGCCCGTCCTCGTCGGGGAGCTTGAGGTCGAGGATCACCAGGTCGATCACCTCGGCGCCGAGCACCTTGTCCATGGCGGCGCCGGAATCGGCGACCGAGACCCGCAGGTCGTGCCCGACGAGGTAGTCGCGCACCAGCTCGCGTATCGCGGGGTCGTCGTCGACGACGAGAATGTGGGCTTCCAAGGGGTTGTCCGGGCAGTTGCGTGTCGTTTCGGGGCCATTTTACGCCCGGAGCCCGTAGAATCGCTCGTTCCAGGGACAAATCGCGTGAAATTCGCTTCCGACCGGCTCCGAGCCGACCCCGCCAGGCCGGCCCTCCCCGGGGGCCCGGCGGCCCTCGTCGTGGCCTTCGGCGTCGCGTATTACGCCCTCGCGGTCTTCGCGACGGCGCTTCCGGCCCTGGCCCGCTTCCCGCTTTTCGCCTGGCCCGCCGACGGCCTCGCCCTCGGCGCGCTGCTCGTCGTGCCGCGCCTACGGTGGGCGCCGTACATCGGCCTCGCCTTCGTGGAATCGCTCGCCGTGTGCCTGCAGGGCGGCATGGCGCCGGATGCCTCGGCGGTCACCGCGCTGGTCAACGCGGCGGAGCCCGCGATCGTGGCGGCGGTGCTGCTTCGCCTCGCGGGCGGGCGCGTGGAGATCGGCACGCTCGTGGGCCTCACCGGGTTCCTCGTGAACCTGGTGCCGCTGGCGGCGGTGGCCTCGCTCGCCGACGCGGCCGTGTCGTGGTGGCGCCTCGGGGCGGATTTCCGTTCGCAGTGGACGGTGACGTTCGTCTCCGACTTCCTCAACATGGCCATCGTGGCGCCGCTCGTGCTCGCGTGGAGCCGCGGAGCGCGGGACGATGCCATCGGGCCGCTGCGCGGCCGGCTGGCCGAGGCGATCGCTCTCTTCGCCGGCCTCGTCGTCGCCACGCACCTCGTGTTCCGGACGCGCCCCGATGCCGCCGGGTTCATCGCGCCGCTCGCCTACCTTTGCTCGCCCTTCCTCATCTGGGCGGCGCTTCGCTTCGGACTGTGCGCCGCCACGCTGGGCCTCACGGTCTTCGCCCTCCAGTGCTACTGGTACACGGCGCACGGGCTGGGGCCTTACGCCATCCTCGGCGCCGCCGACTGGACCTCGCTGCTGCAACTGCAGGGCTTCGTCGCCACCTCCGTGGTGACCACGCTCTTCGCCGCGGCGCTGCTGGCCGAGCGGGAGGCGGCGTCGCAGACCACGGAGGCCTGGCGCCGGCGCTACGAGGCCGCCATCCGCGCGAGCGGCAACCTGCTCTACGAGCTCGACCCCGCCTCGGGCCGCATGCTGTGGGACGGCGACACGCGGGCGGTCCTGGGCGTGCCCGCGGAGGAGATCTCGACCCTGCCGCAATGGGGGGAGCGCATCCACCCCGACGATCGCGCCCGCGTCGGCGCGAACCGCGACCGGCTCCTCGCCGGCGAGGTCGCGCACGTGGCCATCGAGTACCGCATGAAGCGCGCCGAGGGCGAGTGGATCACGGTGGGCGTGAACGGCTACGCCATCGAGGACCCGACGGGACTCGGGGCGGGGCGCCTGCGCATCATCGGCTTCGTGAGCGACGTCTCCGAGCGCATCCGCGCCGAGGAGGAGCGCCAGGCGCTCGCCGCGCAGCTGCGGCAGGCGGAGAAGATGGAGGCGGTCGGCCGTCTCGCGGGCGGCATCGCCCACGACTTCAACAACATCCTCGGCGCCATCCTGGGGTACGGGGAGCTCGCCCAGTCGCGCGCGCAATCCGACCCGCAGCTCAAGCGCTACGTCGACACGATCGTGAGCGCCGGCAACCGCGCCAAGGCGCTGGTGTCCCAGATCCTCGCCTACAGCCGGGCGGAGAGCGGGATCAGCGAGCCGGTGATCCTGGGGCCGGTGGTGACGGAAGTGTGCGACCTGCTGCGCGGCTCGTCGTCGGCGGGCGTCGAGGTGCGCCTCGCCGTGCCGCGGGAGGAGACGGTGGTGATGGGCGATCCCACGCGCCTGCACCAGCTCCTCATGAACCTCGCCTCGAACGCGAGGCAAGCGATGCCCGACGGAGGCGTGCTCGGCATCTCGCTCTCGCGCCGCCGGCTCGACACCCCGGCGCGCACGCGCCTGTCCGAGGTGGCGCCGGGCGAGTGGGCCCTCATCGAGGTGAAGGACACCGGCCAGGGCATTCCCCCCGGCGTCATCGACCGCATCTTCGAGCCTTTCTTCACCACCAAGCCCACCGGAAGCGGCACCGGGCTGGGCCTGGCGCTCGTGCATTCGATCGTCCGCGAGCACGGCGGCGCCATCGACGTCGTGAGCGAGCCGGGGCGCGGCACGACGTTCACGGTCTGGCTGCCGGTGCTGGAGGGCGCCGGGGCGGCGCCGGCGGCGCAGCCGCAGGCGAGCGCCGGGCGCGGCCAGGTGATCCTCGCGGTCGACGACGAACCCGAGGTGCTCGCGGCCCTCGAGGAGATGCTCGCGACGCTGGGCTACGAGCCGGCCGGCTACACCGACAGCCGCGCCGCGCTGGAAGCCTTCCGCGCCAACCCGAAGCGCTTCGAGGCCGTGATCAGCGACGAAGTGATGCCCGGCCTCACCGGCACGCAGCTCGCCGCGGAGCTGCGGCGCGTGAAACCCGCCGTCCCGATCGTGATCGCGACGGGCTTCGGCGGCGCGGGCTTCGAGACGCGCGCCCACTCGGCGGGCGTGAACCGGATCCTGCGCAAGCCCTACCGCATGCAGGAGATCGGGGACGCGCTGCGCAACTGCCTCGGCGCCGGCTAGGCATCTTACGGATGTAACCGTGCCGCGTTGCTACCGTAACAATGGCATCGCTTCCGTGCCGCAGAATGCCCCTTGGTCGACGGGAGTCCCGTCCCGGCAGCGCGAGAGCGGAGGGGAAATGATGGATGGGGGACGCACGCCGGCCGGCGTGCCGGGGATGGCCGGGCTGCCTCCCTCGTTGCGCGTCGCGACGAGCTTCCAGCCTCTCTTTTCCGTGCATTCCGCGGCGCTCGCCGGGCACGAGGCGCTGGCCCGGCCGGTGAACATGGCCGGCCAGCCCGTCTGCCCCACGGACTACTTCGCCACCCGCTCCGAGGCCGAGCTCAAGCGCGTCAACCTGGAGTGCCGGCGCGCCCACCTCGCGCGGTTCGCGGCCCTGGACGAGGGCAAGGGCTTCCTGTACCTGAACATCCACCCGCGCGCCGTGCTCGCCGAGGCGAGCGTCGCCGCCAGCCTGCGCGACGAGATCGGGCTCTACGGACTGGCGCCGTCGCGCGTCTGCCTCGAGATCATCGAGGACGAGTCCGGCGACGAAGGGCTCCTCGCCGAGGCGGTGGCGGCATGCCGCGCGATCGGCGTGCGCGTGGCGATGGACGACTTCGGCATCGCGCGCTCGAACTTCGACCGCATGGCGGCGCTCGAGCCGGACTTCGTGAAGATCGACCGCTCGCTCCTCGTCGAGGCGGTGGGCTGCGCCAAGGCGCGCCGGCTCCTGCCTTCGGTCGTGCGGTTGCTGCACGACGCCGGCACGCAGGTCGTCGTGGAGGGCATCGAGGTGGCGGCGGAGGCGCTTTTCGCGATCGAGGCGGGCGCGGACTACGTGCAGGGCTTCTTCTTCGGCGCGCCCCGCCCGGGGCTGCACGTGGACCCGGCGGCCGGGCGGCTCCTCGCCCAGCTCAAGAAGCTGCGCATCTCGTGCGAGCGGGAGCCGGACGACTGCGAGGCGGACCCCGCCACCTCGTGCCTCGCGCGCCTGCTCGTGGCGGGGCGCTCCCGGGCCGGCGCGGGCTGACGCGCGCGCGGGGCGAACCCCTACTTGACGATCTCGAGGTGGTCGAGGCCGCTGCCCAGGTCGCGGTTCTTCGCGTTCTTGCTCTCGAGCTTGATCTTCAGGCGCAGGTCGTTCACCGAGTCGGCGTTCCTCAGCGCGTCCTCGTAGCTGATCAGGTCCTGCTCGAAGAGGTCGAAGAGCGCCTGGTCGAAGGTCTGCATGCCCAGCTCGCGCGAGCGGCTCATGAGCGCCTTCATCTCGTGCACCTCGCCCTTGAAGATCAGGTCCGACATGAGCGGGGAGTTGAGCATGATCTCGATGGCGGCCACGCGGCCCTTGGTGCCCTTCTTCGGGATGAGGCGCTGGGAGATGATGGCCTTCAGGTTGAGCGAGAGGTCCATCAGCAGCTGCGCCCGGCGCTCCTCGGGGAAGAAGTTGATGATGCGGTCGAGGGCCTGGTTGGTGGAGTTCGCGTGCAGGGTCGACATGCACAGGTGGCCCGTCTCCGCGAAGGCGATGCCGTATTCCATCGTCTCGCGCTCGCGGATCTCGCCGATGAGGATCACGTCGGGCGCCTGGCGCAGCGTGTTCTTGAGCGCGTTGAACCAGTTGTCGGTGTCCACGCCCACCTCGCGCTGCGTGATGATGCAGTTCCTGTGCTCGTGGACGTACTCGACCGGGTCCTCGATGGTGATGATGTGGCCGTAGCTGTTCTCGTTCCTGTGCCCGATCATCGCGGCGAGCGAGGTCGACTTCCCCGAGCCCGTGCCGCCCACGAAGATCACGAGGCCGCGCTTGGTCATGGCCACGTCCTTCAGCACCGCGGGCAGGCCGAGCTCGTCGAACTTCGGGATCGTCGTGGTGATCGTGCGCAGCACCAGGCCCACGCGGCCCTGCTGCACGAAGGCGTTCACGCGGAAGCGCCCGATGCCGGAGGGCGAGATCGCGAAATTGCACTCGTTGGTCGCCTCGAACTCGGCCGCCTGCTTGTCGGTCATGATCGAGCGGGCGAGCTCCTGCGTGTGGATGGGCGACATGCTCTGCTGGGAGACGGGCATGACCTTGCCGTCGACCTTCATGGCCGGCGGGAAGCCCGCGGTGATGAAGAGGTCCGAGCCCCGTCGCGCGACCAGGGCGCGCAGCAGGTCGTGCATGAACTTGAGTGATTGTTCGCGTTCCATGGTGTCTCCCGGCCTCTCAGGCGCCGATGAATGCGTCCTTGTTGGCGGCTTTCGTGCGTGCCTCGGGGATCGAGACGAGGTTGCGCTTCACCAGGTCCTGCAGGTTCTGGTCGAGCGTCTGCATGCCCAGCGACTGGCCCGTCTGGATGGCCGAGTACATCTGCGCCACCTTGGCCTCGCGGATGAGGTTGCGGATGGCGGGCGTGCCGATCATGATCTCGTGCGCGGCCACGCGGCCGGTGCCGTCCTTGGTCTTGCAGAGCGTCTGCGAGATCACCGCGCGCAGCGATTCCGAGAGCATCGCGCGGATCATCTCCTTTTCCGCCGCCGGGAACACGTCGATGATGCGGTCGACCGTCTTCGCGGCGGACGACGTGTGCAGCGTGCCGAACACGAGGTGGCCCGTCTCGGCCGCGGTCATGGCGAGGCGGATGGTCTCCAGGTCGCGCATCTCGCCCACGAGGATGATGTCCGGGTCCTCGCGAAGTGCGCTTCGCAGCGCGTTCGAGAACGACAGCGTGTGCGGGCCCACCTCGCGCTGGTTGATGAGGCACTTCTTGGCCTCGTGCACGAACTCGATCGGGTCCTCCACCGTGAGGATGTGGCCGTACTCGTTCTCGTTCACGTCGTTGACCATCGCGGCGAGCGTCGTGGACTTGCCCGAGCCCGTGGGGCCGGTCACGAGGACGAGGCCGCGAGGGTACTTCGCGATCTCGGCGAAGATCTTGGGCGCGTGCAGGTCCTCCAGCGTGAGCACCTTCGAGGGAATCGTCCGGAACACCGCGCCCGCCCCGCGCTGCTGGTTGAACGCGTTCACGCGGAAGCGCGCGAGGTTCGGGATCTCGAAGGAGAAGTCGACCTCCAGCGTCTCCTCGTACACCTTGCGCTGGGAGTCGTTCATGATGTCGTAGACCATCCCGTGCACGTCCTTGTGCTCGAGGGCCGGCACGTTGATGCGGCGCACGTCGCCGTGCACGCGGATCATCGGCGGCAGCCCCGCGGACAGGTGCAGGTCGGAGGCCTTGTTCTTGACGGAAAATGCGAGCAGTTCGGCGATGTCCATTCTTCGTTCTCGCGGCTGTGGAAGGCTACGTCGCTGGAGGGAGGGGCGTTCAGCCAGAGTAGAATGCGCCTCGAAAGCGAACCGATTATGTCTCCAATAGCGGAAAACCTGCAAGAACTGAAACGGCGCATTTCCGAGACGTTACAAGGGGATAGCCGCGCGATCACGCTGGTGGCGGTCTCCAAGACCCATCCGCCGGCGATGGTGCGCGAGGCCTTCGCCGCCGGGCAGCGCGATTTCGGCGAGAACTACGTGCAGGAGGCGGTGGCAAAGATCGGCGCGCTCGCCGACCTGCCGGCGACCTGGCACTTCATCGGCACGCTCCAGAGCAACAAGGCGAGGGAAGTCGCCATGCAGTTCGACTGGGTGCACGGCGTCGACCGCTCGAAGCTCGCCGAGGTCCTCTCGCGCCATCGTCCGGCGGGCAAGGCGCCCCTGAACGTCTGCGTCGAGGTCAACATCAGCGAGGAGGCGACAAAGGGCGGCGTGAAGCCCGGCGAGGCGCTGGCCCTCGCGCGGCACATCGCGGCCCTCCCGGGACTGCGGTTCCGCGGGCTCATGGGCATGGCGAGCCCCTCGGGCGACGAGGCGAAGGCGCGCGCCGAGTTCGCGGTGCTGCGCCGCGAGCTGGAGGCGATCCGCGCCGCCGGCCTGGAGGGCGACACCCTCTCGATGGGCATGTCGCAGGACTGGCGCGCGGCGATCGCCGAGGGCGCCACGATGCTGCGCATCGGCACGGCCATCTTCGGCGCGCGCGAGGCGCGCGCCTGGCGGGCGGGCGCGGCATGAAGGTGACCTTCCTCGGCGGCGGCAACATGGGCGCGGCCATCATCGGCGGGCTGGTCGCGAGGGGGTTCCCCGCCGCCGGCATCACGGTCGTCGAGCCGGGTGCGGCCGCGCGCGAGAGCCTCGCCGCGCGCTTCGGCGTGGCGGTGCGGGAGACCGCCGGCCCGGGACTGCCGGCCGCCGACGCGCTCGTCCTGGCGGTGAAGCCTCAGCAGATGCGCGAGGCGGTGGGACCGCTCGTGCCGCTCGATCCGGCCACCGTCGTGGTCACCATCGCCGCCGGCATCCGCATCGCGGACCTGTCGCGCTGGCTGGGCGGGCACGCCGCCATCGTGCGCGCCATGCCCAACACGCCCGCCCTCGTGCACGCGGGCGTCACCGGCCTCTTCGCCCCGCCGGCCGTGGGCGCGGAAGGGCGCAGGCGCGCCGGGGAGCTCCTGGGCGCCGTCGGCGAGACCGTGTGGCTGCCGCGCGAGGAGGACCTCGACGCGGTGACCGCGGTCTCGGGCAGCGGCCCCGCCTACGTCTTCTATTTCATCGAGGCGCTCGAGCGGGCGGGCGTCGAGCTGGGCCTGGCTCCCGAGGCGGCGCGCACGCTCGCCCTCGGGACGTTCGCCGGCGCGGCGAAGCTCGCGCGCGAGCGCGCCGAGGATCCGGCGGTTCTGCGCGCCCAGGTCACCTCGAAAGGCGGCACCACGGAGCGCGCCCTCGGCGAGATGGAGGGCGCCGACCTGAAGGCGCGCTTCATCGGGGCGGTGAAGGCGGCCTGCGCCCGCTCGCGCGAGCTGGGCGAGCAGTTCGGGCGGGACTAGGCGATGCTCACCCAGGCGATCGCGTTCGTCGTCGAGGCGATCTTCGACCTCTTCATCCTGTCGGCGCTGGTGCGCTTCTGGATGCAGGTGCTGCGCGCGCCGGCCAGGAACCCCCTGGCCCAGTTCACGATGGCGCTCACCGACTTCGCGGTCAAGCCGGTGCGCCGGCTCCTGCCCGGCTTCTTCAAGCTCGACATCGCCTCGATCGCCGTGGCCTGGGCGGCGGAAGTGGTGCTGCTGTCGATCCTCTCGCTCCTGCAGGGCGTGGAGATCGTGAACGGCGCGGCCCTGTCGGTGATCCTGTTCCTCGCCCTGGTGAAGCTCCTGCGCCTCACGGTCTACATCGTCATGGTCTCGGTGCTGCTGCAGGCGCTGCTTTCCTGGGTGAACCCCTACCACCCGGTGGCCCCCTTCTTCGAGGCGATGACGCGCCCCTTCCTCAAGCCGTTCCAGAAGGCGATCCCCCCCGTCGGCGGCGTCGACATCACCCCCGTGCTCGTCCTCATCGCCTGCCAGCTGGTCCTCATGCTCCCCGTCGCCTGGCTCGAAGGCGAGGCCATGCGCGCCATCTCCCGCTTCGTCCTGTAGCGCACCCGAAGACTCGCCGGAAGTGCGGTTTCGCACATCCGCGCGTCGGATAAGGCACGCGAATCCGCCGGATTCCTCCGCCGCCGCACGGACGCCGGATGCGTAGTCTGGGCACCAACGCGAGACACGGTCCCGCGCCGCCCGGAGCCGGCAGGGGCCTGCCGGTGGGCTGCCCGACAAGGAAACGAACGCAACATGGACTTCTCCACTTTCGCAATCACCCTGGTTGTCGTTGCCCTCCCGGTAGTGGGGCTCTTCGCCCTGGGCGCATGGCTGGCCGACCGCCGCGTCGGCCGGATCCGGGTCGTCGACCGGCAGGGCCGGACCCTGGCCGAAGTGGCCCTGGGCCGCGCTCCGGGCGCGAACTGAACCCCGGATTCCCGCGCCGGAAAGGCGTTTCGGCCCCGGTTTTCGCCAATTCGTCGCATGCCGCTGGCGGGGAAAGGGGCCCGAACCTAGATTGCGATCCAGCGCGGGGCGAAACCCGCGAGGCCCCCCGGAAACGGGCCGGACCGACCCAAGACCAACAGACGCCCAGGAGAACGAAAATGAACCTCTTCATCGAAAACTACGCGCAACTCTTCGCGATCGCCGCCCCCGTCCTCACGCTGGTCGCCATGAACCTGCTCCTCGCCTTCGGCGGCGAGCGCGGCACCCTGCTCCTGCCGAGCTGGGGGACCCTCGAGACGGCCCGCC
Organism: Betaproteobacteria bacterium; assembly: GCA_019449455.1. GTDB lineage: Bacteria > Pseudomonadota > Gammaproteobacteria > Burkholderiales > Usitatibacteraceae > FEB-7. The sequence goes on along the minus strand of JAGRPO010000332.1, from coordinate 12,166 downwards.
GCGCCGCCAATACGGTGCCGGCCGCCACCGCCCCCGCCACCGCGGAAGCGCCCGCGAACGACCCGGATTTCCGCCGCGCCGCCTAGCGCGCCGCCCCCCGCCCCCCGCCCCGCCGGGCCGGACCCGGCGGGCGCCTCTCCCGGGCGGCAGACCTTTCCTCCTCGATGGCCGGACTTCGCGTCCGGCCTATTTTTTTGCGCCGGGCGTGGCGTGCCCGGGCACCGGGCGCCGTTGGTCTCCAGAACGGGCCTCTCGGGTACACTTGGTCCTCCAAAAAGAGCCCCCCGTGACCCCCGCCTCCCCCGTCGACGCCCGATTCGAAGGCGAGATCGCCCGCTACAACCGGTGGCGGGAGGACCTCACGCGCTCGGTCACGGCCTACCACGACTGGCTGGAGGCCAACGGGCAGCTGGACGTCCAGCAATCCATCCGCTTCTACGACCTGCTCGAGAACCTGAACAAGGGCCGGCTCATGCTCGCCTTCCTCGCGGAGTTCTCGCGCGGCAAGTCCGAGCTCATCAACGCGCTCTTCTTCTCGAGCTTCAAGGAGCGGCTCCTGCCTTCCGACGTCGGGCGGACGACCATGTGCCCGACGGAGATCTTCCACGACCCCAACGAGGAGCCCTACCTCAAGCTCCTGTCGGTGGAGACGCGCTACCGCGACGAGTCGATCTCGCAGCTGAAGAACAACCCCGTGGAGTGGAGCAAGATCCGGCTCAACACCGGCTCGGCGGCGGAGATGAAGAAGGCGCTCGCGGCCCTCGCGGACACGAAGAAGGTGTACGCGCTCGAGGCGCGCATGCTGGGCCTCGCGCCCATGGTGAACGAGAACGGCGAGCTCCCCGGCGAGGAGGAGCTGGTCGAGGTGCCGGCGTGGCGCTACGCCATGATCAACTACCCGCACCCGCTGCTGTCCAACGGGCTGTCGATCCTGGACACCCCGGGCCTCAACGCCCTGGGCATGGAGCCCGAGCTCACCGTCTCCACGCTGCCCGCCGCGCACGCGATCGTCTTCCTCCTGTCGATCGACACGGGCGTCACCAAGAGCGACCTGGAGATCTGGGACCGCTACGTGAAGCCGGGGCTGCCGCAGAAGATCGCGGTGCTCAACAAGATCGACCTGATGTGGGACGAGTTGAAGACCCCGGAGGAGATCCAGCGCGCCGTCCAGCGCATGGTCGAGACCACCGGCAAGGCGCTCTCGCTCGACGCCTCGCGGATCTTCGCGCTGTCCGCGCAGAAGGCGCTCCTCGGCAAGATCCGCGGGGACGCGGGCCTGGTGAGGAAGAGCGGCATCGAGAGCCTGGAGAACTACCTCGCCCAGGAGATCGTGCCGATGCGCCGGCAGATCCTGTGCAAGGCGGTGATGAACGAGATCGGCTCCATGATGGTGTCGTCGCGCGCCTCCATCGCCAACAAGCAGCACGCGAACCAGGCCTCGATCGCCGAGATGCAGGGCCTCGTGGGCAAGAGCCGCGAGGTGGTGACCAAGCTCTGGCAGAAGATCGCGTCGGAGAAGAGCGCCTACAACTCGGCGCTCGCCGAGTACAAGGTGAACCACGCGAACTTCTCGGCCAGGCGCTCGGCGCTGATGGACATGCTCAACCCGGCGAAGCTCGACATCATGCTCGCCCAGAGCGCCCAGGCCATGGAGGATTCGTGGACCACCGTGGGCCTCCAGCGCGCGATGCGCGAGCTCGCCAAGCTCATGAGCGCCGACTTCGGGCGCGTCTTCGCGGCGAGCGAGGACATCAAGAAGCTCATGCAGGGCGTCTACAACACCTTCGTGGAGAAGTTCGGCTTCCAGCGCATGAACCTTCCCTCGCTCGACCTCGAGCTGCACGCGACGAAACTGAAGCTGCTGGTGGCGGAGACCGACCAGTTCAGCCGCGATCCCGTCAACGTGGCCAACTACAAGAGCTTCTTCGTGAAGAAGTTCCACGCCTCGCTCGTCGCGCAGGCGCGCTCGCTCTTCACCGACGCGCGCACCCAGGGCGAGCGCTGGGTGCAGGCGGTGACGCTGCCGCTGGAAATCCAGATGAAGGACCACAAGCAGCTCCTGCAGTCGCGCCTGGACAACCTCTCGAAGATCAACGAGAAGTCCACCGGCATCAACGAGCAGCTCGCCGAGCTCAAGGCCGTGGCCGAGGCGCTGCAGAAGCAGCGCGACATGATCGACGGGCTCGTGCAGCGCGTCTCCCGCGGCGAAGCCGCCGCCGCCCCCGCCGCGGCCGAGAAGACGGTGCCCACGACGCCGCCGGAGCTCATGGAGACCACGCGCCTGTCGGTCTTCGAGGCGCCCCTCACGATCACCCGGCGCGCGGCGCGGGCCCAGGAGGTCTTCCGCGAGGTGGCGCACGTGGTGGAGGAGCCGCCCAGGCCCGCGGCGCCGAAGCCCGCGGCCGCGGCGAAGCCGGCCGCGGCCCCGATGATCTCCGACGACATGCTGGCCGCCCTGGCGCGCGACGAGCCCGACCGCACGATCAGCGAGCGCGCCCCCGACGGGGACAGGACGCAGCGCCTGCAGGCGTTCGACCCGCGCCTCTACAATTCCGACGGCTCGGCGAAATCCGCGCCGCCGCAATCCCAGCCCGACGGCGCCGAGAGGACGCAGCAGCTCGACTTCACGCGCACGCAGAAGCTCGACCTCTCCATCGAGAGGCTGCAGGAGGCCAAGCGCCTGCTGCAGGGCACGCCGCAGAAGGGCGGCTGAGCGGCGGGGGCGCGCCGCGCGCCCCGGGCCGGGTCACACCAGGATGACGTCGTACTGCTCCTGGGTGTAGGCGGTTTCCACCTGCATCGAGATGGGCTTGGAGATGAAGTCGCCGAGCATGGTGAGCGCGTTCGATTCCTCGTCGAGGAACATGTCGATCACCTTCTGCGAGGCGAGGATGCGGTATTCCTTCGCGCCGAACTGGCGCTCCGTGCGCAGGATCTCGCGCAGGATCTCGTAGCAGATGGTCTGGGCGGTCTTCAGCTCCCCCCGCCCCGCGCACACCGGGCAGGGCTCGCACAGGACGTGGGCGAGCGACTCGCGCGTCCTCTTTCGCGTCATCTCGACGAGCCCCAGCTGGGAGAAGCCGTTCACGGTGACGCGCGTGCGGTCGCGGGCGAGCGCCTTGCGGAACTCCGCGAGCACGGCGTCGCGGTGCTCCTGCGTGTCCATGTCGATGAAGTCGACGATGATGATCCCGCCGAGGTTGCGCAGGCGAAGCTGGCGGGCGATCGACTGCGCGGCCTCGAGGTTGGTCTTGAAGATGGTGTCGTCGAAGGAACGGCCGGAGACGAAGCCCCCGGTGTTCACGTCCACCGTGGTGAGGGCCTCGGTCTGGTCGATGATGAGGTAGCCGCCGCTCTTGAGGTCCACGCGCCGGGCGAGGGCCTTCTCGATCTCCTCCTCGACGCCGAAGAGGTCGAAGAGGGGGCGCTCGCCGGCGTAGTGCTCGAGGATGGGAAGGGCCTTCCTCGTGTACTTCGCGGCGAAGTCCTTGAGGCGGTGGAAGTTCTCGCGCGAGTCGACGATCACGCGCTCGGTGGTGTCGGTCACGAGGTCGCGCAGCACGCGCGTGGACAGGGCGAGGTCCTGGTAGAGCACGGCCTGCGGGGCCGCGGTCGTGGCGGCCAGCTGGATCTGCTTCCACAGGGTGACCAGGTAGTCGATGTCGGCCTTGAGCTCGGCGTCGGTCGCCGTCTCGGCGACGGTGCGGACGATGAACCCCCCCGACTCGCCCTCGGGGATGAGGGAGTGCACCTTCTCGCGCAGGTTCTCGCGCTCGGCGACGTCCTCGATGCGCTGCGAGATGCCGATGTGGGGGTCCTGCGGCAGGTAGACGAGGAGCCGCCCGGCGATGGAGACCTGCGTGGAGAGCCGCGCGCCCTTGGAGCCGATCGGGTCCTTCACGACCTGCACCAGCAGCGCCTGGCCCTCGGAGAGGATCTTCTCGATGGGCTTCACCTGCCCGTCGCCGTTGCGGGCCATCCAGATGTCGGCCACGTGCAGGAAGGCGGCGCGGGCGAGCCCGATCTCCACGAAGGCCGACTGCATGCCCGGCAGCACCCGGCAGACGCGGCCGAGATAGACGTTGCCCACGATGCCGCGGGACGAGTCGCGCTCGACGTGCAGTTCCTGCACCGCGCCCTGCTCGGTGACCGCGACCCGCGTTTCCTGCGGGGTGACGTTGATGAGGATCTGCTCGTTCATCGGGGCTCGAGGTGGCGGTTACACCCTTGGAACACGGATGAACACGGATAAAGGCGGATGGACACGGATGGCGACGGCGGGCCCGGGACATGCCGGCCGATACCGTCATCGCCGCTCGTTCGCGGGCACAGTCAATCAGGGCGAGAAATCACCTCATTCCCGAATCATCCGTGTTCATCCGCCTTTATCCGTGTTCATCCGTGTTCCAAGGGTTTGCCGGTTGTCCCCAGTTTACGGGACCGTAATGCCGAATTCTCGCAAAAGTTCGCCGGTCTCGAAAAGCGGCAGCCCCATGACCCCCGTGTAGCTGCCCTCGAGGCGGCTCACGAAGGCCCCTGCCCTGCCCTGGATGCCGTAGCCGCCCGCCTTGTCGAAGGGTTCCCCGGATGCGACGTAGGCATCGATGCGCGCCTCGTCCAGCGGGCAGAAGGTGACGAGCGACTCGCTCACCCGCATCTCCACCCGCCCCTCGTGGGCCACCGCCACGGCGGTGAGCACGCGGTGGCGCGTGCCGGCGAGCAGCCGCATCATGCGGGCCGCGTCGGCCGCATCCGCGGGCTTCGCGAGCATCTCGTTCGCCAGCGCCACGGTGGTGTCGGCCGCGAGCACCGGCATGCGCCGCAGCCCCTTGCGCATCACCACCCGCTGCCAGGCGGCGTCCACTTTCAGCCGGGTGACGCGGCGCACGTAATCGTCGGGGGGCTCGCCGGGGAGGGGGTCCTCCACCGTGTCGGCGTCCTGGCGCGTGCCCTCGCGGAACAGGAGCATCTCGAACTTGACGCCCATCTGGACGAGGAGCTCGCGGCGGCGCGGGCTCCGGGAGGCGAGATAGATGACGGCCATGGGCTAGTCGCGGTGGTAGGGGTGGTTGGCGAGGATGGTCCAGGCGCGGTAGATCTGCTCGGCCAGCACGACGCGCACCAGCCCGTGCGGAAGGGTCATGGCCGAGAGCGAGACGAGCTTGTCGGCGCGGCTCCTCACCTCGTCCGAGAGCCCGTCCGCGCCGCCGATCACGAAGGCGGGATGGGTCGCCTCGCGCATCCAGCCCGCGAGCATGACCGAAAGGCCCTGCGTCGTGAAGGCCCGGCCCTTCTCGTCCAGCGCGAGAACGGTGGCGCCCGCGGGGATGGCGGCGAGGATGCGCTCGCCCTCGAGCGCCCTCGCCTTCTCGACCGTCTTCCCCGAGGTCCTGTCCTCGGGCTTGAGTTCCACGAGCTCGACCTTGATCTCGGGCGGCAGGCGCTTCACGTACTCGCCGAAGCCCGAGCGGATCCAGGCAGGCATCCTGTGGCCGACCGAGACGATCGAGACCCGCACTCAGGCGGCCGGCTTGCGGCGCCGGGGCTTGGGCGCGGCGCCCGACGCCTTGGTGCGCGCCTTGGCGCGCGTGCGGGGCGAGGCGGCCGCGCCCGTCGTGCCGGCCGCGGCCTTGCGCCGCCGCGTGCCCGTCGCGGCGCCCGTCTTCGGCGCGCGCGCCTTCCGGGCGCCCGCCGCGGGCTCGCCTGCCTCGCGGCGAAGCGGCTTCTCGATGGGCGCCGTGGGATTGGCGGGCCGGTCGAACTTGCCCTCGCCCCACAGCTCCTCGAGGTTGTAGTAGGCGCGCACCGCGGGCTGCATCACGTGCGCCACGATGTCGCCGGAGTCGACCAGCACCCATTCGGCGCCCTCCTCGCCCTCGGTGCCGACGATGGCGCAGCCGGCCTCCTTGAGCTTGTCGCGCACGTGGCGGGCGAGCGCCTTGGTCTGGCGCGCGGAATCGGCGCTCGCGACCACGATCCAGTCGAACATGGAGGTGATCTTCCTCACGTCGATGGCGAGGATGTCGCGGGCCTTGATGTCCTCCAGGGCTGCGACGACGAGCTTCTTCTTGGCGAGGGTGGTCAGTTGTCTGGTCACGCGGAGGTTCCGTAGAGCTGGTGCTGGTGGATGTAGTCGACCACGGGGTCGGGGGTGAGGTATCGGATCGAGCTCCCGGCCTGCACGCGGCCGCGGATGGCGGTGGAGGAGATGGCGAGCGGCGTCATGGCGAAGGTCATGATGCGCCCCGCCGGTGCGGTGAGCACGTCCCTCAGGCTCATCGTGACGCGCGGCCACAGGGCCTTCGGGATCGCCCCGGGCCCCCGGGAATGCCACTCCGGGTCGTCGGCGCGCACCGCGACGGCGAAATGCGCCAGCTCGAAGAGCGCTTCCCACCGGTGCCAGGTTTCCACGCGCGCGAAGGCGTCGGTTCCGCACAGGAAGACGAGCGGCGTGGCGGGGCCGCACTCGCGGCGGTATTCCTCGAGGGTGTCGACGCTGTACGTGGGCCCCGCGCGGCGCACCTCGCGGTCGTCCACGCGGAACGCGGGGTCCGCGCCGACGGCGAGCTCGAGCATGCGCACGCGCTCGGCGCCGCCGGCGTACGTGTCGCGCGAGCGCTGCCACGGGTGCCCCGTGGGCAGGAACACGACGCGCTCCAGGCGGAAGGCCTCGCGCACCTCCGCGGCGAGCCGCAGGTGGCCGAAGTGGACCGGGTCGAAAGTGCCGCCGAAGAGGCCGAGGGGGGAGGCCAAGAGCTCAGCCGCGGACGTGCCCGTCACCGAGCACGATCCACTTCTGCGAGGTGAGCCCCTCGAGCCCGACGGGCCCGCGCGCGTGGAGCTTGTTCGTGGAGATGCCGATCTCGGCGCCCAGGCCGTACTCGAAGCCGTCGGCGAAGCGGGTCGAGGCGTTCACCATGACGGAGGCGGAGTCGACCTCGCGCAGGAACCGCTGCGCGCGCCCCCAGTCCCCGGTGACGATGGCGTCCGTGTGCTGCGAGCCGTATTTCGCGATGTGGGCGATGGCCTCGTCGATGCCGGGCACGATCGCGATGGCGACGATGGGCGCGAGATACTCGGCGTACCAGTCGTCCTCGGTGGCCTCCTTCACGCCCTTCACGCCCGCCTTCGCGAGGATCGCCCGGGACTCGGGGCAGGCGCGCATCTCGACGCCCTTGGCCGCGAACATCTTCCCGATGGCCGGCAGCACCGCCGGCGCGGCCGGCCGCGCGACGAGCAGGGTCTCCATCGTGTTGCACGTCCCGTAGCGCTGGGTCTTCGCGTTCTCGACGATGGCGAGCGCCTTGGCGGGGTCCGCGCCCGCGTCGACGTACACGTGGCACACGCCGTCGAGGTGCTTGATGACGGGGACGCGGGCCTCGCGGGAGATGCGCTCGACCAGGCTCTTGCCGCCGCGCGGCACGATCACGTCGACGTACTCCTGCGCCGCGATGAGCTCGCCGACGGCCGCGCGGTCGGTGGTGCCGACGAGCTGGATCGCCGCCTCCGGCAGGCCCGCGGCCTTGAGGCCCAGGTGCAGGCAGGCCGCGATGGCCTGGTTGGAGTGCAGGGCTTCGCTGCCGCCGCGCAGGATGGCCGCGTTGCCGCTCTTCAGGCACAGCGCGCCCGCGTCCGCGGTCACGTCGGGGCGCGACTCGTAGATGATCCCGACCACGCCCAGCGGCACGCGCATGCGGCCCACCTGGATGCCGGAGGGGCGGTAGCGCAGGTCGGTGACCTCTCCCACGGGGTCGGGAAGCTTCGCGACCTGGCGCAGTCCCTCGGCCATCTCGTCGACCATCTTCGCGGTGAGCTTCAGGCGGTCGATGAAGGCGTCGTCGGCGCCTTCGGCGCGGGCGCCCTTCACGTCGCGCGCGTTGGCGGCGAGGATCGTCTTCTCGCGGTCGACGAGGGCGCCGGCGGCCGCCTCGAGGGCCTGGTTCTTCGCGGCCGTGCCGGCGCGCGCGAGCACGCGGCTCGCGTCGCGGGCGGCGGCGCCCAGCGCGGCGATGAGTCCCTGGCTGTCGTCGGTGGCGTTCAGGTCGTTCATGCGGTCTCTCGGCGAGTCAGGTCCATCCCGCCGGCTCGTCCCTCGATCATGTCAGGCGGCGGTGCGAAGCGCCGGAGTGCCGGCGAGGGCGAGGGAGAACTCGAGGATTTCCTCCCACGCGTCTCCCGTCTCGACGCCTTTGATCATGCGGTCAATCCGGTGTGCCCGCAAGAGTTGCCGGTCGAAGGAGGCGGCATCGTGCTTGCGCGCGGTGCGCCGGATGCGCTGCACGCGGTCCTGGTCGAGGAAGCGGCGCGGCCGCTCGCCGGCCGCGAGCTGCATCATGAGGCGCAGCTCCTCGGTCAGGGCCCAGAGCAGCAGCGGCAGGGGCTCGCCTTCGGCCTCCAGCGAATCGACGGCGCGCGCGATGCGCCCCGGCTGCGCCTCGTGGATCGCGTCGATGAGCCCGTCGCGCTCGAAGCGGGAGACGTCGGTCACCGCCTCGCGGATGGCGTCCAGCGATATCTCCCCCGCCGGCAGCAGCAGGGCGAGCTTGTCCACCTCCTGCTTCGCCGCGAGGAGGTTGCCCTCCACGCGGTCGGCCATCCATTCGAGCGTCTCCACGCCCGCGCGCTGCTGCTGCGCGGCCAGGCGCTCGGCCAGCCACTGCGGCAGCTCCTCGCGCGAGACGGACTTCGCCTCCACCACGGTGCCGGCGCCCTCGAGCGCCCCGAACCAGGCGGTCTTGAGGCCCTGCCACTCCAGTTCCGGCAGCATCACGAGGACCAGCGTGTCGTCGGGCAGGCGCGCGCAGAGCGCCTCGATCGCCTTGCCGCCCTCCGCGCCCGGCTTGCCCGTGGGAATGCGGATCTCGAGGATCTTCCTCGACGCGAAGAGCGAGAGGTTGGCGGCCGAGGCGGTGAGCTTCGACCAGTCCGCGCCGGGCTCCGCCGAGAAGACCTCGCGCTCGGCGTATCCGTCGCGACGCGCCGCCGCGCGGATGGCGTCGCCCGCCTCCAGCGCGAGGAGCGCCTCGGCGCCGTGCACGACGTAGAGGGGTGCCAGCCCCTTCTTCAGGTGCCCGGCGAGCTGGCGCGTGGCGATCTTCATGGCTTCGTGACGTTCGCGTGGACGACGGCGACGCGGCGCAGGACCTGCGCGGCCGCCTCGACGCGCATGTCGTGGAACAGCAGCTGCTCTTCCGCTTCCTTCGCGAGCGGCGCCGTTTCCGAGTAGGAGATGATGCGGCGGACCTCGAACTCCGTGGGCTCGATGAGCGCCTTGCCCGAGGCGTCGGTCGCCTCGAAGCCCACCCTCAGGCGAAGCTGGAAGTCGAACACGCGGCCCGTGCCCGTCAGGGTCTGGATCGTCTTCTCCGCGTTCTCCGAAAGGATGCGCACGTGCACCTCGGCGGCCCGGCTGTCGGGGGCGAGCCGCGCGGGCCCGCCCGCGAGCTGGCGGCGGATCTCGGCGGCGACCAGCGAGGGCGCGGCCGTGGTGACGTGGAGCGACTTCAGCCCCATCGGGGCCTCGCCCCGCAACTGGAAGCCGCAGGCGGACAGGACCAGGAACGCGACCGCCATCGCGCCCCGGACCGCGGCCCTCCCCCCGGATCGACGCGGGACTCGGCTAGACAACGATGTTCACCAGGCGGCCGGGCACCACGACGACCTTCCTCGCGGGCTTGCCTTCCATGAACTTCACGGCGGCCTCGCACGCGAGGGCCGCCTTCTCGATCTCCTCGCGCGCGGCGGCGGCCGCGACATGCAGGTGCCCGCGCAGCTTGCCGTTCACCTGGACGACCAGCTCGATCGTGTCCTGGACGAGGGCGGACTTGTCGGCCTCGGGCCAGGGCTGGTCGACGAGGCGCGTTCCGGGGCGAAGCTCGGCCCAGAGCGCGGTCGCGATATGCGGGACGACGGGTGCCAGGAGCAGCACCGCGCCCTCGAGCACCTCCTGCGCCACCGCGCGCGCGGCCGGCGACGGATCCTTCACGTCGGTGAGCGCGTTGAGGAGCTCCATCACCGCGGCGATCGCGGTGTTGAACTGCAGGCGCCGCCCGTAGTCGTCGCCCACCTTGTCGATGGTCTTGTGCAGCTTGAAGCGAAGGTCCTTGAGCTCCTTCGGGAGGTCGCCCGCGGCGCGGCGGGGCGCCGGGCCGGCGGCGGCGAGATGGTCGTGCACGAGCTTCCACAGGCGCTTGAGGAACCGGAAGGACCCCTCGACGGAGGAGTCGGACCACAGGATCGTGTCCGTGGGCGGGCTCGCGAACATCACGTAGAGCCGCGCGGTGTCGGCGCCGTAGCGGTCGATGAGGTCCTGCGGGTCGACGCCGTTCCTCTTCGACTTGGACATCGTGCCGATGCCGCCGTAGTCGACGGGGCTGCCGTCGGCCTTGAGCGTCACCGCGGAGATCTTCCCCTCGGCATCGGCCTTCACGTCGACCTCCTCGGGCGCGTAATAGGCGATGCCTCCCTTGTCGGTGCGCCGGCTGAAGATGTGGTTGAGCACCATCCCCTGCGTGAGCAGGTTCCTGAACGGCTCGTCCACCTTGACCAGCCCCATGTCGCGCATCACCTTGGTCCAGAAGCGCGCGTACAGGAGGTGCAGGATCGCGTGCTCGATGCCGCCGATGTACTGGTCCATCGGCATCCAGTAGTCGGCGCGCGCGTCGACCATGGACGTCGCGTCGGGGCACGTGTAGCGGAAGAAGTACCACGACGAATCGACGAAGGTGTCCATCGTGTCCGTCTCGCGCCGGGCGTCGGCGCCGCAGGTCGGGCACTTGCATTCGTAGAAGGCGGGCGACTTGGCGAGCGGGCTTCCGGAGCCGTCGGGCACGAGGTCCTCCGGCAGCACGACGGGAAGCTGGTCGTCGGGCACCGGCACGTCGCCGCACTTCGGGCAAAGGACCATCGGGATGGGCGTGCCCCAGTAGCGCTGGCGCGAGATGCCCCAGTCCCGGAGGCGGAACTGCTTGCGCTTCTCGCCCAGGCCCATCGCGCGGAGGTCGGCCGCGACCGCGTCGATGGCCGCCGCTTGCGCGAGCCCGTCGTACTTGCCGGAGTTCACGCACATGCCGGCTTCCTCGTACCAGGGCTGCCACGCGTCCGTGGAGTAGGCCTGGCCGCCCACGTCGATGACGGGCCTGATCGCGAGGCCGTATTTCCTCGCGAAGGCGAAGTCGCGCTCGTCGTGGCCCGGCACGGCCATCACCGCACCCTCGCCGTAGCCCATGAGCACGTAGTTGCCCACCCAGACCTCGACCTCTTCCTTCGTGAAGGGGTGCAGCACGAAGAGCCCCGTGGGCATCCCCTTCTTCTCCATCGTGGCGAGGTCGGCCTCCATCACGCCGCCCTTCTTGCACTCCTCGATGAACGCGGCGAGCTTTGCGTTGCCCTTCGCGGCCTCGTGCGCAAGCGGATGCTCCGCGGCCACGGCGGCGAAGGTGACGCCCATGATCGTGTCGGCGCGGGTCGTGTAGACCTTGAGGCCCTGCTTCCCGTCGGCCATCCGGCGGGCCGTCTCGTCGGCGTAGGGCAGGGTGAACTCGACGCCGTAGGAGCGGCCGATCCAGTTGCGCTGCATCTGCTTCACCTGCTCGGGCCAGCCGAGGCCGTCGAGGGCGTCCACCAGCTCGTCGGCGTACTGCGAGATGCGCAGGTACCACATGGGAATCTCGCGCTTCTCGACCGTCGCGCCCGTGCGCCAGCCCTTGCCGTCGATGACCTGCTCGTTGGCGAGCACGGTCTTGTCCACCGGGTCCCAGTTCACCGTGCCCGTCTTGCGGTAGGCGATGCCCTTCTCGCGCATGCGCAGGAAGAGCCACTGGTTCCACCGGTAATACGACGGCGAGCAGGTCGCCACCTCGCGCGTCCAGTCGATGGCGAACCCGAGCGACTGGAGCTGTTTCTTCATGTAGGCGATGTTTTCCCACGTCCATTTCGCCGGCGGCACGCCGTTGGCCATGGCGGCGTTCTCGGCGGGCAGGCCGAAGGCGTCCCAGCCCATGGGCTGCAGGACGTTGAACCCCTTCATGCGCAGGAAGTGGCAGAGCGCGTCGTTGATCGAGTAGTTGCGCACGTGCCCCATGTGGAGCTTGCCCGACGGGTAGGGGAGCATGCCCACGTCGTAGTACTTGGGCTTGTCCGAGGCGTCGGGCGCGACGAAGGCCTT
>JAGRPO010000062.1 GCA_019449455.1 Betaproteobacteria bacterium | reverse complement strand
CCGAGCGCCGCGGCTTCCTCGACCACGCGCGCGAGCAGCGCCCGATGGCCGCGGTGCACGCCGTCGAAGCTGCCGATGGCGATGACGGCATCGGGCGCGCCGGGCTTCGGATCGCGGATGACGGAGAGCTTCATCAGTCCTGGCGCGCGTAATGGCGCAGGCGAAAGCCGAGCGCCCACAGGGTGGCGAAGTAGGCGGCCATGGCCCCGAGGATCAGGACCGCGAGCCTGAGCGCGCGGGTGGCGGCGGGAATGGCGAACCAGGACTGCTCCGAGCCCATGCCGTACCAGATCACGCCGCCCATCATGTACAGGGCCACGGCGACCTTCAGGAGGAACGCCCCCCAGTCGGGGCCGGCCTGCCAGGCCCCGCAGCGGCGCATCAGCCACCACAGCCACGCGGCGTTGAAGGTGGCGCCCACGGAGATCGCGGCGGCGAGCCCGGCGTGCCGGAGCCAGGGCACGAGCGCGAGGTTCGCGACCTGCGTGACCGCGAGCGTGACGAGCGCGACCTTGACCGGCGTGCGGATGTTCTGGCGCGCGTAGAACCCGGGCGCGAGCACCTTCACGAGGATGATGCCGGCCAGCCCGGCCGCGTAGGCCATCAGGGCCGAGCGGGTCATGAGCACGTCGTGCCGCGTGAACTCGCCGTGCCAGAAGAGGGTGGCCACGAGGGGGACGGCGAGCATCGCGAGCCCTACCGCGGCCGGCAGCGCGAGCAGCAGGGTCACCCGCAGGCCCCAGTCGAGGAGCCGCGAATAGGCGGCGGGGTCGTTGTTGCTGTGGTGCTTCACCAGCGAGGGCAGGAGCACCGTCCCGAGCGCCACGCCGAGGAGCGCCGAGGGGAACTCCATGAGCCGGTCCGCGAAGTAGAGCCACGACACGGGCCCGTCGCCCAGCCACGAAGCGATCTGCGTGTTGATGACGAGGCTCACCTGCGCCACCGAGACGCCCAGCGCGGCCGGGGCCATGAGCCGGAGCACCCGCACCACGCCCTCGTCCCTCGGGTCCCATTTCGGCATCGGCAGCATGCGCAGGCGAAGCAGGAACGGAACCTGGAAGGCGAGCTGCAGCGCCCCGCCCGCGAAGACGGCCCAGGCGAGCGCCAGGATCGGGCGGTCGAAGTACGGCGCGGCGAACAGGGCGAACCCGATGAACGACAGGTTGAGGAGGACCGGCGTGAAGGCCGGCACCTTGAATTGCCCCCAGGTGTTGAGGATCCCCGCGGCGAAGCTGGTCAGCGAGATGAAGAAGATGTACGGGAAGCAGATCCTCAGCATCGTCACCGTGAGCGCGAACTTGTCCGCGTCCTTCGCGAACCCCCATGCGCTCGCGTAGACGAGGAGCGGCGCCGCCACCACGCCCACCGCGGTTGCCGCCAGGAGCGCGACCGACAGGGTCCCGAGGACTTTCGCGGCCAGCGCCCGCGTGGCCTCTTCCCCGCGCCTGGCCTTGTATTCGCCCAGGATGGGCACGAACGCCTGCGAGAAAGCCCCTTCGGCGAACAGGCGCCGCAGCAGGTTCGGGAGCCGGAACGCCACCACGAAGGCGTCCATCGCGAACCCCGCCCCGAAGGCGACGGCGAGGAGCGTGTCGCGGATGAACCCGGTGATGCGCGAGACAAGCGTCATCGCGCTGACCGAGGCGGCTACCCTGAGTAGGCTCATGGGTCTGGGCTCGCGGCGCGGGCCGCGGCGGGCGGGAAATGCGGGGGGGAAGCTAGGGCTTTGTTTTGACAGGGCAAGCGCTGTATAATATCAGGCTTCGTTTTTGAAACCCCGACCGAACCTTCAGGATCACGACATGGCCAATTCCAAGCAGGCCGCGAAACGCGCCAAGCAGGCAGCCAAGCAGCGCACTGCCAACATGGGTCTTCGCACGACGCTGCGCACCGCAATCAAGAAGGTGAAGACCGCGATCGCCTCGGGCGACGCCAAGGCCGCCCAGGCCGCCTTCGACGCGAACGTCTCGACGATCGACCGCGTCGCGGACAAGCGGATCATCCACAAGAACAAGGCCGCCCGGCACAAGAGCCGCCTTGCCCTCCAGGTCAAGGCGCTGGCCGGCCGCGCCTGAGGTCTCAGCCGGCGGGGGCGTCCTGCCCCCCCGGCCCGAGGGTCACGCCCGGCACCGGGCAGAATTCCGCCGACCCTTCCGGGCGCGTCGGATCGATCACCACCAGTTCATTGTCGTTCGCGAAGTCGAGCAGGAACCGGTACGCCCGGGGCTCGATCGAGCGCAGCTCCGGCTTCACGAAGACGCAGCGCACGCCATCCATGAGGATCGGCCGCACGAAGGGCGAGTAGCGCATCTGCTGGTCCCCGCCGAAGGTCGACAGGACGCCGCACAGGCGCTCGGCCCAGTCGCTGGGGCGAAACGCCCGGCCGGCCCGGGTGATCCCCTGGATGATGACGCCCGCGGGTGCGGTGGACATGGCGCAGGCCGCCGGGTTTGCTCCGCGGCGGCCAAGTTGACGGAAAACGGGACCGGCATTCTATCGCGAGCGGCCGCTCGCGGTTGCGGCACCCGGTGAATTTGCCGATAATCGGTTCTCCCACATCCACGGCGGCGCGAGGCCGCCGTGATCGTTTCTGCGAGGCGTTCATGACAGCCGCCCATCTGATGAAGACCTACTCGCCCCAGCCCGTGGCGTTCGCGCGCGGGGAAGGGGCCTGGCTGTGGGACACCGAGGGCAAGCGCTACCTCGACGCGCTCGCGGGAATCGCCGTGAACGGGCTGGGGCACGCCCATCCGGCGCTCGTGAAGGCGATCGCCGAGCAGGCCGCGAAGCTCATCCACACGTCCAACCTCTTCCGCGTGCCCGAGCAGGAACGGGCCGCCGAGAAGGTCTGCGCGCTCGCCGGCATGGACAACGCCTTCTTCTGCAACTCCGGGTCGGAAGCCAACGAGTGCGCCATCAAGATCGCGCGCCTGCACGGGCACCAGCGCGGGGTCGAGAGCCCCTCCATCGTGGTGATGGAGAAGGCCTGGCACGGCCGCACGCTCGCCACGCTTTCGGCCACCGGCTCGCGCAAGGCCCAGGCCGGGTTCGAGCCGCTGATGGGCGGTTTCCTGCGCGTTCCCTACAACGACGTCGGGGCCATCGAGCGGCTGAAGGAGCATCCCTCGGTCGTGGCGGTGCTGCTCGAGGTCCTGCAGGGCGAGGGCGGGATCCACGTCGCGAACCTCGACTACCTGCGCAAGGTGCGCGAGATCTGCGACCGCCGCCAGTGGCTGCTCATGATCGACGAGGTGCAGAGCGGCATCGGGCGCACCGGCAAGTGGTTCGCGCACCAGTGGGCCGGCATCGTTCCCGACGTGATGCCGCTCGCCAAGGGGCTCGGCTCCGGCGTGCCCATCGGCGCCTGCCTCGCGCGCGGGGTCGCCGCCGACGTGTTCAAGCCGGGCAACCACGGCACCACGTTCGGCGGCGGGCCGCTCGTCTCCGTGGCCGCCCTCACGACGCTGGAAGTCATCGAGAAGAGCGGGCTGCTCGCCAACGCAACGCGCCAGGGCGAGGCCATCATGCAGGGCCTCCAGCGCGAGCTCTCCGGCGTGGCCGGCGTGAAGGAGATCCGCGGCAAGGGCCTCATGATCGGCATCGAGCTCGACCGTCCGTGCGGGGACCTCGTTCGCCGCGGGCTCGAGGCGGGCATCGTGATAAACGTCACCTCGGACAAGGTGATCCGCCTGCTGCCGCCCCTGATCTACTCGGACGCGGAGTCGGCCGAGCTGGTGGCGCGCCTGGCGCCCCTGGTGAAGTCCTTCCTGGCGGAGGCACCGCCCGCCGTCGCCGGGTAGAGCCATGAGGCACTTCCTGCAGTTCCGCGACTTCTCGGCCGCGGAGTTCGAGCACCTCTTCAAGCGCACGCGCGTGATCAAGGAGAGGTTCAAGAACTACATCGCCTACCAGCCGCTCTCCGACCGGATGCTCGCGATGGTCTTCGAGAAGAGCTCGACGCGCACGCGCGTGTCGTTCGAGGCGGGCATCTTCCAGCTGGGCGGCGCCTCGATCGTGCTCAACATGGGCGAGACGCAGCTCGGCCGCGGCGAGCCCATCGAGGACGTCGCGCGCGTCGTCTCGCGCATGGTCGACATCGTGATGATCCGCACCTTCGAGCAGTCGATCATCGAGCGCTTCGCGGCGCACTCGCGCGTGCCCGTGATCAACGGCCTGACCAACGAGTACCACCCCTGCCAGGTGCTGGCCGACATCTACACCTTCGTGGAGCACCGCGGATCCATCACCGGCAAGACGGTCGCCTGGATCGGCGACAGCAACAACATGTGCAACACGTGGCTGCAGGCGGCCACCCTCCTGGACTTCAAGCTGAACGTGTCGAGCCCCTCGGGCTACGAGCTGGAGCCCGCCCGCGCGGCCGGCGTCTCGCGAAGCCACCTCGAGCTCTTCGGCGACCCGCTCGCCGCCGCCAGGGGCGCCGACCTCGTGACCACCGACGTGTGGACGAGCATGGGCTGGGAGGAGGAGGCGGACGCAAGGAAGGACGCCTTCGCCGCCTTCACCGTCGACGCCGAGATGATGGCCGCGGCCCGCGAGCACGCGCTTTTCATGCACTGCCTTCCCGCCCACCGCGGCGAGGAGGTGTCCGCCGAGGTTCTTGACGGGCCTCAGAGCGTGGTCTGGGAAGAGGCGGAAAATCGCCTGCATGCCCAGAAGGCGCTCATGGAGTACCTGCTCCTCGGGCGCGTCGAAACCTGAACCCCCCATCCCCGATTTCCCGAAAGCCGAAACCATGAAAAAGGTCGCCAAAGTCGTCCTCGCCTATTCCGGCGGTCTGGACACCTCCGTCATCCTCAAGTGGCTGCAGGACACCTACGGCTGCGAGGTCATCACCTTCACCGCCGACATCGGCCAGGGCGAGGAGCTCGCGCCCGCGCGCAAGAAGGCGAAGCTGCTCGGCGTGAAGAAGATCTTCGTCGAGGACCTGCGCGAGGAGTTCGTGCGCGACTTCGTCTTCCCGATGTTCCGCGCCAACGCGCTCTACGAGGGCGAGTACCTGCTCGGCACCTCGATCGCGCGCCCGCTCATCGCCAAGCACCTGGTCGAGATCGCGAGGAAGACGGGGGCCGATGCCATTTCGCACGGCGCCACGGGCAAGGGCAACGACCAGGTCCGCTTCGAGCTGGGCGCCTATGCGCTCATGCCCGACGTGCGCGTGATCGCCCCCTGGCGCGAGTGGGACCTGCTCTCCCGCGACAAGCTCCTCAAGTACGCCGACAAGCACGGCATCCCCGTCGACTTCAAGAAGCGCAAGGACGGCGGCGCGCCCTACTCGATGGACGCGAACCTGCTGCACATTTCCTACGAGGGCGGCATCCTCGAGGACCCGAACTTCGAGCCGGAGGAGTCGATGTGGCGCATCACGGTCTCCCCGGAGAAGGCGCCGAACAAGCCGGAAGTCATCGACCTGGACTACGTCCGGGGCGACATCGTGGCGGTGAACGGCAAGAAGATGTCGCCCGCGCAGGTGCTCACGGAACTGAACCGCCTCGGCGGCAAGCACGGCGTCGGGCGCCTCGACCTCGTCGAGAACCGCTCGGTCGGCATGAAGTCGCGCGGCTGCTACGAGACGCCCGGCGGCACCATCATGCTCAAGGCGCACCGCGCCATCGAGTCGCTCACGCTGGACCGCGAGGTGGTCGCCCTCAAGGACGACCTGATGCCGCGCTACGCCCGCCTCGTGTACGCCGGATACTGGTTCAGCCCGGAGAGGAAGCTCCTGCAGACCCTCGTCGACGCCTCCCAGGAGCACGCGAACGGCCGCGTGCGGGTGAAGCTCTACAAGGGCACGGTGCTCGTGGTCGGCCGCTCGTCGAAGAAGGATTCCCTCTTCGACACCTCGATCGCGACGTTCGAGGACGACCGCGGCGCCTACAACCAGGCGGACGCCGAGGGCTTCATCAAGCTGAACGCCCTTCGTCTGCGCATCGCCGCGAAACGCGGCCGCAAGTAGCCCCGGGAGGCGCCATGCCGTCCTTCGACATCGTTTGCGAGGCGAGCCTCGTCGAGGTGAAGAACTCCGTCGAGCAGGCCAACAAGGAGATCACCAACCGCTTCGACTTCAAGGGGTCGGACGCGCGCGTCGAGCAGGAGGAGCGCGCGCTCACGCTCTTCGCCGACGACGACTTCAAGCTGGGGCAGGTGAGGGACGTGCTGCACGCCAAGTTCGCCAAGCGGGGCGTGGACGCGCGCCTGCTCACGCTGGACAAGCCCGAGAAGATCGGCGGCGACAAGGTGAAGCAGAAGATCACCGTGAAGAACGGCGTCGAGACCGATCTCGCGAAGAAGATCGTGAAGATGCTCAAGGACGCAAAGCTCAAGGTGACGGCCGCGATCCAGGGCGACGTGGTGCGCGTCTCCGGCGCCAAGAGGGACGTGCTGCAGGAGGCGATCGCGCTCCTGCGCAAGGGCGTCACCGAGGTCCCGCTCTCGTTCCAGAACTTCCGCGACTGATCGCTGCCTCGAATGGACCTCCCGAGAGGGCTTCGGCATTTCGTGGCGGCGGCACTCGCGCTGGCGCCTCCCGTGGGGGCCACCGAGGTGAACGTGATCGGCCTCTTCCCCGGCAAGGCGGTCGTCGTGATCGACCGCGGCGCGCCGCGCACGCTGTCGGCCGGGCAGCGCACGGCGGAGGGGGTGCTGCTCATCGCTTCGGATTCGCGCTCGGCCACGCTGGAGATCGACGGCAAGCGGGAGGTCCTGCAGCTCGGGCAGCACGTGGAGACCGCCGCGAGCACCGGCGCCCTGCAGAGCGTCACGCTGGCGGCCGACGGCAACGGCCATTTCACGGCGCAGGGGCAGGTGAACGGCGCCCACGTGCGCTTCCTGGTGGACACGGGCGCCACGCTCGTCACCCTGTCGGCCACCGAGGCGGCGCGGCTGGGCATCGACTACAGGCGCGGCCAGAAGCTCGTGTCGCAGACGGCCAACGGGCCGGTGATGGTGTACCGGGTCCGGCTGGACACCGTCGCCGTGGGCTCCATGACCCTCAACGCGGTCGACGCCGTGGTGAACGAATCCACGGGGCTCGACGTGGCGCTCCTGGGAATGAGCTTCCTCAACCGCACGGAAATGCGCCGCGAGGGGACGACCCTCACGCTCACCAAGCGCTACTGAGGGGCAGCGCCCGCGATCAGCAGGCGGGCCAGTTCTTGCGGATCATCGCGTAGGCCGAGTGGTTGTGGATGGACTCGAAATTCTCCGATTCCACCACGTAGGCCTCGACGCGGGGGTCCGCGTTGAGCTTCGCGGCGATGTCGCGGACCATGTCCTCGACGAACTTGGGGTTGTCGTAGGCGAGTTCCGTCACGTACTTCTCGTCGGGCCGCTTGAGCAGCCCGTAGAGCTCGCTCGACGCCTGCTTCTCGACCAGGTCGATGACCTCCTCGATCCAGACGAAGCTGTGAACCCGGGCGGTGACGGTGACGTGCGAGCGCTGGTTGTGCGCGCCGTAGTCGGAGATCTTCTTCGAGCAGGGGCACAGGCTCGTCACCGGCACCAGCACCTTGAGCGCGAAATTCTCCTTGCCCTCGACGATCTCGCCGATGAACGTGACCTCGTAGTCGAGAAGGCTCTCGACGCCCGACACGGGCGCCTTCTTCAGGACGAAATAGGGGAAGCCCATCTCGATGTGGCCCGTCTCGGCCTCGAGCTTCTTCACCATCTGGCGCAGCATCGCGCGGAAGGAGTCGACCGTGATCTCGCGCTCGTGGGCGTTGAGGATCTCCACGAACCGCGACATGTGGGTGCCCTTGAACTGGTGCGGCAGCCCCACGAACATGCTGAAGTTGGCGATGGTGTGCTGGATGCCCCCGGCCCGCTCGAGGATCTTCATTGGGTGCCGGATGGACTTGATCCCCACCTTGTCGATGGCGATCCGGCGCACGTCGGGGGTGGCCTGGACGTCCGGGATGGGGAGCTGGCTTCGCTGGTTCACGGGGGGAGGTTCCTTGTCGGGCAATCGAGAGTATAGGGCCCGCGGATAGTTGAGTAAACCACTCAACTATGGGACGTTCGCCCCAGCCCGGCGCCTCAATAACGGTTCGCGGGATGCATGCCGAAGGGCGGCTCGCGGCCGACGAGGGATTCCAGGAGGATCAACTCGTCGTCGGTGTGATTGACCACCGGTCCGGGCGCCGCGGCCATGGCCTCCCCGCGATCGGTGATCACCAGCGGGCTGTCGTGGTGCGTGGTCTTGATCCTCCTGGTGCTCATGCCCGGCCCGTCGAGGTCGGCCTCGCCGTAGCACAGGCAGAAGTACACCTTCCCCGGCTCCACCTCGAGGTAGGCGCCGGTGCCGCGGATCCCGATGGTGGCGGTGGCCGCCTTGATCACCACCGGCTTCTTGCCGAAGACCGACAGGACGCGGCCGGACTGGATGAGGATCCGGCCCAGGGCGCCGCGGGACTCCGCGAGCTCGAAAGTCGTGTTCTCGCGCACCAGGAACGCGTCGTCCCTGACCACCACTACCGCCATGCTTCCCGGGCCGGTGGAAATCCTGTCGCGCGGGGTGACGGGCGTCCCCACCACCGCAGGGCGGCCGTTCACGGTTGCCGTTCCCTTCAACTGGTTCACCCCTTGAATCGCCGGCAGGTCGCCCTTGGCGAGCGCCCGGCTCATGAAACCTGACAGGCCGCCCGCCCCGAGGGCGCCGGCCGCTGCCAGCCGGACGATGAATCGACGGCGTTCAAGACGGGCCCTATCGCATTCGGTGGTTCTCAAAGGCGCTCTCCCTGGCCTCATGGCCGCTTGCGCAATATGACGTCCCACGAGCCGTGGCCGAGGCGGCGTCCCCGCTGCTCGAACTTGGTCTCCGGCCGGGCTTCGGGGCGCACGGCGAAGCCGCCGTGGGGGTTTTCAAGGGCTTCTACGGCCGAAAGGGTGGCGAGGATGTGCTCGGCATACTCCTGCCAGTCGGTCGCCGCATGCATGTAGCCGCCCGGCGCGAGGCGGGTGGCAAGGAGCTCCGCAAACGCGGGCTGGATGAGGCGGCGCTTGTGGTGGCGTTTCTTGGGCCAGGGGTCGGGAAAGAACACGTGGATGCCCGCAAGCGAGCCGGGTGCCAACATTTCGGTCACGACTTCGACCGCATCGTGTTGGATGATCCGCACGTTTGTAAGTGCCTGCTCATCGATTCGCTTCAGGAGCGCTCCGACCCCCGGAGTGTGGACTTCGATGCCCAGATAGTCGTTTTCGGGGTGCTCAGCGGCGATTCTGGCCGTCGTCTCCCCCATTCCGAACCCGATTTCGAGGATTTTCGGGGCGTTCCGGCCAAAAATGGCCTCAAGCGGGGCAATTTCCCGCGAAAAAGGGATGCCGAAGCGCGGCATGAGCAATTCGTAGGCACGTTGTTGTCCGGGCGAAAAGCGCCCCTGGCGAAGGACGAAGCTGCGGATTGGTCGATTTGTTGCATCCATGCGTCAATTTTACGCTGCGAGCCACGGGCATCCGCATTTTCGTTGACGTCGAAAAGCGACGTCCGCACTATCGGCTCATGCCTTCGCCCCGTGGTTGGCCCCTGGCCCTCGCCATTCTCGCCTCGCCCGCCGTCATGGCGGGAGGCGACTATGTCGGCGTCCTGCGGCCGACGGCCAGGCCACCGGCCATCGCCATTCCCGAGCCCGGGTTCTATTGGCCGATGGCAGGCCCGTTCGGAGGCGGCCTCGCCGTCCCCTCCGCGACGGACGGCTTCAAGTTCAAGCTCGGCTACAAGTATTCGCGCTACTTCTCGGTGGAAACGGGCTACGCGGGCGTGGACCCGGATGCCCGTCGGATTCCCTTCGCGGGCGAGCGAGCGCGGAGCCGGGGATTCACCATGGACACCATCGGCACCGTTCCCCTGTGGTCGCACGCGGCGTTGTACGGCCGGATCGGCGCGTGGCGCTCCGGTGGCGGGGCGTCGCTGCTCGCCGGGGCGGAAGGCAGCCACCGGCCCGGCGCGGGCATTCGTTACGGGCTGGGCCTCAAATACGACCTGACCCGCCGGATCGGGCTGCAGGCGGAAATGGAACGCTTCTCGCCCCTCGATCGATGGGGCTCGCGCGACCCGGACACCGACCAGGTCACGCTCGGCGTCACCTGGCGTTTCTAGGCCGTCAGGCCGTCTTCCCGATCAGCCCGTCCGTGGGCGAGCTGGCCGAAGCGCGGTAGGGCTTCTTCTCCATCCGGCCGGCGAGCCAGGCTTCGCGCCCGGCCTCCACCGCCAGCTTCATGGCGCGTCCCATGCGCACCGGGTCTCTCGCCTTGGCGATGGCCGTGTTCATGAGCACGCCGTCGCAGCCCAACTCCATGGCGACGGCCGCGTCCGACGCGGTGCCGATGCCCGCGTCCACGAGGACCGGCACCCTGGCGCGGTCGAGGATGATCTGCAGGTTCCAGGGGTTCAGGATGCCCATCCCCGATCCGATGAGGGAGGCGAGCGGCATCACCGCGACGCAGCCGATGTCCTCGAGCTGGCGGGCGAGGATCGGGTCGTCGCTGCAATAGACCATGACCTGGAAGCCCTCGGCCACCAGCGTCCTGGCCGCAGCCAGCGTCTCGGGCATGTTCGGGAAGAGCGTCTGCGCGTCTCCCAGCACCTCGAGCTTCACGAGCGAATGGCCGTCGAGGAGCTCGCGCGCCAGGCGCAGGGTGCGCACGGCGTCCTCGGCGGTGTAGCAACCGGCGGTGTTGGGCAGGATCGTGAAGCGGGAGGGCGGAAGCACCTCCAGAAGGCTGGGCTCGCCGGCGTTCTGGCCGATGTTCACGCGGCGGATGGCCACCGTGACGATCTGCGCGCCGCTCGCCTCGATGGCGAGCCGGGTCTCCTCGAAGTCCCGGTACTTGCCCGTGCCCACCAGCAGCCGGGAGCCGTAGGACTTCCCGGCGATGACGAGGGAATCGTCCATCAGCCTCCTCCCACGGCGACCACGACTTCGAGGCGGTCGCCGTCGGCGAGCTCCACCTCGCCGAAGCGGCTGCGCGGCACGATCTCGCCATTGCGCTCTATCGCGATGCGCTTGCCCTCGACGCCCAGTTGCCCCACCAGGGCCTCGACGGTGAGGGGCGGGGCGAAGCGCCTTTCGGCGCCGTTGATCCTCAGCAGCAGTTCCATACTGGAATTCTATCCGGTAACGCCCCCACCCACGCCTTGAGCCAGGTCACATCTGGCGAAACAAGTGGGCATAGGCGCGCGAAACCGGGAGCTCGGTGCTGCGCGAATCCTTCAGCCGCACGAACAAGCGCCCGCCCAGGTCGCGCCTCGAGGAGGCCACCACGCGCATGTTGAGGAGCGTCGAGCGGTGCACCTGGACGAACACCGCGGGGTCGAGCTGCTTCGCAAGATCGGCGAGCGCGGTGCGGATGAGCAGCTCCCCGTCGCGCGCGACGACGCAGGTGTACTTGTCCTGGGCCTGGAAGTAGAGGACGTCATCGACCGCGACCTGGTGCACTTCCTCGCCCTTGAGGGCGCGCACCCAGCGCAGGTAGCCGGCGCCCGCGCCGGGCAGCGCCGCGGCGATGCGCGTGAGCACCTCGCCGAGCCCGGGAGGGGTCTCGCGCGCCGCGATCTTTCCCTTCAGGCGCCCGATGGCGCGGGCGAGACGCTCGTCGGCCACCGGCTTCACCAGGTAGTCGACGGCATTGCGGTCGAACGCCTCGACGGCGTACTCGTCGTAGGCGGTCACGAAGACGACGTGCGTGGGGCAATCGACGCGCGCGGCGAGCTCGAGCCCGTTGAGGCCGGGCATGCGGATGTCGAGGAACGCGGCGTCCGGCTCGTCCTCGCGAATCGCGGCCAGGGCCTCGATGCCGTTGCGCGCCACGGGCAGCAGCGCGGCCTCGGGCCAGAGTGCCGCGAGCCGGCCGTGGAGGAAGTCGCCGAGCACGGGCTCGTCGTCGGCGACGAGGATCTTCGGCGCCGCGGGACTCATGGCGTTGCCACCGGCAGCTCGATCGAGACGATCGTGCCCTGCGGCGAGTTCGCGCGGATGCCGAGGCGGGCGGCATCCCCGTAGGCGAGGCGAAGCCGCTCGCGGATGTTGGCGAGCCCCAGGCCGGCCGAGGTGCCGTCGCCGAATCCCGCGCCGGTGTCCGCGACCTCGAGGAACAGGCGGTCGCCGTCGCGGCGCGCGCGCAGCACGACGCGGCCGCCCTCGACCTGCGGCTCGAGTCCGTGGCGGATCGCGTTTTCCACCACCGGCTGGATGAGCATCGGCGGGATCTCGAGGGCCGAAAGCCCGTCGGGAAGGTCGACCGCGACCTCCAGGCGCCCGCCCATTCGCACCTTGAGGACCTCGAGGAAGTCGGCGATGAGAGCGAACTCGTCGGCGAGCGTCGTCGTGCTTCGCCGCGTCGCCACGAGGGAAGCGCGCAGGAAGCGGATGAAGGTCTCCAGCATGTGCCGGGCGCGCGCCGGATCGGCGTCGATGAGGCCCGTCACGTTGGCAAGGGTATTGAAGAGGAAATGCGGCTCGATCTGCGCCTGCAGCGCGCGCAGGTTCGCGGCCATCGCCTCGCGGCCGATGTCGGCGGTGCGGCGCTGCTCGCGCTCGAGAGCCGCGTCGGCCAGCGCGCTCTTCTCGCGCCAGAAATAGACGATCGCGATCACCACGGAGATCACGAGGCTCGTCACCGCGATGGCGACGACCCAGCGGGGATCGCCGAGCCTGGGAAGGAACTCCCGGCCCAGCAGGATGGTCGCGAGCCAGAATCCGAGGAGCACGCCGACGGTGCTCATGCCCATGTAGTAGGCGGTGACGACGACGCGGCCGGCGCGGTGGATCCTGTTCTCGATGCCGCAGCCGCCGAGGAAGATGAGAAGGTGCAGCGTGTAGCCGACGCAGTTGGCGGTGACGAAATTGACCCACAGCCAGTTGGCCGACGGCAGGCGCCAGCTGGACACGATGCCGAAGAAGGTGAAGAGGAGCGTGAAGCCCAGGTTCCAGATGAAGGTGTAGAGCAGGTCGCGCGCGAAGCCGCGCGGCCAGCGGCGGAACCACGGGAAGATCTCGAGCGGATGGCTGTTGAGCGTCCCGCCGAGGACCTTCCGGCGCTCCTCGGGGGTGAAGGTATGGTTGTAGTTGGCCATGCCGCGAATCCTAGCGCGTGCCGTCGCGTTCGAGGAATTCGCGGTTCCTGCGTTCGCTCGCGCGGCGGCGGGCTTCCCCGGGGCGGGGGTGGTCGACGAGATTCGGGTCCATGGCGCTTCCTCGCGTCCGATCGGTGGCGGCAGTATGGGGGCGCGGGGCCCGGCCCCGGATGCGCCCTGCGACGGATGGACTTCCCGGGGCGCGAACGGCATTTCCGCGGCGCGAGCGGAGCCCCGCGTCGGCCGGCCTCGGGTAAAATGGCGCCTCGCCGCGGGTGTAGCTCAATGGCAGAGCAGAAGCTTCCCAAGCTTACGACGAGGGTTCGATTCCCTTCACCCGCTCCACCTCCTTGCGCAATGCCCTCCCGGTCTCCCTCGTTCTCCACCCGCGTCGTGGCGTGGCAGCGCCGCCATGGCCGCACCGGATTGCCGTGGCAGGGCACGCGCGACCCGTACCGCATCTGGGTCTCGGAGATCATGCTGCAGCAGACGCAGGTGGCGGCCGCGATCCCCTTCTTCGAGCGCTTCGTCGCGCGCTTTCCGGACGTGGGGACGCTCGCCGGGGCGCCGGTCGACGAGGTGATGCGCCTGTGGAGCGGGCTGGGGTATTACGCCCGGGCGCGCAATCTCCACAAGGCAGCGCGCGCCGTCGTCGACGGTCACGGGGGGCGCTTCCCGCTTTCCGTCGACCAGCTCGTGGCGCTGCCGGGCGTCGGCCGCTCCACCGCGGCGGCGATCGCTGCCTTCGCGACCGGCGAGCGGCACGCGATCCTCGACGGCAACGTGAAGCGGGTGATGGCGCGCCATTTCGGCGTCGACGGCGCGGTCGATTCCGCGCCCGTGCTCGCGAAGCTCTGGGCCCTGGCAGACTCGCTCGTGCCGGCCAGGGGCGTCGAGGGCTACACGCAGGGCCTGATGGACCTGGGGGCTACGGTCTGCACCCGCACGAGCCCCGCCTGCGGGAACTGCCCGGTCCGCGCGACCTGCGTGGCCTTGCGCGACGCACGGATCGCCGAGCTGCCCCAACGCAAGCGCTCCCGGCCCGTGCCCGCGCGCGCGATCGCGATGCTCGCCGTCGTGTCGCGCGGGGAAGTGCTGGTGGAGAAGCGCCCCGCCAGGGGCATCTGGGGCGGCCTGTGGAGCCTGCCGGAGGCGCCCGAGGACGCCGATCCCGCGGATTGGGTCGAACGCGCCTTCGGACTGGCCGTCGACTCGGTCGAGCCGCTCGAGCCGTTCACACACGCCTTCACCCACTTCACCCTCGAGGTCCGCCCATGGCTGGTGACGGTGAAGGGCGCGGCACGCGCGGCGCGCGAGCCGTTCGCGACGTGGCTCGCCATCCAGGAAGCGCCGGCGGCGGCGCTCCCGGCGCCGGTGAAGAAGCTCATCGCGCGGCTGCCGCGCGAGGCGCCTAGCCGAGGAGTTTCCGCTCGAGCAGGAAGCGGTGCAGGATCGCGAGGCGGGCGCCGGGGTCGGTGAGCTCCAGCAGCTTCTGCTTCACGATGTTGCGAAGCGGCAGGATCTCCGCGAGGCGAAAGCCCACCCAGCTCGCGTCGTCGTAGCGATAAGGCTGCGCGAATCGCGAGGAGCCCACCGCCTCCACCACCTTGCGAACGAAATCGGCGCTTTGCGCGAGCCCGGGCGCCTGCACCGGCGCTTCGGGGGCGATGCGCTCGATGTCGCCGAGGATGAGGCCCGCCCGCGTCGTCTTCGTCGCGAGCAGCCGGAAGCGATCGAGCCCCTCGACCTTCACCTTCAGGACGCCGACCGTCTCCATGTCCCATTCGGCGATGCGCGCGAGGCAGCCCACGGGCTCCGGCACGGCGGGCGTGCCCACCTCCTCGCCCTCGCGGATGAGGCACGCGCCGAACGCCGAATCGTGCTTGATGCACGCCTTGGCCATGTCCATGTAGCGTGGCTCGAAGATGCTGAGCGGCAGGCGCATGCCGGGGTAGAGAACCGTCGCGAGCGGGAAGATGGGCACCGTCTCGACGGGCCTCGGCCCCGCGGAGAGGAGGTTCATGACGAGCAAGTGCCGGGCTCCTAGGCGCGCTCGAGGTCGCGGTGGCGCACGATGAGCGGGTGGTGCGGGCGCAGCCGCTCGGCCAGCCTCTCGACGAGGTACACCGAGCGGTGGCGCCCGCCCGTGCATCCGATCGCGACCGTCAGCGCGGCACGCCGGTCGAGGGTGAATCGCGGCAGCCAGCGCTCGAGGAAGCGGTGGATGTCCTCGAGCAGCAGCCCGGCCTCGGTCTCGCCCTCAAGGAACGCCACCACCTCGGGGTCGCGGCCCGTCAACGGGCGCAGGCGCGGATCGTAGTGCGGGTTGGGCAGGAAGCGGGCGTCGAAGACGAAATCCGCGTCGAGCGGCACGCCGCCCTTGAACCCGAAGGATTCGAGGCTCAGCACCAGCCGCGAGTTGTCCGTCACGAGCAGGTCGTGGATCCACCCGCGCAGCTGGACCGGGGTGAGGGTGCTCGTGTCGACGCGGTGGCCCATCTCCGCGATGGGCGCGAGGAGATTGCGCTCCATCGCGATCGCCTCCTCCAGCGTCCGGCCCTCGCCCGCGAGCGGGTGCGGGCGGCGGGTCTCGGAGAAGCGGCGCAGGAGGCTCACGTCGCTCGCGTCGAGGAAGACGAGGCGCACGTCGGTGCCGTTCGCGCGCTCCTCCTCCACGACCCGCGGAAGGATGCCGATCGTGTCGGTGCTTCGCGCGTCCGCGCTCACCGCGACGCGCGGCTCCCCGCGCGAGGAGACGTAGGACACGAGCCCGCGGATGAGGTGCGGCGGCAGGTTGTCCACGCAGAAATAGCCCGCGTCCTCGAGCGCCTTGAGCGCGACGCTCTTGCCCGAGCCCGAGACGCCGCTGACGAGCGTGAGCTGCATCAGTCGCCTTGCGGCTCGCGGTCCGCGGGATCGCTGGAGCGCATCGCGGCCGCCTGCCGGGAGATGAAGTCGCGCGTGGAATCGATGCCGCGCGTCATCAGGATATGGTTTCGCACCGCCGCCTCGACCAGCACGGCGAGGTTGCGGCCCGGCGCGACGGTGAGCGTGACGGTCGGGATCTCGACGCCGAGCACGGTGCGCGTTCCCGAGCGCGTGGAAAGGCGGTCGCGCTCCTCGTAGCTGCCGTCGGCGGGCAGCTCGAGGTGGACGATGAGGCGCAGCGCCTTGCGCGGCCGCACGGCCGTCTCGCCGAAGATCGACCTGATGTTGAGCACGCCCAGGCCCCTCACCTCGAGGAAATCGCGCAGCATCGGCGGGCAGCGGCCCTGCACCGTCTCGGGCCCGATCTGCTGCAGCTCGACCACGTCGTCGGCGACGAGGCCGTGGCCGCGGGAGATGAGCTCGAGGGCGAGCTCGCTCTTGCCGATGGACGACTCGCCCGTGATCAGGACGCCGATCTCGAGCACGTCCAGGAAGACGCCGTGCAGCGAGGTCACCTCCCCGAGCTCGCCCTGCAGGTACGGGCGAAGGACGTTGATCACCTGCTGGCTCGACTCGCGGGCGGCCAGCAGCGGAATCGCGGCCCGGGTGGCGACCCGCTCCAGCGCGGGCGGCACCGGAAGGCCGTCGCCCACGACGATGCACAGCGTGTGGCCGGCGGCGAGTCGATCGAGCATCTCGGTGCGCGCCGCCTCGCTCATGCGCGCGATGTAGTCGAGCTCGCTCGCGCCGAGGACCTGCACGATGAGCGGGTGGATGAGGTTCAGGTGCCCGATGAGCCCCAGCCCGGGGCGCGCCAGCATCTCGTTGGTGAGCTCCCGGTGGCTGCCCGAGGCGCCCGCGGCCCAGGTGAGCCCGAGGCGCTCGCGGCGGTCCTCAAAGAGCTGCTGAACGCTGAGACGGGGCATACGGCGACCACTCGGTGAGCAGGCGATGGACCGACTCGATGTCGCCGGCGGCGAGCAGCCTCTCGCGAAGCTCGCGGTCGCTGAACATCTGGGCGAGGTCGGAGAGGAGCTCCAGGTGCTGCTCCGTGGCGTGCTCGGGAACGAGCATCGCCAGGACGAGGCGCACGGGCTGTCCGTCCGGCGACTCGAACGGGACGGGAGACTGCGTGCGCACGAAGGCGCAAAGCGTTTCCTTGAGGTTCTTGAGCCTGCCGTGCGGGATGGCGACGCCATAGCCCAGGCCCGTCGAGCCCAGCTTCTCGCGGTCGAAGAGGCTGTCGAACACGCGCGCGCGCGGAATCTGCCGCGAGTTCTCGAAAAGCAGGCCGATCTGCTCGAAGAGGCGCTTCTTGCTGCCCACGTCGAGGTCGAGCACGACGTGGGAGTGGGGCAGCAGGGGAGAGAGCCTGTTCATCGCGGCGATCCTCGGGGACGGGCCCGGCCGCTCAGGTGGCGGCGCGCTTGTGACCGGGCGCATGACGCCCCTCCTGGAATTTCTCCTTGTGCTGGATGATCTGGCGGTCGAGCTTGTCGACCAGGCCGTCGATCGCGGCGTACATGTCGGCGTCATGGCACGTGACGTGGATGTCCCTGCCGGAGAGGTGGACGGTCGCCTCGATCACCTGGTCGAGCTTCTGGACCGACATGGTCACCTTCACGTCGATGACGTTCTCGAAATGCCGGTTGATCCGCTCGAGCTTCGAGATGACGTACTCGCGGATCGACGGGGTGATGTCGACCTGGTGGCCGGTGAGCTGGAGGTTCATCGAGATTCCTTTTCGCGCTTCGTTCAGATGGACTTTCTCATGTTCGCGGGCTGGATGTGCAGGGCCTCGCGATATTTCGCCACCGTCCTTCGCGCGACCTGGATTCCCTGTTGCGCGAGGATGTCCGAGATGCGATGGTCGGAAAGCGGCTTCCTGCCGTCCTCCGCGGCCACGAGCTGCTTGATGAGCGCCCGGATGGCGGTGGAGGAGCACGCGCCGCCGGCGTCGGTGGCGACGTGGCTGCCGAAGAAATACTTGAGCTCGAACATGCCGCGGGTGGTGAGCATGTACTTCTGCGTGGTCACGCGCGATATGGTGGATTCGTGCAGCCCCACGGCCTCGGCGATCTCGCGCAGCACGAGCGGGCGCATCGCGACCTCGCCGTGCTCGAAGAAGTTCTTCTGCCGGTCGACGATCGCCTGCGTCACGCGCAGGATCGTGTCGAAGCGCTGCTGCACGTTCTTGATGAGCCAGCGCGCCTCCTGCAGCTGGCCGGAGAGGTTCCTGCCCCCGTTGTCGCGGGAGGCGTGGAGGAGGTCGGCGTACATCTTGTTGATGCGGAGGCGGGGCATCGCGTCGCGGTTGAGCTGGGCGACCCACCGGCCGCCCACCTTGCGCACCGTCACGTCTGGCACGACGTAGCGCGTGTCGCCCTCGCCCCACGCGCTGCCGGGCTTGGGATCGAGCGTGAGGATGAGGGCGCGCACCTCGCGCAGCTCGTCCTCCGTGATGCCGAGCTGCCGCCGCAGCTTGTTGTAGTCGCGCGAGGCGAGCGCGTCGAGGTGGCGGGTGACGAGCTCGATCGCGCACTCGCGGTGGGGCGTGGCGGGATCCATGGCCTTGAGCTGCAGCGCGAGGCACTCGGCGAGGTTTCTCGCGCCGACGCCGGCCGGCTCCAGGTTCTGCACCTGGTGCAGGGCGATGGAGACATCCTCCGGCTCGAGGTCGGCGATCTCGGCGAGGCCGACGGCGTGAAGCTCCTCGATCGTCGCCGTGAGATAGCCGTCGCCGTCGAGGTGCGCGATCACGAGCAGCGACAGGCGCTTGTCGCGATCGCACATCGAGGTGAGCTGCAGCTGACGGATGAGCGCTTCCTGCAGCGTCGGCTCCGCCGCCGCGATCTGCGTGAAGTCGTCGCGATCGTCGTCTTCGCGCCGCGAGCCGCCCATCGGCTCGTCGCCGAAGGAAATCGAATCCTCGGGCTGCGGGGGCGCCTCGGCCTCTGATGGCTGCGCGCCGTCGGCGCGGGGCGCGGCCGGCGCCTCGTCATCCGGCAGGTCGGCGCGCTCGAGCAGCGGGTTTTCGGCGAGGTAGCGCTCGAGCTCCTGGTTGAGCTCCACCGTCGACAGCTGGAGCAACCGGATCGATTGCTGCAGCTGCGGCGTGAGCGTGAGGTGCTGGGATAGCTTGAGCTGGAGGCTGTGCTTCATGTCGAAAGCCGCGGGGCGAATTCGTGAGTCCGCTAGAGGCGGAAATTCTCCCCGAGGTAGACCTTTCGGACGTCTTCATTATAGATGATTTCCTCCGGCTTCCCGAAGGCGAGGACCGAACCCTGGTTGATGATGTAGGCGTGGTCGCAGATGCCGAGCGTCTCCCTCACGTTGTGGTCGGTGATGAGGACGCCGATGCCGCGTTCCTTGAGGAACCGGATGATCTGCTGGATGTCGAGGACCGCGATGGGGTCGACGCCGGCGAAGGGCTCGTCGAGCAGGATGAATCGCGGGCTGGTGGCGAGCGCGCGCGCGATCTCCACCCGGCGCCGCTCGCCGCCGGAAAGCGACATCGCCGGGCTCGTGCGCAGGTGGCCGATGTGCAGGTCGTCGAGCAGGTTCTCCAGGCGCGCGTCGATCTCCTCTTCCTCGAGCCCCTGCAGCTCCAGCACGGCCTGGATGTTCTGCGCGACGTTGAGGCGGCGGAAGATCGAGGCTTCCTGCGGCAGGTAGGAGAGCCCGAGCCGCGAGCGGCGGTAGATCGGCAGGTGCGTGACGTCCTGGTCGTCGAGCCGGACCGAGCCGTGGTCGATCGGGACGAGGCCGAGGATCATGTAGAAGCACGTGGTCTTGCCCGCGCCATTGGGCCCGAGCAGCCCCACGACCTCGCCGCTCTCGACGGTGATCGAGACGTCCGAGACCACGGTGCGCTTCTTGTAGCGCTTCATGAGCGCCTCGGCGCGCAGCACCGAGGGCTTCGGCTCGCTCTTCACGAGCGTGAGGTGCTGTGCGGAGGGATTCGCGTTCACTGCTGGCTGCCCGGCTCCGGGCCCTTGTCGGGCTTGAGCGTGACGGGGGGCGCCGCGGGGGCCGGGGCGGACTTGCCGTCCGCGCCCTTTTTCTGGGGGATGATGGTGGCCTTCACGCGCGAGCCTGCCGCGGGCGTCCTGCCGGGCGCGGCGCTGGTGACCTCGAAGAACTCCTTGCCGCGGTCGTACGAGATGAAGTCGCCGGTGAGCTCGCCCTGCGAGCTCTTCAGCCTCGCGCCGTTGTAGAGCTTGAGAAGGTCGTTGCGATCGTCGAATTCCGCGCGCTCGGCGGAGCCGTCGATCCAGTCGTCGACCTTGTCCCGCTTCTGCCGGAACGTGACCGGGGCCCCCGTCGCGATGTAGGTGCGATAGCCCTCCGGGTCCTCGCGCACGACGATCCTCGCCGAGGTGATGCGCATCGTGCCCTGCGTCACGACGACGTTGCCCTCGTAGACGGCCTCCTTCTTCGCATCGTCGGCCGCGAGCCGGTCGGCGAGGACCTGGATCTCCTTTTCCCGGTCGCCCTTCTCGGCCTGCGCCGCGGTCGCGGCCGCAACCACGGCGAGGAGCAGCACGCGGATGGCGCGAAGGACGGAGTGGTTGTGGGGTGTGCGCATCAACGGCGAGGCTGGTAGGTGGCGCGAACGCGATCGAGCTTGAGCATGCGCGTCTGGTTGTTCAATTCGAGCCCCGACGCCTCGACGCGGGCGGCCGGGTTCTCGAGCAGCACGGGGCCGGTCGTGCGGGCCACGCCGAGGTCGGGAAGGACGAGGAGCCGTTCGGTGGTGAGCCTGGAGGCCTCGTAGCGCTGGTCCGCCTCGCGCACCAGCACGACGCTACCCTCGAACCAGACCTTGTCGCCGCCCTCGAGGAGCCTGCCGCGCTGCGACGCGATGGTGACGCGTGGCTGGCGCGGCTCGTAAGCCTCGAAATCGAGCTTTTCCAGCTGCGCCGAGTCGTCGTCGGGGTAATGTACCATCTTGCGCGCCGCCAGGGTGTAGAGGGTCCGGCCGTCCTCGCCGAACTTGCGGGCGGAGAAGTTCTCGACGATGAGGTCGGGGTCGTGGCGACCCTTCCCATCCGCGCGGTCGCCCGTGGGCTGCACGAGCTGGTTGAGCCACCAGGTGAGAGCGACCAGCATCGCGAGGACGCCGAGCGGAAGCCAGGACGAGGGGCGGATCACCGTGGCCCCGCCGCGCCGTGGCGCCCCGCGGCGGCGTCTAGCGTGCCCTGCGCGCGCATCACGAATTCGCAGAACTCGCGCACCGCGCCGCTTCCGCCGCCGGCCTGCGTGACGAGATGGCAGATCGCCTTCACCTCCGGCACCGCGTTGGACACGGCAACCGCGAGCCCGCATCGCGCGAGAACCGGCGCATCGGGCAGATCGTCGCCGACAAACGCGCACTGGGACGCCTCGAGCCCCAGCTCCGCGCGAAGCCGCTCGAAGTGCGCGAGCTTGTCCTCGGCGCCGAGGATCACGTGGCGCATGCCCAGCTCCCTCGCCCGCGTGGCGGCGGCCTCGGAGCGGCGTCCCGAGAGCAGGCCCGTGGCGACCCCCGACTGCGCGAGCATCTTCAGGCCGTGCCCGTCGAGGATGCCGAACACCTTCATCGCCTCCCCGTCGGGGCCGTAGTAGAGGCGCCCGTCGGTGAGGACGCCGTCCACGTCGAAGAGCGCGAGCCGCACGGCGCGTGCGCGGGCGATGGCGTCGGTCATGTCGCGCTCAGATGACGCCGGCGCGAAGGAGGTCGTCGACGTGCAGCGCGCCCACGAGCCGGCCGGATTCGTCCACGACGAGGAGCCGGCCGCTCACGTGGTGCGCCTGCATCACCTGCGCGGCCTCGGCGGCCAGGCGCGAGGGGCCGATGGATCGCGGGTTCCTCGTCATCACGTCGGCGATCCGCAGGCCGCGGAGGTCCTCGTGCTTCTCGAACGTGCGGCGCAGGTCGCCGTCCGTGAAGAGGCCCGCCACGCGGCCGTCGGGCTCGACGATCGCGGTCATCCCCAGCCCTTTCTGGCTCATCTCGATGATGGCCTCCTTGAGCGTGGCATCCGCGCCCACGCGCGGGAGCCTGTCCCCGGTGTGCATCACGTCCGAGACGTGAAGGAGGAGCTTGCGGCCGAGCGCGCCTCCGGGGTGGTGCATCGCGTAGTCGGCCGCGCCGAAGCCGCGCTTCTCGAGGAGGGCCACGGCGAGCGCGTCCCCGAGGGCCAGCGTGGCCGTCGTGCTCGCCGTCGGGGCGAGGTTCATCGGGCAGGCCTCCTTCTCGACGGTCGCGTCGAGGTGCACGTCGGCCTCGTTCGCGAGCGTCGAGCGCACCCTCCCGGTGATCGCGATCACCTTCGCCCCGCGGCGCTTGATGAGCGGAAGGATGCGCAGGATCTCGTCCGATTCGCCGGAATTGGAGATCGCGATGACGACGTCGCCGGCCGCGATCATGCCGAGGTCGCCGTGGCTCGCTTCTCCCGGGTGCATGAAGAACGCGGGCGTTCCCGTGGAGGCGAGCGTGGAGGCGATCTTGCCGCCGACGTGGCCGGACTTGCCCATGCCCGTCACGACCACGCGGCCGGCGGAGGCGAAGATCGTCTCGACGGCCGCGAGGAACGGCTCTCCGAGGCGGCCGACGAGCGCGGCCACGGCGCCCGCCTCGATCTCGAGCACCTGCCTCGCGAGGGCGAGGATGCGCGCGGCGCCGGGAAGCTCCCGGGGATGGTGTAGATTTGTCACGGGGAGAAAGTATAAAGGGATTGCACCACCCCCGCCGCCCGCGCCCACGATGCACGACGCCCTGCCAGTCGCCCTCATTCTCCTCGGTTCCGCGGTCGCGGTCGTCGTGCTATTCCGACGGCTGTCGATGCCCGCGATCCTGGGCTACCTGCTGGTCGGCGCGGCCATCGGGCCCGGGATCCTCGGCATCGTTTCGGCCTCCGAGGAGCGCCGCTACCTCGCGGAGTTCGGCGTGGTGTTCCTCATGTTCTCGGTGGGCCTGGAATTCAGCCTGCCGCAGCTCATGGCCATGCGGCGGACGGTGTTCGGGTTCGGCGGGGCGCAGGTGGCCCTGGTGATGATCCTTGCGACGGCGGTGGCGCTCGCGGCCGGGCAGTCGTGGAAGACGGGGCTCATCGTGGGCGGGGTGTTCGCGATGTCGTCGACCGCCATCGTCTCGAAGACGCTCTCCGAGCAGGCCCAGCTGCACACGCCCGCGGGGCGCCAGATCATGGGGGTGCTCCTCTTCCAGGACCTCGCGGTCATTCCCCTGCTTGTCCTGATCCCCGCGCTCGCGCTGCCGGCGGAGGCGCTCGCGGGCGCCATGGCCGTCGCGCTCGGCAAGGCGGCGGTCGTGCTGGCCCTGGTCCTGTTCTTCGGCCAGCGGCTGATGCGGCCCCTGTTCAACCTCGTCGCCAGGCAGAAGTCGTCCGAAGTCTTCGTGCTGTTCGTCCTCTTCGTGACGCTCGGCCTCGCATGGGTGACCGAGCTCGCGGGGCTGTCGCTCGCGCTGGGCGCCTTCCTCGCCGGCATGCTCATCTCGGAGACCGAGTACCGCTACCAGGTCGACGACTACATCAAGCCGTTCCGCGACGTGCTGCTCGGCCTCTTCTTCGTGACCATCGGCATGCTCCTCGACCTGGGCGCGGTGCTGTCCCAGTGGG
>JAGRPO010000331.1 GCA_019449455.1 Betaproteobacteria bacterium | reverse complement strand
GTCGGCGGCCTTCTTGTCGGCGTCGGCCTTCTTGTCGGCGGCCTTCTTGTCGGCGGCGGCCTTCTTGTCGTCGGCGGCCTTCTTGGCATCGGCCTTCTTGTCGGCGGCCTTCTTGTCGGCCTCGGCCTTCTTGTCGTCGGCAGCCTTCTTGGCGTCGGCTTTCTTGTCGGAGGCCGACTTCTCGGCAGTCACCTTCTTGTCGGAGGCCGACTTTTCGGCAGTCACCTTCTTGTCGGAGGCCGTCTTCTCGGCGGTCACCTTCTTGTCGGAGGCCGTCTTCTCGGAGGTGGCCTTCTTGTCGGCGGCGACCTTCTTGTCTTCCTTCACTTCCTTCGCGGCGGATTTCTTGGCATCCGCGGCGACCGCCTTCTCCTTCGTCGCCACTTCCTTCTTCGCGTCGGCCTTGGCCGGCGTGTCAACCTTGGTCGTGCCGGAGAGTGCGATGTCCTTGCGGATCTTCTCGAACGTCGCATCGCCCACGCCGTCGACCTTCTTCACGTCCTCGAGCGACCTGAAGGGGCCGTTCTTCTTGCGATAGTCGATGATGGCCTGGGCCTTCACGGGGCCGACGCCGTCGAGGCTCTCGAGTTGTTCCTTCGTTGCGGAGTTGATGTTCACAGCCGCGAACGCGATCGACGCGTAAGCGAGCAGGGCCAAGAAGAGCCCGACGATTCTTTTCATTTCCATCCCCTGGATACGAAAACTGCATTGACCTGCAATCGCATGCCGCCCGGTGGCCGTTCGGCACGCTCCCCTTTTCCGAAGTCCGCTTGCGGGCGGCGGATCAACAGAAGTTTTTGATTATACGAGCCTTTTGTATGCGCCGCTATTTGCTGGGCGGCGCAACGACCATGGCCTCGACGTCGTCGAATCCCACCGATCCCGCGCCATCGACGAGCAGGCCGAACTCCACCTGCTCCGTGCCCGCGACCACGTCGATCTCGGCGCTGGCCCGGCGCCAACCCGGGCCGGCCGGGAGCATCGATCGCCGCTGACCGAGCACGCGGCCTCCGACGCCCTGGAGGATGACCACCGGACCGGCTGCCCCGTCGCGCCCTTCCGCGTTGACCGCGACCGACATGCGCACCCGCTTGCCCACGAGGCCGTCGCCGGGAATGACCTGCGTCACGAGCGCCCACGGTTCGGGCTTCACGCGCGTCACCCTGAGGTGGCGCCCGGCCGAGCCCTGGTCGGCCGCAAGCCCGAAATTGAACGAATCGGTGTCGGCGTGCATCGTGCACCACCACGAGGGCGGGCAGCCCCTTCCCGGGCTGGGGGCCGTTTCGAAATCGCCGTTGCGAAGCAGCGACGGCCCGGCGCCCCGGAGGACGGGCGCATCCGTCGCGATCGCGCAGCCACCCAGGATCACGGACGCATGCGCGGCGGCGAGGATCGCGCCGATGCGCGTCATCGGCGCTCCTCGTCGCGCAGACGCGAGGCGACATATTTCCCCACGCCCTCCTCGACCGACAGGAAAGGCGCAACGTAGCCCGCGGCGCGCAACGCCGAAATGTCGGCCTGCGTGTAGCTCTGGTACTTGCCCACGAGCTGCGCGGGAAACGCAATGTACTCGATCGCGCCGGATTCGCGCAGCTGCGCAAGGGACTGCGGCGCCTCGCCCCGCGCGCGACGAACGGCGTTCACGGTCGCGCACGCCACGTCGTTGAAGCTCTGCGCCTTCCCGGTGCCGACGTTGAAGATGCCCGAAATCCCGGGATGGTCGAGGAAGAAGAGGTTCACCTTCACGGCGTCCTCGACGCTCACGAAGTCGCGTATCTGCTCGCCGGGCCCGTAGCCCGGGCTCCCCTCGAACAGGCGCACGCGCGCGTCCTTCAGGTACTGGTCGAAGAAATGGAAGGCGACGGAGGCCATCCGCCCCTTGTGGGACTCGCGCGGCCCGTACACGTTGAAGTAGCGGAAGCCCGCCACCTGCGCGGTGCGCCCGGCAAGGCGGCGGCGAACCACCTGGTCGAACAGGAACTTCGAGTAGCCGTACACGTTCAGCGGCCCCTCGTGCTCCCGCGACTCGCGGAAGACCCGGCCCGCCCCGTAGACCGATGCCGACGAGGCATAGATGTACGGGATGTCGAGTCGCTGGCACCAGTCGAGAAGGTCGACCGAGTAGCGGTAGTTGTTCTCCATCATGTACCGGCCGTCCGTCTCCATCGTGTCGGAGCAGGCGCCCTGGTGAAGGACGGCGGTGAAGCCCACGTCGAACTCGTCGGCGCGGATGCGATCGATGAAATCCTGCTTGTCGAGGTAGTCCGCGATCTCGCAGTCGGCGAGGTTGGGCATCTTCTCGGCGCGCGCCAGGTTGTCCACGGCGACGATGTCCGTCACGCCGCGCGCGTTGAGCGCCTTCACGATGTTCGACCCAATAAAGCCGGCGGCCCCGGTGACGATGACTTTCACGATGATCCTCTGCTTGAATGGCTCAGGGGTCGGCGGCCAGGCTCTCGACGAGCTCGTCGGGGTGGACGACGGCGGTGCCGAGCTTGCCGACGACGATGCCGGCGGCGTGATTGGCCACGCGCATCGCCGCAGCGAGGCCGGCGCCGGCAGCCACCATCAGCGACAGCGCCGCGATCACCGTGTCGCCGGCGCCGCTCACGTCGAACACTTCCTGCGCGCGCGTCGGCTCGTGCCGGGTCTCGCTGGCGGTGAAGAGCGACATGCCGTCCTCGCTTCGCGTCACGATGAGCGCGTCGAGCGCCAGGTCGGTGCGC
Source organism: Betaproteobacteria bacterium (assembly GCA_019449455.1). Taxonomy (GTDB): domain Bacteria; phylum Pseudomonadota; class Gammaproteobacteria; order Burkholderiales; family Usitatibacteraceae; genus FEB-7. Next base: position 9,218 of record JAGRPO010000331.1, on the reverse strand, counting down.
AGCTTCTGGGCCCTGCGGGCGAGATCGGCCTCGTCCGTCCACCTCCCGGCGACCTCGCGAAACTCGCCGCGGTTCGGCGTGAGGAGCGTCGCTCCCCGGTAACGCGCGTAATCGGACCCCTTCGGGTCGACCAGGACCGGCTTCGCGTGGGTCCGCCCGACCTCGATCATCCGCGTCACGTGCGCGAGGCCTCCCTTGCCGTAGTCCGACAGCACGATGGCGTCGGCCTCGTCGACGAGGCGCTCGAACTCGTCGAGCTTCGCGGCCAGCACCTCGTGGCCCGGCGCGCGCTCGAAGTCGACGCGCAGGAGCTGCTGTTGCTGCCCGATGACGCGCAGCTTCACCGTCGTCGAGAGCGCCGCGTCGCGGTGCAGCGAGGCACGCACGCCGCCGTCGCGAAGCATCCTCTCCAGCGCGTGCCCGGCCTCGTCGTCGCCGATGACGGAAAGCAGCGTCGCCTGCCCGCCCAGCGCGTCGATGTTGCGGGCTACGTTGGCCGCGCCACCCGGGCGTTCCTCGGTCCTGCGCACCAGCACGACCGGCACGGGCGCCTCCGGCGAGATGCGCTCCACGTCGCCGAACCAGTAGCGGTCGAGCATCACGTCGCCGACGACGAGGATGCGGCGACCGGCGAAATCCGGGAGGGCGGGGCTGGTCACGGCCGTCCGATCGGAAAATATTCGAACCCGTGCGCGCGCACCGCCGCGGGCTCGTAGAGGTTGCGGCCGTCGAAGATGACCGGCGAGGCGAGGCGGCGCTTGAGCTCGTCGAAGTCCGGGCTGCGGAACGCCTTCCACTCGGTGACGATCGCGAGCGCGTCCGCGCCGCCGGCGGCCTCGAGCGCATCGTCGGCGAATGTCACGCGCGGCTCGGCGGCGTAGAGGTGCCGCGCCTCGGGCATCGCCACGGGATCGAAGGCGGTCACGGCGGCCCCGCGGGCCAGGAGCCCGTCGATGATCACGCGGCTGGGCGCCTCGCGCATGTCGTCGGTGTTCGGCTTGAACGCGAGCCCCCAGAGCGCGATGCGGCGGCCGGCCAGGCTCTCCCCGAAGCGCCGGACGATCTTTTCCACGAGCACGCCCTTCTGGCGGTCGTTTGCCTCCTCGACGGCGCGAACGACCTTGAGGTCCAGGCCGTTGTCCTGCGCGGTGCGCAGCAGCGCCGTGACGTCCTTGGGAAAGCAGGACCCGCCGTAGCCGGTGCCCGGATACAGGAAGTGGTAGCCGATGCGCGGATCCGAGCCGATGCCGATGCGCACGTGCTCGATGTCGGCGCCGAGGCGCTCGGCGAGCAGCGCCAGCTCGTTCATGAACGAGATGCGAGTGGCGAGCATGGCGTTGGCCGCGTACTTGGTGAGCTCCGCGGAGCGGATGTCCATCACCTGCAATCGCTCGTGGTTCCTCTGGAAGGGGGCGTAGAGCTCGCGCATCGCCTCGATGGCGCCGGGATCGTCGGCCCCGATGACGATGCGGTCGGGCCGCATGAAATCCTCGACGGCCGCGCCTTCCTTCAGGAACTCCGGGTTCGAGACCATCGAGAACGCGAGCGCCGCGCCGCGGGCCGAAAGCGTCTTCGCCACCTCCACGCGAACCTTGTCCGCGGTGCCCACCGGGACGGTGGACTTGTCCACGATCACGCGGGGGCCGTCCATGTGCGTGGCGATCGCGCGGGCCGCGGCCAGCACGTATTGCAGGTCGGCCGAGCCGTCCTCGCCCGGGGGCGTGCCGACCGCGATCATCTGCACGCGCCCGTAGCGCGCGCCCTCGGCGGGATCCGTCGTGAAGGCGAGGCGCCCGGCTGCCACGTTTGCCTGCACGACCTCGCGCAGGCCCGGCTCGAAGATGGGAATCTCGCCGCGGCGAAGCATGGCGATCTTGCGCTCGTCCACGTCCAGGCAGAGCACGTGGTTGCCGACGTCCGCGAGGCAGGCGCCTGTGACGAGGCCCACGTAGCCGGTGCCGACGATGCTGACCTTCATTTGCTGGCCTTCCCGCCCGCGATGGAGCGGGCGATTGCTTGAAGAGTGGCGGCCGGGTCGGCCGACTGCGTGATCGGCCGGCCGATCACCAGGTAATGGGCGCCATGCCGCACCGCGTCTTCGGGGGTCATCACACGGGTCTGGTCACCCTTGGCGTCGCCGGGCAGCCTGATGCCGGGGGTGACGGTCACGAAGCGCTCGCCGAGACTCGCGCGCAGCATCGCCGCTTCCTCCGCCGAGCAGACCACCCCGTCCAGTCCGTTCGCGGACGCGAGGCGGGCCAGGCGATCCACGACTTCGGCCGCGCTGCGCGCGAAACCGATCTCGGCGAGCTCCGCGTCCGAAAGGCTGGTGAGCACGGTGACGCCGATGAGCAGTGGCGGGCGCGCGAAGGGCGCCACGGCCTCGCGCGCGGCGCGCATCATGGCCGCGCCCCCGCTCGCGTGGATATTCACCATCCAGACGCCCAGGTTCGCCGCGGCGCGGCACGCGCCCGCCACGGTATTGGGGATGTCGTGGAACTTGAGGTCGAGGAAGACCTCGAACCCGCGGTCGTGGAGCCCCTTCACGACCGCGGGGCCCGCGGCGACGAAGAGCTCCTTGCCGACCTTCACCCGGCAATGCGCCGGGTCCAGGCGCGCGGCCATGGCGAGCGCCGCGCCGGCGTCGGGAAAGTCGAGCGCGACGATGACTCGCTTACTGTCCAATCTGCAGCCTCGCGAGGTGGCGTCCCGCGGTCTCGAGTTCCGCGGTGCGTCGCGGCGGGAACGTCTCCCAGCCGCCGCACGCGGGGCATTGCCAGAAGAACTGGCGGGCCCTGAAGCCGCACTGCGAGCAGAGGTAGACCGAGAGCCCCTCGGCGTGCGAGTGAACGAGGGACTTCATGAGCTGCAGGTCCTGCCGGCGCTCGGGCGGGGCGCGCAGCAGCTCCGCGTCGATCAGGCGGTCGAGGCCCACGAGGGTGGGATTGCGCCGGACTTCCTCGCGCACCAGTCGCCAGGCGGCTTCGTCGCCCTCGTGCTCCGCGCTCGCCTGGTAGACGACATTCAGGAGATCGAGCCCGGGGTAGCGGTTCTGCAGGCCGCGCACCAGCGTGAGCCCCTCGCCCGGTCGTCCCAGCGCCTTGTAGCTCTCGACCATCCCCTCCGCCGCGAGCCCCAGGTAGGCCGCGTCCTGGGGCTCGATGGCCTTCCAGGCCGCGATCGCCTCCTCGTGGCGGCCTTCGCGGGCGAGCCACTCGCCGCGCAGCAGGTTCGCGCGCACGCACTTGCGATTGGCCTCGAGCGCCCGGTCCAGGAGCTCCTGCGCCGCGGCATGCCGGCCGTGGATCTGCTCGGTGATCGCGAGTTCGCAGTAGTAGTTCGCGATCTCGCGCTGGTAGTTGCGTTTCGCGCTCGCCTCGAGCCTGCGCGCCGCGCCGATGGCCTTCTCCCAGTCCTTCTCCTGGATGTAGATGTCGAGGAGGTGCCGGTGGACGTCGGCAGTCGCGTCCACTTCCGCCATCTTCACGAGCACCGCCTCGGCGTGGTCGAGAAGCCCGGCCTTGAAGTAATCCTCGGCCAGCTCGAAGGAGGCCTTGCGCCTCTCCTCCTCCGGGAGGTCCTCGCGCGCCACGAGGTCCTGGTGCATGCGGATCGCGCGATCGACTTCCCCCCGGCGCCGGAAGAGGCTGCCGAGGGCGAACTGGAGCTCCACGGTCTGCGGGTTCTCCTTCGCGACCAGCAGGAACGATTCGATCGCCTTGTCGGGCTGCTCGTTCAGCAGGAAATTGAGCCCCCGGAAGTAGGACGAGGGCATCTGCCGCGATTCCGACAGCAGGCTCTTGAGATCCACGCGGGCCGCGACCCAGCCCATGCCGAAGAAGACCGGCAGCGCGAGGAGCCACCAGAATTCAAACTCCATGGACATCCCGGTCGGCGTCCGCCGAAAGGCGCGGCTCGGCGGGCCCGGCCGCCGCGGGGGGCACGGCAACCACGGGCACCGGCGCCTTGCGCAGGCGCGAGACTTCGCGGCGCTGGCGCACGATCGTCGGAAGCCACGCGAGCAGGCCGATGACGACGCCCGCGACGAAGGCGACGACCACCACGAAGATGAGGGGCGCCTTCCATGACTGCTCCGGAAGCCCGCGCAGCTCGACTTCCTGGCCGTTTCGAACCGCGAACCAGACCAGCACGAGCAGGATCGCGATTCGGACAATCCAGGCGAGCGCTTGCATGGTCGTGGTCGGGTGTCGGGGCGCGGTTGAAAGGAGCGGTCTGGGGACGGGCCGGCCGGGAGTGAATCGGCCGGCCAGGCGAAAAAAAAGCGGCAGGGTGCATTTTACCCTGCCGCTTCCGGTTCAAGGGCCGGCTCCGCCTCCGGCTACTCCTGGGAATCGACCCGCTCGCGCAGCTCCTTGCCGGCCTTGAAGTGCGGCACGTACTTGCGCGGCACCTGCACCTTCTCGCCCGTCTTGGGATTGCGACCCACGCGGGGCGGGCGGAAATTCAGGCCGAAACTGCCGAAGCCGCGGATCTCGATGCGGTTGCCCGACGCGAGGGTATGCGCCATCGCGTCGAGCATGGTCTTCACCGCGAGCTCCGCGTCCTTGGGCGCCAGTTGACTATGCCGCGCGCTCAGCAACTCGATGAGCTGTGACTTGGTCATGGCGTTGGAGTCTCCCGATTGCATGGTTTTCCCGGATCCTCTTCCCTGTTCCTATTCCTTGGACCCGCTGCCGAGCTTCGCCTTGAGGAGCGCGCCCAGGTTCGTCGTGCCCGCGCTCGCGCTGCTTTCGGCGGCCATCTTCTGCAGGGCCGCGGATTCCTCGGCCGCGTCCTTGGCCTTGATCGACAGGTTGATGGAGCGGTTCTTGCGGTCGATGTTGACGATCACCGCCTCGACTTCGTCGCCCTCCTTCAGGTGGGCGCGGACGTCCTCGACGCGGTCGCGCGAGATCTCGGACGCGCGCAGGTACCCCTCCACGTCCTTGTCGAGCTCGATCACGGCGCCCTTGGACTCGATCGCCTTCACCACGCCCTTTACGATGTTGCCCTTGTCGTGGATGGTGACGTAGTTGCCGAACGGGTCGCCCTCGAGCTGCTTGATGCCGAGCGAGATGCGCTCGCGCTCGACGTCGATCGACAGGACCATGGTCTCGACTTCCTCGCCCTTCTTCATCGCCTTCACGGCTTCCTCGCCGGCGGCGTTCCAGGAAAGGTCGGACAGGTGCACCAGGCCGTCGATGTTGCCGGGCAGGCCGATGAACACGCCGAAGTCGGTGATGGACTTGATGAGGCCCTTCACCTTGTCGCCCTTCTTGTGGTTCATGGCGAACTCGTCCCACGGGTTCGGCATGCACTGCTTCATCCCGAGGGAGATGCGGCGGCGGTCCTCGTCGATCTCGAGGATCATGACCTCGACCTCGTCGCCCAGCGAGACGACCTTGGCGGGGTGGACGTTCTTGTTGGTCCAGTCCATCTCGGAGACGTGCACCAGGCCCTCGATGCCGCTCTCGATCTCGACGAACGCGCCGTAGTCGGTGATGTTGGTCACCTTGCCGAAGAGGCGCGTGCCCTGCGGGTAGCGGCGGGAGATGCCGACCCACGGGTCCTCGCCCAGCTGCTTCAGGCCCAGCGAGACGCGGTTCTTCTCGGCGTCGAACTTGAGGATCTTCGCGGTGACCTCGTCGCCCACGGCCAGCACTTCGGTCGGGTGCTTGACGCGGCGCCAGGCCAGGTCGGTGATGTGCAGGAGCCCGTCGATGCCGCCCAGGTCCACGAACGCGCCGTAGTCGGTGATGTTCTTGACGATGCCCTTCACGACCGCGCCTTCCTTGAGGGTCTCCAGGAGCTGCTGGCGCTCGACGCCCGCGGTCTCCTCCATCACGGCGCGGCGCGAGACCACGACGTTGTTCCTCTTGCGGTCGAGCTTGATGACCTTGAACTCGAGTTCCTTGCCCTCGAAATGCGAGGTGTCCTTCATCGGGCGCAGGTCGACCAGCGAGCCGGGCAGGAAGGCGCGGATGCCGTTCACCATCACGGTGAGGCCGCCCTTGACCTTCCCGGAGACGACGCCGGAGATGATCTTCCCGGACTCGAGCGCGACGTCGAGCTCGGACCACGCCGCGAGCTTCTTGGCCTTCTCGCGCGACAGCTTCGTCGCGCCGAAGCCGTCCTCGAGGGCCTCGATGGCGACGGAAACGAAGTCGCCCGGCTTCACCTCGATTTCGCCGCGGTCGTTCTTGAATTCTTCAGTGGAGATTGCGCTTTCGGACTTCAGTCCCGCGTTGACGATCACGACGTTCGGATCGACCGAAATGACTTCGGCCGTGATCACTTCGCCCGAGCGCATCTCCTGGCGCGTGAGGCTTTCCTCGAAGAGGGCGGCGAAGCTTTCGATGGCGGGGGTGGGGTTGGTGGATTGGGACAGCATGGAAGAGATACCTGTGCTTTCGATCGGCACGGCCTCGCGGCCGTGTCTGGTTGACGAAAAAGCCAATCGGGCGGCGGGCTCCCGAGTCCCGGGCTTGCGCCGGGCCGGAGGAACCTGCCTAACCGATTGACACCCTTGGGCTTTTGGCCCCGTCGGGGAGAATGGGCGCTATCCGCGGGCGCGTTCCCGGTACCACGCCAGCACCTGCTCGACCGCTTGGTCGATGGTGAGATGGCTCGTATCGAGAAAAAGCGCGTCGGGATAATGCTTTAGCGGTGCCACGGGCCTGGAGCTGTCGCGCGTGTCACGCTGCCGGAGTTCCTCCACAACGTCCGGCATTTTTGCACACATTCCCTTTTCCATCAACTGCTTATGCCTTCGTTCCGCCCGGGTCGCGACGTCCGCGGTCAGGAACACCTTGAGGGCGGCGTCCGGGAACACCACGGAGCCCATGTCGCGCCCGTCCGCGACGAGGCCCGGAGCCTGCCGGAAACGGTGCTGGCGCTCGAGCAGCGCCTGCCGAACCGCCGGGCTGGCGGCGACACGGGAGGTGGCCGCGCTCACGGCCTCGGTGCGCGCCGCCTCGGTCACATCCTCGCCATCCAGCCATAACTTCCCGTCGCTAAAGGAGATTTCCATCTCCCGGGCGGCGGACGCCTGGGCGTCGGGGTCGTCGAGCGATACCTGCCGGCGCAAGGCCTGCAACGTGGCCAGCCGGTACAGCGCACCGCTGTCGAGGTAGCGAAACCCGAGGGAGGCCGCGACTCGCTCGGCAACCGTGCCCTTGCCGGAGGCCGAGGGGCCGTCGATGGCGATCACGGGAACCTCGTCGTCGGAGACCACGCGCGACCAGGCCTCGAAGAACTCCGGGAATGTCTTCGAGACGCAGCGCGGGTCGTTGATGCGGATCGGGACGGGCCCGAAGGACGCGAGGGCGAAGCACATCGCCATCCGGTGGTCGTCGTACGTATCGATGGCCACCCGCCCCGGCGCCGGCGCGGCGTCGGCGAAGCCCGCGGGAGGGGTGATGCGAAGGTAGTCGGCGCCCTCCTCCACCCCGGCGCCGAGCTTGCGAAGCTCCGTGGCCATCGCGGTGAGCCTGTCCGTCTCCTTCACGCGCCAGCTGGCGATATTGCGAAGCCGCGAGGGACCGCTCGCGAAGAGCGCGAGGACGGCGGCCGTCATGGCGGCGTCGGGAATCCTGTTGAGGTCCGCATCCAGGGCCTTGAGCGGGGGATGGCCCGAAACCTCGATCCAGTTTTCCCCGAAGACGACCTTGCCGCCCATGGCCTCGATCACCTCGGTGAAGCGAACGTCGCCTTGCAGGCTTGCCCGTCCCACGCCCTCGACGCGCAGCGGGCCGCCACCCAGCAGCCCGGCGGCGAGAAAATAGGAGGCCGAGGAGGCGTCGCCCTCGACGTCGATCGCCCCGGGCGAGCGGTAGCGGGCGCCCGCCGGAACCACGAAGGCGCCCCAGCCTTCGCGCGCCACGGCGACACCGAAACGCGCCATGAGCGCGAGCGTCATCTCGACGTACGGCTTCGAGATCAGCTCGCCTTCGACCTCGATCCGCACGCCCCCGCCGGTCGCGCCGGTCGCGATGAGGAGCGCGGTCAGGAACTGGCTCGACACGTCGCCGCGGACACGCACGACGGCATCCGCTCGCCGCTGCCGCGGGCCGATCGCCAGGGGCGGGAACCCCTCCTTGGCGATGTAATCGATGCTGGCGCCCGCCTGCCGAAGGGCATCGACCAGGTCGCCGATGGGCCGTTCGTGCATGCGGGGCACGCCCTCCAGCCGGTAGCGCCCGTCGCCCAGCGCGAGGACCGCCGTGAGCGACCGGAACGCCGTGCCGGCGTTGCCCAGGAAGAGCGACGCCTCCTTCACCGGAAAACCGGCCGGCGCGCCGGTCACCGACCATTCGCCGTCGCGCTCGCCGGGCGCGGGCGGCACGCCGAGGCGGCGAAGCGACTCGAGCATCACCTGGGTGTCGTCGGAGTCGAGGAGGCCCCGGACCCGGGTCGTGCCCTCGGCGAGCGCCGCGAGCAGGAGCGTGCGGTTGGAGATGCTCTTCGAGCCGGGCAGGCGCAAGGTGCCCGAGGCGCGGTGAGCGTGCGCAAGGTCGAGATATTCCATGTCTAGTCGCTGGCCGCTTGATTGGTCATTCCCGTCGACGGCCCGTTCCCCGGCCGCGCCCCGGCGGTGTTCACTCGTCGGAGGTGCTGCGCTTGCCGCCCGCCCACGCGCGGCGGGCGTTGCGCGCTTCCGTCATGAGCCGCTGCAGGCCGGGCCCGTCGCCCTTCGCCACGAGCTCGCGGAACACCGCGGCGCGCGCCGCGAACCGGTCCAGCTCCTCCAGCAGCGCTTCGCGGTTGGCGAGCGCGATGTCGCGCCACATCTCGGGGGAACTGGCGGCGATCCGGGTGAAGTCCCGGAATCCGCCCGCGGCGAACCCGAGCAGCTCGGCGGAGTCGGGCCTCGACACGATCTCGGAGACGAGGGCGAAGGCGAGCATGTGCGGAAGGTGGCTCACGGAGGCGAAGATGCGGTCGTGCGCCTCGGCGGGCATCGCCGTCACGCGCGCCCCGCATGCCTCCCAGCACGCGCGAACGAGCGCGGTGGCCTCCGGGTTGGTCGCGGGTTCCGGCGTGAGCACGACGCGCGCGCCGCGGAAGAGCTCGGCGACCGCCGCATCCACGCCGCTCGACTCGCGCCCCGCGATCGGGTGGCCGGGGACGAATCTCGGCATCCGGTCGCGCAGCTCCGCCGCGGCCGTGGCGACGACGTCCGCCTTCGTGCTGCCCGCGTCCGTGACCACCGCGTCGGG
>JAGRPO010000061.1 GCA_019449455.1 Betaproteobacteria bacterium | reverse complement strand
TTCCTGGCGCTCGACCCGCGCGGCCGACACCTCTGGGTGGTGGGCAAGGATGCGTTCGTCCGGGTGGCCCTCCCCGACCGGTCCCCAACCGCCTTCGCCTTCGACGGAAACAAGGCCCGTGCGGTGGGCGCCGGGCTCGATGGCTCGCTCTGGGTGCTGGGCAACAAGGAACTGTGGCACTACTCGGCCCAGGGCGCGCTTCTCGCCAACATCGACCTTCATCCGCTCGCGACCGCGGAACCGAAGCTCCTTGCCGTCGATTCGCTGGGAGGCCGGATCTGGCTTGCGGGCGAGAAGAGCCTCATCCGGTTCGATCCCGCGAACCCTTCCTCGACGCTCCTGTCGGTCGCGCTTCCCGACAAGACCGACGCCATTGCGCTCGATGGCAGGTCGGGGGCGGTGTGGGTCGCCGGAAACGACAAGCTCCGTGTCCTGCGCTCCGATGGCACGATCGCGCGATCGGTCGACCTGAAGGCGGCCGGCATCAAGGACGTCGTCGGACTGTCCTTCGAATCGGCGACCGGGAGCCTGTGGGCGATCCACAATGGAAGCGCGAGCCGACTGGATTCCGAGGGCACGCTGCTCGCGACGGTGCCATTGGCGAAGAACCCCGAATCGTTGGCGATCGCGCCGCTCAAGCTGGTGCCCACGGTGTCGATCGTCTCTCCCGCCGACGGCATCCTCACCGCCATCGCCAATCCGTCGCTTGTCCTTCGGTACGGTGCGGATTGCTCCGGTGCGCCTTGCGGCTTCGCGTTCGACGCGTTCGCCGGATACCAGCTTTCGGCAACCCTGAATGGAGCGCCATCGGCCACCCCTTTCTCCTACAATCCGTCGACGGGAGAAGCGACCTATATTCCCGCCGCGCGGCTTCCGGAAGGAGCCAACCTTCTGGAAGTGCGGGTTTCCGACCGTTTCGGGAACGCGTCGGCGCCGGCCGTTTCGCGATTCACGATCGACACCACGCCGCCGCGGTTCATCGCGCTTTCCCCCGCCGACGGGAGCACTGCCACGACCCCCTCCCTTTCGATCTCGGGCAGCGTCGACGAAGCGGCCACGATCACGCTGGCCGGCGAAGGGGTCTCAGCGAGCGTCGAGGGGACGAGCTTCGCGTTTCCTGTGACGCTGCGGAGCGGTCTCAACACTTTCACCCTCGCCGCTGTTGACGCGGCGGGCAATCGCGCCACTGCAGCGGTCCGACTCACGCTAGCAAGCGACGTACGGATAGTCGTGACCAGCCCTGCGGATGGGGCGAGCGCCACCGGCAGCCGGATCTCGGTGGTCGGGACGTTCGATGGCCCTGCGAACACAGGAATCTCTGTCAACGGGGTGGTCGCAAGCACATACGGCAACCGATTCGTCGCGGTCATTCCCCTTGAAGTTGGAACGAACCCCATCACCGTCAGCGGTCGATCCCAGGACGGCGCCTCCACGTCGGTCTCGCTCGCCGTGACAACCGGGACTCCGCCGCTTGTCGATCTCGATATCTCGCCGCGATCGGGGATCGCCCCCTTCCCCGTCGAGGTGCGGGTGCCGACCATTCCGGACCGCATTTCGGCCCAGACACAGATCGACTTCGACGGCGACGGGATCGTGGATCAAACGCTCTATGGATTCGAGACCACCGCGACCTACACTTTCACCACGCCGGGAATCTACAACACGAGGATTACGCTCAACGACTATGCGGGCGGATATTACACGTGGACCATGCCGGTGGTAGTCCAGCGGGTGCAAGACCTGGACAGAAAACTTCAGGAGATCATCCTGGGGATGATCGCGAAGCTCAGGTCTGGCGATGTCGAAGGCGCGTTGCTCGCCTACGACGGCGGGATGGTCGAACGATACCGCGAAATGTTCCAGGAGATGGGGCCCGATCTCCCCACAATCGCCGGCAAACTTGGCACGATAGCCGACGGAACGATATTTGGGGACTTTGCCGAATACGTCATTGTTCGCGATACGTCGAATGGCCGTCGGGTGTTTCTGGTGTATCTGGTTCTCGGACAGGACGGCGTCTGGCGCATACGGCAATTCTGAGGATACAAGCATCATGAAGCGATTTCGCTTTCCGGCCACATTGATACTTCTCGTTGCGCCGTTGATTGCCAGTTGCGGGCCCTACCTTCCGCTGGAGGGTGTGGTGATCGATACCAGTACCGCCAAGCCCATTCCCGATGCCTTCGTGATTTCGGAATGGACGACACATGGCGGCGATGGGGTCGGAAGCCGGACGGGCTGCGCGAAGGTCGACATCGTGAAATCGGACAGTCAGGGGCGCTACCGTTTCGCCGGAGGCTTCACGAGCGTTCTGTACGGCGATGACCGAAGCGTCTTTGCCTACAAGGCCGGCTACCAGCGTGATGGTTCCAAGCCCTTCGACGACAAGCTCGTCTCGATGAAGCCATTCAAGGGGACGGGGGATGAGCGGGCGCAGTTATTGAGCGGGTTCGGTTCTCTCAAGACCTGTGGACCGAGCGATGACATCGTGAGGATTCTCACTCCGCTCTATGGCGCACTCGATGAAGAATCGGCCACGCTTGTCGTGACGCCTCATCCCATATTCCGTCCCGGCGGATTCATGTTCAGTCTCAGGCGACATGAAAGGGCGATCGAGACGGAACGGGCTTTCCACGAAGAACGGAAGAGAAAGAAAAAATGAAGGCCATTCGCGTCTTTGGCCTGCTCACTGTCTTGTTCGCCGCAAGCAATATTGCGCTTGCATACGAACTGCGCTCGCACGCGTTGCTGACCCACAATGCCGTCGCTCGCTCAGTTCTGCTTCGCGACTCGTCTCTGTCGAAGGATCTTGGTGTGGACGTTTCATCGACTGCGGTCATTGGGGCGCGATACTTCGATGGGACCGCGGTGGCCCCCAGGGAACGGACCGCAAGCAAGTTCGAGGCAGACAGAATGCCCGATCTTGTGCACGAGCAATCCGTGATCGGCTGGCTCATGCGGGGAGCCATTCGTGAAGACGACGTCGCCTTGACCGGTTGCCTTGCCATCAAGTACGAGGCGCGGAATTTCCTCGAGGGGTGCAACCCGAGGGACGACCCCTACGGAGACATCGAGCGACCGCTGAACCACTTCTACGACCCGATCGCCGACCGGGGACTGGGTCGCTTCCCGTTTTACGGCGACCGTGCGCCGGATTGGGCTCTGGGTCGAGCGGATTCAATCGGCCAAGGCGGTGTTGTCGACACGGCCAGGAGAAACCACTTTTCGATCGTGGACGCGCGCCAGGCCATGTATTACGCCCTTTCAGGGCGGGTTCCTTCGGGGCAGGTTCCCGATGACGCGACGCGCAAGGCTTGGTGGGCCACGACGTTTCGCTCGCTTGGTGACGCCATGCATCTGCTCCAGGACATGGCCCAGCCGCAACATACGAGGAATGAGCCGCATTCGGGCAGTATCTTCGAAGCCTATATCGAGGCGAGAGCGCACGGGGGCTCGGAGCGCGGGTACAAGATCGACGGGACGACAGTGACGCTAGCACCTCTGGACTTCGGCAGTCACCCGGCCCCGGCCTTCAATCGCTACGCCGACCACTGGAGCACCGGAAAGGGAATCGATTCGCTTCAAGGCAAGGGACTGGCCAACTACAGCAACCGGGGATTCTTCACGGAGGAGCGAAACTTCGGCTCCCGAATGGCGCGTGAATTTCCGAGGCCCACGAGCAACGCCGGGGACTACCAGGTGCTGGCCTCGCAGGGGGAGGCATTGCCCGGAACGACGATCAATTACCTCGCCCGATACCCAGGCGGGAACCGTAGCCACAATTCGAATGACTGCCGAGAGCACCTTCTCCGCGAATTTCGGCAATCGGGTGTTCTATATGCTCAATCGTTTCGTGTACGACGACCAGGCCGCGCTGCTGGTTCCGCGTGCTGTCGCGTATTCTGCAGGGCTGCTGGATTCCTTCTTCCGCGGCCGTATTGACCTGGTCAAGGACAACGGTCAGGCGAACGGGCTTCTGATCCGCAACCTCGGTCCGGAATCCATGCGCGGAATTTTCGAGCTTTACTACGACCGACACGACGGCTTGCGCAAGCCCGTGAAGCGGGCGGACGGAAGCGACGTGGTCTGGCAAACCGCTTCTGTCCCGGGAGCCGAGCTCGGGAGCGGGCAGGACCTCCCGGTGACGGCGGATTTCGTTACGCCTGCCGATGCCAGGACTCCGGGCGAATATGTCCTCGTGTTCCGTGGCGACATGGGCGAGGAGAAGGCATCCGAGGCCCAGGGTTTCGTGGGCGCGGTCGCCGCGAAGGTCGTGAAGGCCCCCAAGCCCAGCTCGCTCTACATCGCCGGCCTCGACGCCTACAACCGCGTCCTCACCTTGAAGGTCGATTCCCGCGGCATGCGTCAGCTCAACGGCTACGATGCGGCGGGGGTGCTCAAATACACGGACTATCGCTTTCCCGCGGACCAGTTCCAGGACCTGGACCCCGTCTACGTCTCCGTAGTGAACCAGTGGTACTACGGTCGGCCCTCGATCCCCAAGCTCGCGCACATTCGCCAGGCCACGGTCAGCGTCGGGATCGTCCCGAGCTATGAGACCCAGAGCGTTTCCGTCTTTGCCGGAAGCTACGTTCGCCCATTGGTCTACACCCGGGATGTGGCAGGCAAGCTCGTCTGGAGGGGGGACTACGTCGAGGCTGCCTGGAAAGCGCGTTCTCCCGAGGACAATGCCGATTTCGACATCACCATCACCGACGTCAACACGGCCGGAACCGATGGCAAGCTAAGGTATGTTCGCCGGGTGACGAACGCCGATGGTTCGACATCCACTGACTCCGCCGTGATTCCCCTGCCGTCCATTCCGTCGTGGTTTACCGGCTACTGGGGCTTCAGGGAAGGCAAACTGTTCATCTCGCCCGACGGGACGCGCGTCAGTGGCTTCTACAGCAGTTCGGACGGGACCAATGTCGGTGTCCTCTTTCACGGCGAGCTGCGAATCACCCCCGGCAAGTCCTTGTCGGTGGCCTTCGTTCCCGGGGAAGGGATCCCTCAGAATGTCAGTTTGTCGAGTGTCAATACGGGCGACCAGTGCTCATCCTCCAGTGGTGGAACACCCCCGGACTCGACTATTGCCGTCTCGTGCTCCAGGGTGCGCAGCGGCAAGTCGACCAATCGCATGTTCGACGAGATCGTAGATTGGATCGGTGGCGAGCTGCGGACCTGGCGACAGGAGGGCAACTTCGAGCACGAGGACACGAGGAGCTATTCCGCGACCGGTTCGACCACGGTGACGCCGAAGAATTCCTGCCCTTACGACATCACCAGCGAGATGCACTCTACCGAAGCGAAAACGGATTACACGCTCGAGGAGAAGCGATTCGTCATGGCGGATGGTGCACTCAGGCGCAACTACGAGAGCCGTCCCGGGGTGGGTGCCGACCCGAAATGCAGGAATTGCACGATAGAAATCACCGGTCACGACGTTTACCGCCACACCGCATCGAACGGCGGAACGCGGCCTGAGGACTGCGACATGGTTCAGCAGGTCGATGACAGCAGGACGACGAACTACACGTTTAGCGGTCCGGGAGTCGAGTCTCATACCGGGCAGGAGGTGGTGAGGACGTTCACGGGGACGCTGGGCGGATCGATCGTCGTAGACATCGCGTCGACCGGCTGGCCCTCCGCTCCTCGCTTCCGTGGCACCACCCTTCCCACCACGTTATGGACGGAGCTGGTAGGCGATGTGTCGCCCATCGGTGAGCTTTTCATCGCCTCGCCCGACAAGTCGTTCATCCACTACGAGCCAGTGAAAGGTGGTGGAATGCCCGAGACGATCACGATTCCGCCACACGTGACCCGGATCATCGCGGCGTTCTGGATGTAGTTGGCGTCGAACGGTCGGTCAGCCGGTGCGCAATACCCGCCCCGCCTCGAACACCGAAGCCGGCCACCGCTCGCCCTTCCACGAAAGGCAGCGCTTGAGGTAGAAGTCGAAGAGCAGTGGATTGTGGTCCTGGATGTGCCACAGCCGCTCGGCATCCTTCACGGCGAGCACGCCTTCTTCCACCAGCGCCTTCATGCCCATCACCGCGACGATGCCCGGGCCCGGGTAGTCGGAGCCGTTCACGAGCCGTGGATGCCACTCGTGCTTCGCGATGAGGGTGGCGAGCGCGCCCGGCTGCCGCCCGCCCTGCACCACCGCGGACAGGTCCCCGTACAGCCGGCCGCGGTAGTCCGGCGTGTCCATGAGGCGCGCGAAGAGCTCGAAGCTCGGCACGGGCAGGCGCGAGGACGGCCGGTCGAGGTCGGCGAAGTCGCCCTGGATCCCGCAGTGCGCCAGGATCACCGTGGCGCCTTCCTCCAGCGCCGCGCGAAGCCGCAGGGGATTGCCGTAGTCCTGAACGCCGCCTTCCACCAGCTCGTGCTCCCAGCCGCCGTGCGTGATGAGCGGCAGGCGAAGGCGCCTGAGCTCCCGGTAGAACGGGCGGCATCGCGGGCTCGCGGGGTCGATGCCCATGAAGTAGGGGATCCATTTCACCGCGCGCGCGCCCTGGGCCGCCGCCGCCCGCAGGCTCTCGATCGCGTCCTCGCGATAGGGGTGCACGGAAGCACACCACAGGAAGCGGCCGGGATTGGCGCGGGCGATGCGGGCGACGTGTTCGTCGGGGACGAGGAACACCGTGCGCTTGCGGTCGAGCTTCCCGTCCTCGCCGCGGTAGCCGTCCAGGGCGAGGAGCAGGAAGCGCGCGCCGCCGGGGAACTCGTCGGCCAGGGCGTGCAGCCGGCTCACGTACCGGCTGCTCCAGTTGGCCGGGTCGCTCCCGAGGCAGGCGGCGTTGGCCATGAGCGCGAAGTGCGCGTACGAGAACGGGTTGGCGAGGGATTTCATCGCCGGGTTGACCCACGGGTCGCCGGCGCCGGTGCCTTCGCCGGCGACGTGCACGTGCAGGTCGAGGACCTTGCGCGGATCGAGGCCGGCCCAGGCCTGGGCCGCCAGGGCCGGGTCCACCCGGTGCCCCGGGTCGCCGGCATTGGCGCAGGGGTTCACGAGGCCCAGTTGCTTCCAGCAGCCCGCCAGCGGAAGCGCGGCTGGAAGGGTGAGCGAGGCAAGGAACTGGCGCCGGTTGGGCAAGGGTCGGCTTCGGGGAAGGCAGTCGAGCGCATGTTACGCGCCGTGACGCCGTTCGCAACGGTTGGCTTGCCCTTCCCCCGGTCGTCCCCGACAATAGGAGACGATTCCGCCCCACAACCAGAAAAATGGCTCTCCAGGTACGCAGTTACGCGAATGCGCTCGTCCTGGGGGTTGCCGGCAGGCTCGACCAGGACAACTGCGAAGCCTTCCGTGCCGACCTCATGGTGCACGTCGAGCGATCCGCCCACGACGGGGGCGCGGTGATCCTCGACCTCCGCGGCCTGGAGTACATTTCGAGCGCGGGGCTGCGTTGCTTCCTGCTCGCCTCGCGCCAGGCGAAGGCGCAGCACGGGCGGATCTTCATGGCGGCCCTGCAGCCCATGGTCGCCGAGATATTCGAGATCAGCCACTTCAACATGGTCTTCCAGGTATTTCCCACCGTCCGCGAGGCGCTCGCGGCCGCTTCCAGCGAGGCCGCGGCGGCCTTCGACCTGACATGACCATGCGCATCCGCTTCTGGGGTACCCGCGGCTCCATCCCGGTGGCCCTCACCTCGTACGACATCCGCGACAAGCTCGCGCGCGCGCTCGTCGAGGCGTCGGGGCGCACGTTCGCCTCGTACGAGGAGGCGCACGCCTTCGCCTCGACCGAGCTCGACTTCTCGATCACGCACACCTTCGGCGGCCACACGCCGTGCGTGGAGCTCGACCTGGGCGGCGAGGAATACTTCGTGTGCGACATGGGCAGCGGCGCCCGCCCCTTCGGCGTGCACGTGCTCGCGAAGCAGTCGCGGCGGCCGGCCACGGTGAACGTGTTCATGTCGCACGTGCACTGGGACCACATCATGGGCTTTCCCTTCTTCGGGCCGGCCTACGTTCCCGGCACCACGATCCGCATCCACAGCTGCCACGACGTCTGCGAGCAGGCCTTCCGCCTGCAGCAGGCCGCGCCGTGCTTCCCCGTGGCCTTCTCGCAGCTCGCCGCGTCGATCGAGTTCGTGAAGCTCGAGCCCGACACGCCCCATGAGGTGTCGGGCCTCACGGTAACGCCGCACCTGCAGCTCCACTCGGGGGATTCCTTCGGCTACCGGTTCGAGAAGGACGGCAAGCGCGTCGTCTACTCGACCGATTCCGAGCACAAGCTCGAGAACCGCGCCGAGGCCGAGGGCTTCGCGGCCTTCTTCCGCGACGCCGACGTGGTGATCTTCGACGCGATGTACGCGCTGGCGGACGCGATCAGCGTGAAGGCGGACTGGGGGCATTCGAGCAACATCGTGGGCGTCGAGCTCTGCCAGATGGCCAACGCCCGCCACCTGGTCCTCTTCCACCACGAGCCCGCGAACGACGACGCCACGCTCGAGGGGCTGTTGAAGGAGGCTCGCCGCTTCGAGGAGCTCACGCGCTCCGGCGAGCCGCTCAAGGTCTCCGCGGCATACGACGGGCTGGAGATCGAGCCCTGAGCGCCTCCGGCGCGTTTCGCGTCGCCGCGCTCGCCCTCCTGGCCGCGCTTTCCCTCCTGCTGCTCACCGAACCGCCGCCGGTGGAGCGCCTGCGCAGCTTCGTCTTCGACGGCTGGCAGCGCCTCATGCCCCGCGACCGGGTTTCCGACCAGGTGGTGGTGGTCGATATCGACGAGAGGGCGCTCGCCATCCACGGCCAGTGGCCATGGCCGCGCGATCGCGTGGCCGATCTCGTCTCGCGCATCGCGAAGGCGCGCCCGCTGGTCATCGGGATGGACATCTTCTTCCCGGAGCCCGACCGCTACTCGCCCGCGGTCCTGGCCGCCCGCCTGGAGGGCAAGGCGCCCGAGATCGCCGCGAGGCTGAAGGGGATGCCATCCAACGACGACATGCTGGGCACGGCGCTCGCGGAGGTGCCGTCGGTTCTCGGGGTGGCCGGGCTCGAGACGCGCGATGCGCGATTCGCGGGTCCGCCGCGCGCGCCGCCGGTCCGTTTCCTCGACGGCGCGGGCGACGGGCTTCGCGCCTTTCCGGGGCACCTGCGCAACGTTCCGGAGATCGACGCCGGCGCGGCTGGCCACGGGCTCTACAGCCTCGACCTCGAGGGCGGGGTGGCGCGCCGGCTGCAGTTGATCGCGCGCTTCGACGAGGCCGCCGTGCCCACGCTCGCGGTGGAGATGATCCGCGTCGCGCTGCAGGCGCCCCTCACGGTCGCGCGGGCGCCCGGCGGGACGATCGAGCTGCGCTTCGGCGACTACGCCGTTCCCGCCCAGTCCGACGGCCGGGCCTATGTCCGCTACGGCCACTCGGACCGGTCGCGCTTCGTGTCCGCCGCCGGCATTCTCGACGGCTCGTTCGACGTGTCGCAGCTCGAGGGCAAGCTCGTCGTGATCGGCTTCACGGGCCTCGGGCTCGTCGACCTGGTGACCACGCCGCTGGGCGAGACGGTCTTCGGCGTCGAGAATCACGCCCAGACGGCCGAGGCGATCCTCGAGGGAAGCTTCCTGCGCCGCATCGACCTCGCCCCGAATATCGAGGCGGCCCTGCTCGTGGCGTTCGGACTGGGGCTGTTCGTGCTCGTCCCGCGCTCGAACGCCCAGCGCTCCGCGGCGCTCCTCGCCGCCGGCATCGCCGTCCTGCTCGGCGCGGGCGCGCTGGCGTTTCGCTACGCGGGGCTGCTGTTCGACCCGGTGGGCCCGGCCCTCGGGGCCATGGCCGTCTTCGGCGTGATGCAGGCCGGCTCCCTCGCCGAGGCGCAGCGCCAGCGCCAGCAGCTTCGCGAGCAGGCCGCGCGCATGGCCGGCGAGCTCGACGCCGCCAAGCGCATCCAGATGGGGTTGCTGCCGGATCCCCGGGACATCTTCGCCGGGGAGCGTCGCGTGGACGTGGCCGCGATCCTCGAGCCCGCGCGCACGGTCGGCGGCGACTTCTACGACTGTTTCATGCTCGACGACCGGCGCTTCTTCTTCGTGGTGGCGGATGTCTCCGGCAAGGGGCTGCCGGCGTCGCTCTTCATGGCGTCGGTGAAATCCATCCTCAAGAGCGCCGCGCTCACCGTGGAAGGTTCCGTGGGCGCGGTCCTCACGCGCGCGCAGGACGAGATCCGCCGCGAGAATCCGGAATCGCTCTTCGTGACGGCGATGGCGGCCGTGCTCGACCTCGAGAGCGGCGAGCTCGAGTTCGCCAACGCGGGCCACGAGCCGGTGTGGTCGCACCGGCCGCGCGGGCGCGCCGAGCGCCTGGACGCCTCCGGGGGGCCGCCGCTGTGCGTGCTGGATGCCTACTCGTATCCGTCGGCGCGACGCGCGCTGGCGCGCGGGGAGTGGCTCTTCGCGTTGTCGGACGGAGCCACCGAGGCGATGAACATGGCCAGGCAGTTCTTCGGCTCCGAGCGGCTGCGCACTTCGCTCGACTGGCTCGGGGACGATCCGGATGCGGCGGCGATCGTGACGCGCGTGCGCGACGACGTCCTTCGATTCTCGGCGGGCGCGGAACTCGCCGACGACCTGACGCTCCTCGCCGTCCGCTGGAACGGACCGGAAGGCGAGCTCAGCGGACGCTGATCTCCACGCGGCGGTTGCGCGGCTCGGAGACGTTGTCGTCGGTCTGCACCAGGAGCTCGCGCTTGCCGCGCCCCGCGGCCTGGATGCGCTCGGGCGGGATGCCCAGCTCCACCATCATCTCGCGCAGCCGCTCCGCCCGGGCGAGCGAGAGCCTGTCGTTGAAGGCGAGGTTGCCGACGGTGTCGGTGTGCCCGATCACCACGATGTCGGGCGCCGGGCGGCGCTTGAGCTCCGCGAAGACCTTCTCCAGCTCGACGCGCGAGACGGGCGTGAGCTCGTCCTTGCCCTCGCGGAAGTAGAGCAGGAACGACGCCGGGCGCCCGGGAAGCGCCTGGATCGTCCCGCCGAAGGAACGCGCGACCTCGTCGGGGGAAAGCCTGGCCGCTTCGGTGCTGCCGTCGGCCTTCACCCGGCTGGCCGAATAGGCCTGGTCGAGGACCTTCTCGTCGCCGCCGGAGCGAACAACGATCGACCCCACGTGGCCCGTCGGGCCGGGAATCACCGCGAACAACTCGGGGCCGACGGGGATGCGAGGCCCCGGCGCATCGGCGCAGCCCGCCACGGCAAGGACCAGGATCGCGGCCGCGGCGAGGCGCATCGGGCCTTGCGGGCTCAGCGCGCGGCGGGCGCCGCGGCCGGCTCCTTCACCTCGACCACGAATTCCGTGCCGCGCACCGCCATGACGGAGGAGGGCGTCCGGATCTTCATCGATTCGGGGGTCTGCTTGACCATCTTGCCCGACACGGCCGCGAGCTTGCCCTTGCGAAGCGACCCTTCGAACTCGCCCACGTGGGTGGTCGAGTCGAACCGGTACTTGTCGATGGCGAAGACGCTGTTCGGGCCGACCGAGACGAGGCTGTTGTCGGAGAAGGTCACGCCAGCGGAGCCGTCGGCGCCCGTGACCAGCACATCGGACGTGCGCACCGGCATGCCGACCGTCGCGGCCACGCGCTTGCCCGCGCGCTCGACCTGCACGGCGCCCTTGGCGACCTTGACCTGGCCGATGTCGTTCGCAAGGGCCGGAGCCGCGAACGACAGGGCGATGGCGACAATCCACGTGTTCCGCATGATCGACTCCTTGAGGGTGCGGGATGGGGTGTGGAACCATCCTATAATGCCCGAAAAGGCACGGATGTGAACGCGATCACAACCAGGGTAGGCATGTTTGCGTCCCGGCAGGGCTCCCTGCGGGACGCGCGCGCATTCCTCGAGGATTTCTGCGCGGGCGCGGGCGTCGAGCGCAAGTCCTGCCTGAAGCTGAACCTCGTGGTGGAAGAGCTCTTCCTCAACACGGTGAAGCACGGCCATCGGGGAGGCTCCGACGCGCCCGTCTGGATCACGCTCGAGGCGCAGGGCGGCGCGATCCGCATGACCTACGAGGACCAGGCGGCGCCCTTCAATCCCTTCGCCGCGGCCACGCGCGAGATGCTCGAGGCGCTCGCCGGCACGCGCCGCGAGGGCGGGCTGGGCGTGCTGCTCGCGCACGGACTCACCACCGACACGGACTACGCCTACCTCTTCGGGCGCAATCGCATCCGCCTCGCCGTCGCCGCCTAGGCATCCAGCCCGAAGAAGCCGCGGATGCGCGCCAGGATGTCGTCGCGGGCGCCCTTCTTGCCGCCGGACTCCGCCGGCTCCCGCCGGCCGGTGAGCTCGGTCTGGCGGGTGGCCAGGACGCGCGACATCTCGCCCGCGATGTCCGGGCGCGAGCGCAGCACCTTCTCGAAACCCGCCTTGTCGAGCCGGTAGCACTCGATGTCGCTCCTCGCCGTGATGGTGGCGCGGCGGGGCTCGCCCGTCATCATGCCCATCTCGCCGAAGACGTTGCCGGGAATGAGCGTCGCCACGTGGGTGCGCTCGCCGCCGGCCTCGATCCACACGTCCGCCTCGCCGCCCACGACGAGGTAGAGCCAGTGCGCCACCGATCCCTGGCGCGTGATCGTGTCGCCCTTCACGAAGGGGGCGTAGACGAGGTGCTCGGCGAGTTCCGCGCGCTCGGCTTCCGAAAGCGGCGCGAACAGGTCCACGCGGGCGAGCGCCGCCTCGCGCCGCGCCAGCTCCTTCATGTGCAGCGCCGCGCGGTGCGCCTCGTTGTCCTTGATGAGCAGGCGCTCCTCCCGCGGCGCGGCGATGGGCATGTTGTGCCGCGTCAGGGCCGCGAGCGCGTGCGCGCGCACGATCGAGTCCGTGACGTCGTCCGGCCTCGGGTCGTCGAGGAAATAGCGCAGCGCATACCGGCCGATCCCGCTCTCGACCTTCATGAGCACGGCCGTCGGCCCCGGGTCGCGGGCGACGTTCGGGATGTCGGCGTCGGTCACCGCCTTGACGAGCACCTCGCAGACGCGCAGCGGCGGTTGCAGGGCGTCCAGCTCGAACCAGAGCCACCGGCGCCAAAGGGGCGAGGGGTCGGCGCGCGAGCCGACCAGCGTGAAGCGGTTCTTCACCAGCCAGCCGTTGGGGATCACGACCGTCTCGCGATTGCGCGTCTCGACGGCCGTGTAGCGCCAGCGGATCTCGACCACGCGGCCGCTCGTCTCCTCGACCTTCATCCAGTCGCCCACGCGGATCGACTGGTCGAGCTGCAGCACGATGCCCCCGAGGATGTTGCCCAGTGTCTCCTGCATCGAGAAGGCGACCACGCCGGTGATGACCGCCGAGGTCGTGATGAGGCTGCCCAGGTCGACGCCCGCCACGCGCAGCCACACCAGGCCCCAGGCGACCATGAGGCCGGCGGTGACGAGGTCCTCGACGATGCGCGCCGGCGCGGCGCGCACGGCGGGCAGGACGATGCGGAAGACGAGGATCCCGACCATGCGGATGAGCACCACGCCCACGAGCACCGTGGCGGCGTCGGCGAGGATGCCGGCGAAGGTGCGTCCCCCGATCGAGCCGATGGCGGTGTCGGCGGCCGCGGCCACCGCGCAGAACACGAGCAGGACCAGGGCGTTGCGCGTGCTCACGCGGTCCCTCGGGCGAAGCGCCAGCAGCACGAGCCCCAGCACGAGGGCCACCACCATCGCGGTGAAGACCTCCGTGCGGAAGAGGCTCGTCGCGCTCAAGCCCGGCTCACAGGACCGATTCGATGCGGTCGCAGAGCGCCTCGACGACGCTCACGCGCGCGTGCAGCTTGTCGTTGCCGGCGATGAGGTTCCACGGCCCGACCTCCGTCGACGTGCGCTCGATCATGTCGCAGATGGCGCGCTCGTACTGGGGCCATTTCTTGCGGTTTCGCCAGTCCTCCTCGGTGATCTTGAAGCGCTTGTAGGCGATCTTCTCGCGCTCCTTGAAGCGCCGCAGCTGCTCCTGCGGCGTGACCGCCATCCAGAACTTGGCGATGATGGCGCCGGCGTCGGCGAGCTGCCCCTCGAAGTCGTTGATCTCCGGGTAGGCGCGCATCCAGTCCGCATCCGAGCAGAAGCCCTCGACCCGCTCGACCAGCACGCGTCCGTACCACGACCGGTCGAAGATGACGGCCTTGCCGTGGCCGGGGATGTGCCGCCAGAAGCGCCACAGGTAGGGCTTCGCGCGCTCCTCGTCGGTGGGGGCGGCCACCGGGATCACGCGGTAGAAGCGCGCGTCCATCGCGCGCGTCATGCGCCGGATCGTGCTGCCCTTGCCGGCGGCGTCCATCCCCTCGAACACCAGCACCAGCGAGCGCTCCTGCATCTTCCTGTCGCGCGTGAGCTGGTTGAGCCGCGCCTGCGCCTTCTCCAGGCGCTTGTCGTACGCCTTGGGCTTGAGGGTGCGCGTGTAGTCGAGGCTGTTGAGGATGTTCTTCTTGTCGATGGCGGGCTTGGGCGGCGGGGCCGCGGGCGACACCTTGGGCGCCTTCCCCTTGAGCCGCGCGTTGAGCGCCTCCAGCAGGAGCTTGCCGGCGGTGAGCGAGCGGTACTCGGGGTCCGAGCCCTCGATCACCTGCCACGGCGCTTCCCCCGTGCTCGTGTCGCGCAGCGCGTCCTCGCAGACGTCGACGAACTCGTCGTAGTGCTTGAAGCGCTCCCAGTCGCCGGGGCCCACGCGCCAGGACGTCTTCTTGCTCGCCATGAGCTCCTTGAACCGCTTCTTCTGGGCGGGCTTGGACAGGTGGAACCAGAGCTTCAGGATGAGCGCGCCCTCGGCGGTCAGCATGCGCTCGAAGTGCCGTATGCCCTCGAGGCGGCGCTCGAACTCGGCGCGCTTCTCGTGCCCCATCACGCGCTTGAGGATCGGGTCGGTGTACCAGGAGCCGAAGAGGATGCCGATGCGGCCCTTGGGGGGCAGCGCCTGCCAGAAGCGCCACATCTCCGGGTGCTCGCGCTCGGCGTCCGTCATGGCCCCGAAGGCGTGCGTGTGGATGTGGCGCGGGTCCATCCACTCGTTGAAGAGGTTGACGGTCTCGCCCTTGCCCGCGCCGTCGACCCCGTTCACGAGGATGATGACGGGAAACCTGCCGTTGTCGAGGAGATCGTATTGCGCGCGCAGGAGCTCCTGGCGCAGCTGCGGCTCCTCGCGCTTGTACTCGGACTTCTTCAGCTTGTGGCCGATTTCTGCGGATTCGAACATCTCGGATTCTCCCCGGGCGCTGTTCGCGCCCCTCAAGTTACCTTCATCGGGAACGGCCGTCCAACGCGTAGCGGGGCCCTCCGGCGTCGCGGCTGCCGGTGGCGCGGCAGTCGGCCGGCGGGCAGGCGAACCGGTAGTAGCGGGCGTTCAGGTGGGCGGCGACATCGCGCACTTCATCGTCGGTCCACCCGAGGCCGAGGCTCCCGCTCCAGCGCCGCACCCAGCCGACCACCGCCTCGAAGTCCGTCGCCACGCGCTTGTCGCGCCCGTGGACGCTTTCGGCGTGGCAGCCGCCGCAGCGGGCTTCGTAGAGGATGCGGCCGCGCTCCCTGTCCGCGGCCGGGGCGGCGCCGGCCCAGGCGAGCGCGACGACGGTGAACGCGATGGCGGGAATGTGGGTGAAGCGCATGGACGGTTCTGCAGGCGCGTGCCCACCAGTCTCCCACCGGGTTCGCCGTGATACTTGTCGTGGATCAAGCCGC
>JAGRPO010000330.1 GCA_019449455.1 Betaproteobacteria bacterium | reverse complement strand
TGGTGGAGGCGGCGGGAATCGAACCCGCGTCCAGATGCCATTCCACAAACAGTTCTACATGCGTAGCTGGTTGTTCTGCTTTAGCGAGTCGGCCGCGAACCAGCTCCCGGCCTTTCCCACGAGCCACCTATTGGTTTAGGTCTTCACCAAGTGACGCGATGAATTCCGATTCCATGTTTATGACTCCGCTGCCGGTGAACTGGCCCAACCCATGGAAAAACTGGTGCGGAGCTGGCCGGTATTAAGCGGCCAGGGCGTACGTTTCGTCGTTCGCAGTTAAGTTTGCGATTCCAGCGGTTTTACGAGACGTTGGCGCTCGGCATGCCCTGCCTGCTTCACTGCACCTGTCGAAACCAAGTCGCCCCCTGAAATCGGGGTCTTGCAGTCGCGATTTTACTCGCTATTCCCATATGGGGGCGCGATCGCCCCGCTTCAAGCGCCTAGAGCCCCGCCCAGCGCGCGATTTCGGCGGGCGACCCCACGACCCCGTCGGCGCCCCAGCGGGCGGGACCGGGACCGTCGCCCAGGTAGCCGTAGCCGGCGGCCACCACCGGCATGCCTGCAGCCCGCGCCGCCTGGACGTCGCGCTCGTCGTCGCCCACGTAGAGGATCGAGGCGGGCCTGAGCGCGAGCCGCTCCGCGGCATGCAGCAAGGGGTCCGGAAACGGCTTGGCGCGCGCGCAGGTGTCGCCGCCCACGAGCACGGCCGCGCGCGAGGCGAGCCCGAGGCCGTCAATCACGGAGCGCGCGAGGTGCTCGAACTTGTTGGTCACCACGCCCCACGCAAGGCCGCCGTCCTCCAGGCGGCCGAGGAGCTCGTCCATTTCCGGGAAGAGGCGCGTGTCCACGCACAGGTTGTCGGCGTAGACCGCGAGGAATTCCTCCCGCATCGCGGGGAATTGCGCGTCCTCCGGACCCACGCCGAACGCGGCGCCGATCATTCCGCGCGCGCCCTTGGAGACGTGCGGCCGGACCACGTCGATGGAAACCGGCGGGAGGCGGCGAGCCTCGCGCATGGCGTTCACCGTGCGCGCCATGTCCGGCGCCGTATCGGCCAGCGTGCCGTCGAGGTCGAAAAGGACTGCGCGGATGGCGCCGTTCATGGCAGGGGGCCGGCTCGTCGGTCGGCCGCGCGCGTCAGTCGCGGCGCGCGGCGAGGAAATAGTTCACGCCGGCGTCGGTCCCGAGGGCGAACGCCTTGGTGAGCGGGTTGTAGGCGAGGCCCGTGACGTCGGCCGTCGTGAGGCCCGCCGCGCGGCAGTGCGCGGCGAGCTCCGAGGGCGTGAGGAACTTCGCGTACTCGTGCGTTCCCCGCGGCAGCAGCCGCAGCACGTACTCGGCGCCGACGATCGCGAACAGGAAGGACTTCGCGTTGCGGTTGATGGTCGAGAAGATCACCCACCCACCGGGCTTCGCGAGCGTGGCGCAGGCGCGCACCGTGCTCGACGGGTCGGGCACGTGCTCGAGCATCTCCATGCAGGTGACGACGTCGTAGGCTCCCGGTTCGGCCCGCGCGGCGTCCTCGGCCGACACCAGGCGGTAGTCGACCTCCACGCCGCTTTCCAGCCGGTGCAGCGTCGCCACCTTCAGGGACTTTTCCGCGAGGTCGATGCCCGTGACCTTCGCGCCGCGCTCGGCCATCGACTCGGCGAGGATTCCGCCGCCGCAGCCCACGTCGATCACGCGCTTGCCCGCGAGGCCGCCGGCCAGCCGTTCGATGTGCGCCAGGCGCAAGGGGTTCATGCGGTGCAGCGGGCCGAACATGTCGCTTTCGGGATCCCACCACTGGTGGGCGAGCGCGCCGAACTTGGCGAGCTCGGCCGGGTCGACGTTGCCGGTGGCGCGTTCCTGGGTATCGGTGCTCATGCGGGGTTCCGGATTCGTTGCCGCCACCAGGCGGCCTTGGCCCGTATTTCGTCCACGTCCAGCCCGGCGAGACGGCGCTCGGCGAGGCGAGGCTCGCCCGCGACCCACACATGGGTGACGTGCTCGCGGCCGGCCGCGTAGACGAGATCGGACACGGGATCGAAACAAGGGAGCGTTTCAAGCGAGGAAAGTTCCACCGCCGTGAGGTCCGCGGCCTTGCCGGGGACGATCGAGCCGATCCGCGCTCCGAGCCCCAGCGCGCGGGCGCCCTCGAGGGTGGCGATGCGAAGGACCTCGTGCGCGCCCAAGGCGCGGGCGTCGCCGCTCGACCCTTTCGCGAGTAGCGAGGTGCTTCGCATCTCGGACAGGACGTCCAGGCGGTTGTTGCTCGCCGCGCCGTCGGTTCCGAGGCCCATGTTGACGCCCCGGGCGCGCAACGCCGCCACCGGGGCGATGCCGTTTCCGAGCTTCATGTTCGAGGAGGGGCAGTGCGCGATCGAGGCGCCCTCGCGGGCGAGAAGCTCGATCTCGGCCTCTTCCAGGTGTATCGCGTGCACGGCGATCAGGCGCGGCCCGACGATTCCCAGGCGCCGGAGCCGCTCGAGGGGCCGCATGCCGCTTTGCGCCAGGCCCTGCACGATCTCGTCGACGGTCTCGTGCACGTGCGTGTGGATCGGCGCGTCGATCTCCTCGGCGATCGTGGCGATGCGCCTGAATGTCTCGTCGCTCACCGTGTACGGCGCGTGCGGCGCCAGGCAGAACGAAAGGAGTTCCTCGCCGCGGTAGGCGTCGCGCGTGGCGAGCCCCTTGTGCAGGCAGCTCGCCGCATCGGGCGCATAGGCGCTGGGAAACTCGAACGCGATCACGCCGAGGCTCGCCCGGATGCCCGCGCGCAGCGTCGCGCGCGCCGTCGCCTCGGGAAAGAAATACATGTCGTTGAAGCAGGTGATCCCGCTCCGCAGCATCTCCGCCGCCGCGAGCAGGCTTCCGTCGTGCACGAACTCGTCGCTCACGTGCCTCGCTTCCGCGGGCCACACGTGCTCCTGGAGCCAGGTCATGAGCGGCAGGTCGTCGGCGATGCCCCGCAGGAGCGACATCGCGGCGTGGCAATGCAGGTTGACGAGCCCGGGGATCAGCAGGTGCTGCCCGAGCGTCACCGTCGAGTCCGCCGTGAACGTGCCGGCCGCCTCCGACGTGGGCAGCAGCGCCTCGATGCGGCCGTCGCAGACGGCCACGCAATGGTCGGCGAGAACCGTTCCCGGCGGCTCGACCGGCGCGATCCAGGCGGCGTTGATGAGGGTGTCGACGTGTCTCATGGCGTGGCAGGAACAAAAAACCCCGCCGGGGCGGGGTTTTCTGCCGGGTTCCGGGAGGCTTACTTCTTGACGCCCTTGAACTCGATGTCCACGCGGCGGTTCTTCTGGCGGCCTTCCTTCGTCTTGTTGGTCGCCACGGGCTGGGATTCGCCCTTGCCGAGGGTCGTGATCTTCGAGGCCGCGATGCCCTTGGAGACCAGGTACGCCTTCACGGCGGCGGCACGGCGATCGGAGAGCTTCTGGTTGTAGGCGTCCGTGCCGACCGAGTCCGTATGGCCGGTGGCGATCACCATTTCGACGTCCACGCCGGCGAGCTTGGCCATGGCCGCGTCGATGTTCTTCTTGCCATCCGGGCGGACGACCGACTTGTCGAAGTCGAACAGCGCGTCAGCCTGGATCACGATGGCCTGCTTGACCGAAGCCGGGGCCGGCTTGGCGGCAGGGGCGGTCGGGGTCGACGGAGCCGCCGGAGCAGCCGGGCTGGCAGGCGAGGAGGGCATGGGCGCGGGCGCGTCCTTCTTGGCGCCGCAGTCCGGATGCACGACCCCGGACGAAAGCACGCAGTTGCCGGAGGCGTCGCGGACCGGCACGCCTTGAGAGTCGGTGGCGACCGGAAGGTTTTGCGCGAGCGCGGTGCCGGAAACCAGGGCTGCGGCGGCAACGGACCCGAGCAGCAGCTTCCCTATCGAGGAAATCTTCATATTGGTACTCCCAAGAGATTTGGATGATTTTTTGATGCCAGGCATTTTTGTAGGCTCGCGCCTGAAACGACTCGCACAATCATACACAAAGAGGCCTAGGGCCCACAACCAAGCGTGGGATTCGCGCAACACGGGCTCCTTCCGGTTGCATATCCGCCACAGTGTCCGCGGCAGCACCGCGAGTGGCGGCGCGCTCCTCGAGTGTGCTAGAATTTCACTTTTGCCGACCGGCAATTACTCAATTAAAACAAGCGGTTAGGTTTCGGCGCTGCGGCGCCGGGCCGGTTCGCTTCATACGACTCGCCCATGGAACAATTCGCCAAGGAAACCCACCCGATCAGCCTCGAGCAGGAGATGCGCCGCTCCTACCTCGATTACGCGATGAGCGTGATCGTGGGGCGGGCGCTCCCCGATGCCCGTGACGGCCTGAAGCCCGTGCACCGCCGCGTTCTCTTCGCGATGCACGAGCTTTCCAACGACTGGAACAAGGCCTACAAGAAGTCCGCCCGCATCGTGGGCGACGTGATCGGCAAGTACCATCCCCACGGCGACACGGCGGTGTACGACACGATCGTGCGCATGGCCCAGGATTTCAGCCTGCGCTACCCGCTGATCGACGGCCAGGGCAACTTCGGCTCGGTGGACGGCGACAATGCGGCCGCCATGCGCTACACCGAGATCCGCATGGCCAAGATCGCCCAGGAACTCCTGGGGGACCTCGAGAAGGAGACGGTCGACTTCGGCCCCAACTACGACGGCAGCGAGCAGGAGCCCCTCATCCTGCCGGCGCGCTTCCCCAACCTGCTGGTGAACGGGTCCTCGGGGATCGCGGTGGGCATGGCCACCAACATCCCGCCGCACAACCTCAACGAGGTCGTCGACGCCTGCATCGCGGTGCTGGGCAATCCCGACATCGACATAGAGGAACTCATCAACATCGTCCCGGCGCCGGACTTCCCCACGGCCGGCATCATCTACGGCACCGCCGACGTGAAGGAGGGCTACCGCACCGGGCGGGGGCGCGTCGTGATGCGCGCGCGCGCGCACGTAGAGGACATGGAGAAGGCCAACAAGCAGGCCATCATCGTCGACGAGCTTCCGTACCAGGTCGGCGGCGACCAGCTCCTCAAGCGCATCAGCGAGCTGGTGCACGAGAAGAAGATCGAGGGCATCGCGGACCTGCGCAACGAGTCCGACAAGGGCGGCATGCGGCTCGTGATCGAGCTCAAGCGCGGCGAAGTGGCCGAGATCGTGCTGAACCACCTGTACAAGCTCACGCAGATGCAGGAGACGTTCGGCATGAACATGGTCGCCCTCCTGGACGGCCAGCCGAAGTGCCTGAACCTGAAGCAGTTCCTCGACGCTTTCCTGCGGCACCGCCGCGAAGTCGTCACGCGCCGCACCGTGTTCGACCTGCGCAAGGCGCGCGAGCGCGGCCACGTGCTCGAGGGCCTCGCGGTGGCGCTGTCCAACGTGGACGAGGTGATCGCGATCATCAAGGCCGCCTCGACGCCGGCGGTCGCCAAGACCGACCTCATGGCGCGCACCTGGCGCTCGCAACTGGTGGAGGACATGCTCTCGCGCGCCGCGTCCGACCAGTTCCGTCCGGAGAACCTGCCGAAGGAGTTCGGGCTGTCCGGGAACGGCTACCGGCTCTCCGACGTGCAGGCGCAGCGCATCCTCGAGATGCAGCTGCAGCGCCTCACCGGGCTCGAGCAGGACAAGATCCTCTCCGAGTACCGCGAGGTGATCGCGGCCATCGAGGACCTCCTCGACATCCTGGCCAAGCCCGAGCGGGTCACGAAGATCATCGCCGACGAGCTCCAGGAGATAAAGCGCGAGTTCGGCGACAAGCGGCGCAGCGAGATCGTGGTGAACGGCCAGGACCTCTCGATGGAGGACCTCATCGCGCCCGAGGACGTGGTGGTGACGCTCTCGCACACGGGCTACGTCAAGAGCCAGAAGCTGGACGAATACCGCGCGCAGAAGCGCGGCGGGCGCGGCAAGCAGGCGACCACCACGAAGGACGACGACTTCATCGAGAAGCTGTTCATCGCCAACACGCACGACTACGTGCTGTGCTTCTCGAACAAGGGCAAGGTCTACTGGATCAAGGTCTACGAAGTGCCGCAGGGCAGCCGCGGGAGCCGCGGCAAGCCCATCGTGAACCTCCTCAAGATGGACGAGGACGAGCGCATCAACGCGATCCTGCCGGTGCGCGAGTTCGTCGAGGACCGTTTCGTGTTCTTCGCCACGGAGGAAGGGGTGGTGAAGAAGACGGCGCTCTCCGATTTCTCCCGCCCGCGCACCTCCGGGATCATCGCGGTGGACCTGGACGAGGGCGACCGCCTGGTCGGGGTCGCGCTCACCGACGGCCACCACGACGTGATGCTCTTCTCCGACGAGGGCAAGGCCGTCCGCTTCGACGAGAACGACGTGCGCCCCATGGGCCGCGGCGCCCGCGGCGTGCGCGGGATGAACCTCGCCAAGGGCGGCAAGGTGATCGCGCTGCTGGTCGCGGAGGACGAGGAGCAGAGCGTGCTCACCGCCACCGAGAACGGCTACGGCAAGCGCACGTCGATCGCGGAATACACGCGCCACGGCCGCGGCACGCTGGGCATGATCGCCATCCAGACCTCGGCGAGAAACGGCAAGGTGGTCGCCGCGACGCTCGTTTCCAGGGAGGACGAGATCATGCTCATCACCTCCGGCGGCGTGCTCATCCGCACGCGCGTGAGCGAGGTGCGCGAGATGGGCCGTTCCACGCAGGGCGTCACGCTCATCAACCTGGGCGAGGGCGAGAAGCTCTCCGGCCTGCAGACGGTGCTGGATCGCGACGAGGACGAGAACGGCAACGGCAACGGCCACGGCAATGGAAACGGGAACGGGAACGGGAACGGAAGCGACCCCACGCCCGCCTGAGGCAGGCGCACTGGCGAAACGAGAGGAAATCGCGATGCACGTCTGGAATTTCGGCTCCGGGCCGGCGATGCTGGTCCCGGCGGTTCTCGAGCAGGCGAGGGCGGAGCTCCTCGACTGGCACGGCAAGGGCATGTCGGTGATGGAGATGAGCCATCGCGGCAAGGAGTTCGTCGCCGTCGCGGCCGAAGCCGAGGCCGACCTGCGCGCGCTCCTCGCCGTCCCCGCGAACTACAAGGTGCTCTTCCTGCAGGGCGGCGCCACGGCGCAGTTCGCGGCCGTGCCGATGAACCTGCTGCGGGGCAAGGGGCAGGCGGACTTCGTGATCACCGGAGAATGGTCGAAGAAGGCCTGCGCGGAAGCGGGAAAATACTGCCGCCCGAGCGTCGCGGCGAGCGCCGAGGACCGCAATTTCACCTACGTGCCGAAGCAGGCGGGCTGGAAACTCTCGCCGGACGCCGCCTACGTGCACGTGTGCACCAACGAGACGATCGGCGGCGTGGAATACCACTGGACTCCCGACACCGGGGCCGTGCCGCTCGTCTCCGACATGTCCTCGCACATCCTCTCGAGGCCGGTCGACGTCTCGCGCTACGGCCTCATCTACGCGGGCGCCCAGAAGAACATCGGGCCCGCGGGGCTGGTCATCGTGATCGTGCGCGAGGACCTCATCGGCCACGCGCTGCCCGGCACGCCGAACGTCCTCGACTTCAAGCTGCAGGCCGACGCCGACTCGATGCTGAACACGCCGCCCACGTTCTCCGTCTACCTCGCCGGCCTCACGTTCAAGTGGCTCCTCGCGAAGGGGGGGCTCGCGGCCATGGAGCGCGACAACGTCGCCAAGGCGTCCCTCCTCTACGGCTGCCTCGACGCGATCCCCTTCTACTCGAGCCCGGTGGCGACGGAGGACCGCTCGCGCATGAACGTGCCGTTCCGGCTGAAGGACGCGTCGCTGGACGCGAAGTTCCTGGCCGAGGCCGAGGCGCTGGGGCTCTCGCAGCTCAAGGGCCACCGCTCGGTGGGCGGCATGCGCGCCTCGATCTACAACGCGATGCCCCTGGAGGGTGTTGCGGCCCTGGTCGAGTTCCTGAAGGACTTCGCGCGCCGCCACGGCTAGCGCTTGCGTCCCTGGTCCCGCAACGAGCCGGCAAACCGATGAGCTCGCCGTTTCGCATCGCCACCTGGAACACGATCTCCGCGAAGGGCCTGCGGCGGTTCCCCGCGCACGCCTACCGCGTGGAGCACGCGCTCGCCGAGCCGGATGCGATCGTCGTGCGCTCGCACGTGCTGGAGGCGCACGCGATCGCGGCCAGCGTCAAGGCGATCGCGCGCTCCG
Source organism: Betaproteobacteria bacterium (assembly GCA_019449455.1). GTDB lineage: Bacteria > Pseudomonadota > Gammaproteobacteria > Burkholderiales > Usitatibacteraceae > FEB-7. The sequence goes on along the minus strand of JAGRPO010000330.1, from coordinate 554 downwards.
GGGCGGGCGTGAACAACATCCCCGTGGCGGAGATGACGCGTCGCGGCGTGCCGGTCTTCAACGCGCCCGGCGCCAACGCCAACGCCGTGAAGGAGCTCGTCATGGCGGCCATCTTCCTCGCGGCGCGCAACCTCGTGGCCGCGATCGACGGCGTGCGCGCGCTCTCCCCCGGGCCGGATTTCGAGCAGCGGGTGGAAGAGGGCAAGAAGGCGTTCGCGGGCGTCGAGGTGCGCGGCAAGACCCTCGGCGTCGTGGGCCTCGGGGCGATCGGTGGCCTCGTCGCCGACGCCGCGCTCAAGCTCGGCCTTCGCGTCGTCGGCTACGACCCGCAGATGACCGCGGAAACGATGTCGCGGCTGCCTTCGCCGGTGCGGCTGGCCGAGTCCGTCGACGAGGTGTTCTCGCTCGCCGATTTCGTGACTCTGCACGTGCCGCTGCTGGAGGCCACGCGCCGGCTGGCGGACGCGCGGCGCCTGGCGCTCGCGCGCCCCGGCGCGGTGCTCCTCAACTTCTCGCGCGCGGCGATCGTCGACGAGGAGGCGGTCGTGGCCGCG
>JAGRPO010000060.1 GCA_019449455.1 Betaproteobacteria bacterium | reverse complement strand
TCGGGCCGGTAGGTGACGACGCTCAGGTCAACGTCGCGCATCGAAGGCGAGCTTGCGCAGCAGGCGCCGCAACGGCGAGGGAAGCCGCTCGAGCGCTTCCTTGTCGAGGCGCAGGCGGTCGGCCTCCTGCGCGAGGCGGTCGCGCTCGTCCGTGGACCGGCGAAGCTCGTCCTGCACCGCGCGCACGTCGGTCTCCAGCTTCGCGATCCAGCCGCGCGCCTCGGTCTCGAAGTCGGCCGCGCGGCGCCTGGCGTCGTCGAGCGCGGCGAGCGTCTGCGCGAGCTCGTCGCACAGGCGCACGAGCTCCGCGCGGAAGAGCGTGCCGTCGAGGTTCCTCGCGACGAGCGACTCGATGGCCGCCTCGTCCGCCGCATCGGGCGCGGCCGGGTCGATGCCGAAGCGCGCGTAGAAGGCGTCGAGGGAGCGGGTCATGGCGTCGAGGGGCGGGGTGCGCGCGGGATCGCGCCGCGAAAGCGCCGATTGTACCCGCGCCCTTTCCGCCTCCCTCCCGCCCCCGGCGAGCGAGCGGATCTCGCCCGAGACGGTGTCCGCGTCGAAGGGTTCCGGCAGCAGCCAGCCGCCGCCGTGGGCGCCGATGCGTTCGGCCAGCGCTCCCCGCGGCGCCGCGAGCACGGGCACTCCGGCCGCCCAGGCTTCCGAAAGCGCGTAGCCGAAGCTCTCCGGCACGGTGTTGGGCATGAGCACGAGGCTCGCGCCGTAGCCGCGCAGCAGGCCCGGGGCATCGCCCTCGGCGAACGCGCCGTGCACGAACAGCCGGCCCGGGATGCGCCAGCCCGGATGGAGCTGCCGGTCGAGATAGCCGATCACGACGAGCGCGATGTCGCTGCCCGCCAGCCGCGCCGCGATTTCCTCCACGAGTTCCGAGCCCTTGTGCGGGCCGAGGGCGCCCAGCAGGGCCACCACGCGCGCCGGCCGTTCGCGCGCGAATTCCGGGCGCGGCGCCAGGCTTGCCCCGGATCCGCGCCCCGCGCGGTCATCGATGCCATTGGGGACGACCTCGACGGCGAGGCCCGCGACGTGGCGGGCGGCGAGGCCGGCGAGCCAGCGCGAGGGCGCCAGCACGGCCCGCGACTCGCGCAGCGCGCGGGAGGTGTCGGCGAGCCAGGCGGCCTCGGGCGCCAGCGCATCGCCGGCGACGAACGCGTCGGGGCGCAGGAAGAGGACGTCGTGAAGGGTCGCGATGCGCGGCGCGCCCAGCTCGCGGCAGGCCCAGTCGGCACGGGCTCGCGCCGAGCGCGTGAGCTGGTGCAGGTGCACGAGGCCCACGCGCCGGGCGCGCAGCCAGCCCGCGAGGCGGTCCCCCACCGCGTTCGCCGCCAGCGGGAAGAAGCGGCGCGCGCGCGGATCCTCGATCACGTCGGCGCCGTCGCCCGCGTGCCAGATGAGCTGGGGCCGGGCGACGGTGCGCACGATGTCGCGCACGTGCCGGTCGACGCCGCCGCCGAAGAGGCTCGTCACGTGCAGGATCGCGAAATCGTTCATCGGGGAGGGCGCGGGAGGACCGGTAGAATGATGCCTGAAAGTGCCACGCATCCCCTCCCTTCCCGTCCTGTCGCTCCTCGTCGGCGCATCCCTCTGGGGTGTCGTCTGGTATCCCTATCGGCAGCTCGGCGCCGCGGGCCTGGACGGCGCGTGGTCGTCCGCGCTCACCTACGGCGTGGCGCTCGCCGTGGGGTCGGCGATCTTCCCCGGCCACTGGCGCGACGTCCGCCGCGCGCCGTGGGCCTGCCTCGCCATGGGGTTCGCCATCGGCTGGAGCAACCTCGCGTACGTGATCGGCGTGCTCGAAGGCGAGGTGATGCGCGTGCTCCTGCTCTTCTACCTCGCGCCGCTGTGGACGGTCCCGCTGGCGCACGTCCTCCTCGGCGAGCGACTCGACCTGCGCGGCGGCATGGTGATGGCGATCGCGGTGGCCGGCGCCGCGGTGATGCTGTGGCACCCGGAGATCGGCGTGCCGTGGCCGGGCTCGCGCGCCGAATGGCTCGGCGTGGCCGCGGGGTTCCTGTTCGCCCTCGGCAACGTGCTGGTGCGAAGCCTCCCGCAGCTTCGCGACACGACGAAATCGCTCGCGATCTGGGCCGGCGTGACGGCGGCCTCGGTCCTCTACCTCCCGTGGTCGCCCACGACGACGCAGGCCGCGATGGACGTCGCCGCCGTCTCGTGGGGCATCTGGGTTCCGGTGGGCTTCGCGCTGCTCGCGATGAGCCTCGCGCTGCAGTTCGGGCTGTCGCGCGTGCCGGCCAACCGCGCCATCGTGATCCTGCTCTTCGAGCTGGTGGTGGCGGCGATCGCGTCGTACTGGCTGACCGGAGAGCGCCTGCGGATGCAGGACTGGATCGGCGGCTCGCTCATCGTCACCGCGAGCCTCGCCAGCGGGTTCAGGAAGCCGGGCTAGGGGCGCGCCCCGCCGCCTCGCCTACTCCCGCGGCGCGCCGAGGTCCACGCGCTCCGGCGCCTTCCACCCCTTCATCCGGTAGTCGGCCTCGACGGTCGTGTAGATGCCGCCGCGCACGAAGAACTCCGCGGTGAGCCGCATGTAGCGGGGGCGCGTGGCGGCCACGAGGTCGTCCAGGATCTCGTTCGTCACCGCCTCGTGGAACTTCCCCTCGTTCCTGAACGACCAGACGTAGAGCTTGAGGCTCTTCAGCTCCACGCACTTCGCGTCCGGCACGTACTCGAGGTGCAGCGTCGCGAAATCCGGCTGGCCCGTCCTGGGACACAGGCAGGTGAACTCCGGGATCTCCATGCGGATCGCGTAGTCGCGCCCGGGATGCGGGTTCGGGAACGTCTCGAGGTCCTTCGAGGCCGACTCGCGCGGCCCGCTGCCCAGCGCCTTCAGCGGAGCGGCGGCGTAATTCGGACGGGGCGGGGCGGAAGCGGGGCGGCGCGGCGGCATTTTTTTCGGCATCGGTGGTCGGCTGCGGGATAATGGGCGTTTTCGGCGGGGGCCTCCGGCGGCCCGGAGGGGAAATCATGGCGGAGCAACCGATGATTGTGCACGATCCGGCGGGAGTCCGGCTCGCCACGCACCCGGACTACCCGGTGTTCAAGCACGTCGTGCCGCTGCCCAGCATCAGCCTGATGGACAGCATCGGCGCGGCCACGCTCGAGAACTTCTTCATCGTGGCCGAGGCCTGGGCGAGCGTGGTGAGCCGGTTCGCGCCGACCGGCGCGTCCGTCCTCGACATCGGCTGCGGCTGCGGGCGCACGGCGCGCCTGCTGCTCCTGCGGCCCGACCTGACCTACCTGGGATTCGACGTCTTCAAGCCCGCCATCGAGTGGGCCGAGGCCTACCTGTCGCCCCTTTCGGGCGGGCGGTTCCGCTTCGCGCACGTCGACGGGCATTCCGCGCACTACAACCCGCGCGGCGCGCTTGCGTCCCGCGACGTCGTGTTTCCCGCCGCGGACGGGCGGACGGACGTCGCCTTCGCGGCCTCGCTCTTCACCCACCTGCTCGAGCCGGACGCCGAGCACTACCTCGCCGAATCCGCGCGCTGCCTGCGCCGCGGCGGGGTGCTGGTCGCGAGCATCCACGACGAGCCGCCGCCGGGCGTGCGCTACGCCGGGCGCGAGGACCGCATCGACGTCGAGCGCGGCTATTTCGTCACCCTGGCCGGGCGCGCCGGCTTCGCCTTGCGGGAGGACCTCGGCGCGCTCTGCGGGCAGACCGCACTGGCCTTCGAAAGGCGCTGAACCCCCGGACAGCGCGGGCGCGCATCCGGTAGAATTGCGCTCGATCTTCGGCAACGACCCCACCGCCCCAGTCGGGCCCGGTGGGGTTTTTCATAAGAATCAAGGCTGTGAGACTCACCTCCCTCAAGCTTTCCGGCTTCAAATCCTTCGTCGACCCGACCCAGATCGCCGTGCCCGGCCAGCTGGTGGGCGTGGTCGGCCCCAACGGCTGCGGCAAGTCGAACGTCATCGACGCGGTGCGCTGGGTGCTCGGGGAATCGAGCGCCAAGCAGCTTCGCGGCGAGCACATGCACGACGTGATCTTCAACGGCTCGACCGACAGGAAGCCCGTGAGCCGCGCCTCCGTCGAGCTCGTCTTCGACAACACGCTGGGCCGCGTCGGCGGCGCGTGGTCGCAGTACGCCGAGATCAGCGTGAAGCGCGTGCTCTCGCGCGACGGCGACTCCAGCTACTACATCAACGGCACGCACGTGCGCCGCCGCGACGTGCAGGACATCTTCCTCGGCACGGGCCTCGGGCCGCGCGCCTACTCGATCATCGAGCAGGGGATGATCTCGCGCGTCATCACGTCAAAGCCCGAGGAGCTGCGCGTCTTCCTCGAGGAGGCCGCCGGCGTCTCCAAGTACCGCGAGCGCCGCCGCGAGACCGAGCTGCGGCTCGAGGACACGCGCGAGAACCTCGACCGCGTGGGCGACATCCGCGCCGAGCTCGGCACGCAGCTCGAGCACCTCGCGCAGCAGGCGGAGGTGGCCGCGCGCTACCAGGACCTGCAGGGCCAGCTCGCGCTCAACCACAACCTGCTCGCCTACACGCGGCTGCGCGAGGCGGAGCAGGCGAGGAACCGCTACGCCAACGAAGTCCAGAAGGTGCAGGTGCAGCTGGAGGCGGAGACGGCGAGGCTGCGCGATTCCGAGCGGGCGCTCGAGGAGCTGCGCAGCCGCCACTACGAGGAGACCGACCAGCTCTCCACGCGCCAGGGCGCGCTCTATGCCGCCAACGGCGAGGTGCAGTCGCTCGAGCAGGAGATCGCCTTTCTCGGCGAGAACCGCCGCCGCATGGGCGCGCAGCTCGAGGGGCTCGCGGCCGAGATCGCCGAAGTCGAGCGCCGGATCGCCGAGGCGCAGTCCGACCGCGGGCGCTGGGAGGGGGAAATCGAAAGCGCGCGCGCGGCCATCGAGGCGCGCGAGGCCGAGCTCGCGGCGGCCCGCGAGGGGATGCCGGCGGCCGAGGAGGCGCAGCACAGGGCCATGGCGCAGGTCCGCGCCGGCGAGGCCGAGATGTCGGCCGCCGAGCAGGCGCAGGGCGTCGAGGAGACGCGCGAGTCGCACGCGCTCAAGATCCTCGCCCAGCTGGAGGCGCGCAAGAACCGCCTGAAGCAGGAGAACATGGCGCTCGTCTTCCCGGAGCCCGAGAAGCTCGAGGCGATCGCGGCCCGGCGCGAGGAATCCGGCGCCAAGGTCGTCGCGCTCGAGGAGGCGCAGCAAGCCGCCGAGGCGAGGCTGCCGTCCCTGGAGGAGGAGCGCCGCGAGGCGCAGCAGGCCCTCCAGGAGCGCACGCGCGAGGCCGCGCAGCTCGAGGCGGCGCTGGGCGCGCTCCAGTCGCAGCAGGCCAAGCTCGACAACAACTCGCGCCTGGCGGAGTGGACGAAGCTGCACGCGCTCGACCGCGCCGAGCGCCTCTGGCAGGCGATCCGCGTGGAGGCCGGGTGGGACGACGCCGTCGAGGCGGCGCTGGGCGTGCGGCTCAACGCCGCGCGGCTCGCCGACGACGGCGATCTCGCGCAATTGCTGCGCGACGCGCCGCCCGGCAGCTTCGCGGTGTTCGTCGAGCGCGGGGCGCCGGAGGCGGCCGCGCCGGGCTCGAACCTCGCGCCGCTCTCGTCGGTCGTCTCGAGCGCGCGCACGGGCGTGGCGGCGTACCTGCGGGACGCGCTCGCCAACGTCTTCATCCTGCCCGAGGGCGAGGACGGCCTCGCCCTCGCGCGCGTCCTGCCGCCCGGGGGGCTGCTGGTCTCCAGGGCCGGCCACCTCTTCGGCCGCCACGGGGTGGTCTTCCACGGCCCGCAGTCGGAGCTCCACGGCGTCCTGCAGCGCCAGCGCGAGATCGACGAGCTGCAGGCGAAGGCGCCCGGCGTCGCCGCGGCGCGCAACGCGGTCGAGGCCCGCCTGCGCGAGCTGGAGGCGCAGGTGCGCCAGTCGCAGGACGAGGCGCGCCGGCTGCGCGAGGAGCTCTCCCGCACGCGCCAGGACGCGCACGCGCTCGAGGTCGAGCACCTGAAGCTCTCGCAGAGCACCGAGCAGGCCGAGAAGCGCCGCGAGGCCATCCGCGCCGAGCTCGCCGACATCGAGCGCGAGGAGGAGAAGGAGCGCCTCGAGATGCAGGAGGCGCAGCACGCGCTCGAGGCGGGCTCGCAGAAGATCGAGGAGATCGTGCAGCGCCTGCAGGCGCTGGAGGCCGCCGCGCGGCAGTCGGGCCAGGCGCTCGAGGCCGCGCGCGCGGCCGCGATGTCCGCCGAGCGCGCCGTGCAGGAGGCCGGGTTCCACGAGAGGAGCTGCCACGAGAAGGTGGAGTCCCAGGGGCGCCTCGCGGTGTCGCTGGGCGAGCGCGTCGCGGCCCTCGCCGCCAACCGCTCCAGCGTGGTCGAGGAGCTGGGCAAGCTCGAGGAAGGCTCGGTGCGCGAGCGGCTGCAGGCCGCGCTCGCCGTGAAGGCCGACGCCGAGCGCTCGCTCGCCGACGCGCGCGCCGGGCTCGAGCACCTCACCGACCAGCTGCGCGCCCTGGAGGAGGGGCGCCTCGCCGCCGAGCAGACGCTCGGCCCCCTGCGCGAGCGCATCACCGAGATCCGCCTCAAGGAGCAGGAGGCCGTCACCCACGCCGAGCAGTACGCGCGGCAGATCGAGGAGGCCGGGGTCACGCGCGAGGAGCTGGCCGACAAGCTCGAGAAGCGCGTGCGCTCCGCCGGCATGCAGGCCGAGATCAACCGGCTCACGGAGGAGATCGCGGCCCTGGGCCCGGTGAACCTCGCGGCGCTCTCCGAGCTCACCGCGGCGCAGGAGCGCAAGAACTTCCTCGACGCGCAGGCCGCCGACCTCGCGCAGGCGGTGGAGACGCTGGAGGCGGCCATCAAGCGCATCGACCGCGAGACGCGGGAGCTGCTGCAGGGCACCTTCGACACCGTCAACGCCAACTTCCAGGAGATGTTCCCGGCGCTCTTCGGCGGCGGGCACGCCTCCCTCAAGCTCACCGGCGAGGAGATCCTGGACGCGGGCCTGCTGGTCTTCGCGCAGCCGCCCGGCAAGAAGAACTCGTCGATCCAGCTGCTCTCCGGCGGCGAGAAGGCGCTCACGGCCATCGCGCTCGTCTTCTCGCTCTTCCGCCTCAACCCGGCGCCCTTCTGCCTGCTGGACGAGGTCGACGCCCCGCTCGACGACTCCAACACCGAGCGCTTCTGCGAGCTGGTGAAGCAGATGTCGGCGCAGACGCAGTTCCTCTTCATCACGCACAACAAGATCACGATGGAGATGGGCCAGCAGCTGATCGGCGTGACGATGCAGGAGCCGGGCGTCTCGCGTATCGTGGAAGTCGACATCGAGGCCGCCATGGAGTTCGCGAGAAAGCAGGCGGCCTAGGAGCCCCAAGGAAATGAGCGACCTGCAGCTCGCCCTCATCGCCCTCGGCGCCGCGTTCGTGGCCGCGGTGGCGGGCTTCAACGCGCTGCAGGAGCGCCGCGCGCGCCGGCGCGCCGAGGCCGCGTTTCGCGGCACCCACCCGGACACGCTCATGGATCCCGCGGCCGGGCGCCGCGAGCCGGTGCTGGGCGAGCTGCCCGGCGAGGAGCGCGAGGAGCCATCCCTCGGCGCGATCGACGAAGTGATGCCGCCGGCCGGCGAACCCGCGCGGGCGGTGGACGATTCCCCGGCCGCGGCGGTTTCCGGCCGCATCGACACGATCGCCCTCGTGCTCGCCGACGAGCCCGTCGCGCGAGAGCAGCTCGAGCCCCTCCTCGACGCCCTCGAGGCCCACGCCACCCCGGTCCACGTCGAGGGCCTGGTCGACGAGCACTGGATGCCCGTCG
>JAGRPO010000007.1 GCA_019449455.1 Betaproteobacteria bacterium | reverse complement strand
GGCGGCGAGCATCGGGCAGACGGTCGTCATCGACAACAAGCCCGGCGCCGCCAGCAACATCGCCATCCGGCAGCTCATCGACAGCCCGCCGGACGGCTACACGATCATGCTCGTCGCCAACGGCCTCACGGCGAACCCGCTTCTCTACACGCAGCAGCCGTTCGACCCCAACACGGACGTCGTCCCCGTCTCGCTCGTCGCGCGCCTGCCGGTGGTGATCGCGGCCAACGCGAAATCGGAGCTCTCCACGCTCAGGAAGGTCATCGAGGCGTCGAAGGCGCGCCCCGGAAGCGTGAACTACGGGTCGCCCGGCAGCGGCTCCACGCCCCACCTGGCCACGGAGATGTTCGCGCGCGCGGCCGGCATCGAGCTCGCGCACGTCCCGTACAAGGGCGGCAAGCCCGCGATCACCGACGTGCTCGGCGGGCAGCTTCCGCTCGTGGCCGTGAACGCCGTCGAGGTCCTTCCGCTCGTGAAGGACGGCAAGCTGCGCGTTCTGGCCGCACTTAGCGCCCAGCGCGTTTCGACGCTTCCAGACGCGCCGACGATCGCCGAATCGGGCTTCCCGGGCTTCGAGGCGTCTGTGTGGCACGCCTTCATCGCGCCGAAGGGCACCCCGCCCGCGGTCGTCGCGAGGCTCAATGCCGAGATCCACAAGGCGCTCGCGGACCCCGAGGTGAAGGAGCGGCTGGCCGGCCTCGGCGCCGAAGTGTCGCCGACCACGCCGCAGGAGCTGGCCACCCTCGTGCGCACCGAGCACGAGCGCTACGGCAAGCTCATCCGCGAGGCGAACATCAAGGCGAACTGAGGCGCGGCGGCGGCCATCGGCATGGCCGCTTCCCGCGGACTGTCGCGCCTTCCTGCACTCCCGCCCGCGGATATGCCGTTTGGTCGGGGCGCGCTGGCCCGGGCGGGTGCTGCCCCATAATCTGGTCCCATCGCCGACACCCGGCCACGCCGCCGAGGCAATGCCCGCCATGAATCCCCCCAGCTCCACGAAACAGACCCTGCGCGAGATCGCCGACGCCCTCGTCGTGCTGTGGTGGCGCTTCTTCGACTGGCTGGCGGTCGTGCCGTGGAAGACGCTCGCCATCGTCTCGGTGCTCGTGATGGTGATGGGCGGCATCCTGCAGGCGCCCGAGACGGCCATCTTCCTCATCGTCTCCTCGTTCATCATCAAGGCGGTGGCCGGCGGCAAGCTCAGCGCCGAGCTGACCGCGAACCAGGCCATCGAGCGCGCGGAGAAGGAGCAGCTCGAGCGCACGGCCGCGGAGGCGCACCTCGAGGCGCTTCAGGCCCAGATCGAGCCGCACTTCCTCTTCAACACGCTGGCGAGCATCGACCAGCTGATCCTCACCGACCCGCCGCGAGCTTCGCGCATGCAGCAGAGCCTGATCCGGTACCTGCGCGCGGCCATGCCGCAGATGCGCAACAACGGCGCCCGGCCCACGCTCGGCCAGCAGGTCGACCTCTCGCGCGCCTTCCTGGAGATCATGGCGGTGCGCATGGACGAGCGCCTGCAGCCGGTGGTGGACGTGCCGGAGGGGCTCAAGTCGGCGATCTTCCCGTCGATGATGCTGCAGACGCTGGTGGAAAACGCCATCAAGCACGGCCTGGAGCCGAAGGCCGAGGGCGGCCGGCTGGTGATCGGCGCGGAGATCGTCGACGGCAGGCTCGCCGTGCGGGTGCGCGACAACGGCAAGGGCTTCGCTCCGAACGCCCAGGGCGGCGTGGGGCTCGCCAACATCCGCGAGCGGCTGAAGGCCATGTACAAGGGCCGGGCGGAGCTGGAGATCAGCGTGCCCGCCGACGGAGGCACCTGTGCCACCATCAAGGTACCCTACGAGGTCGCCCCCGCCACCCCGGCCTGAACCGACGGACACAGCACGCATGCGCGAGGAACGCACCCCCACCGCCGTCATCGCCGACGACGAGCGCCTGATGCGCGAGCAGATCGTCGCGCGCCTGAAGGACGCGTGGCCCGAGCTCTCGATCGTGGGCGAGGCCGCCAACGGCCGCGAGGCGGTCGCCCTGGTGCGCAGCCGCGAGCCCGACATCGTCTTCCTCGACATCCGCATGCCCGAGATGGACGGCATCGAGGCGGCGAAGGCGCTCGCGGGCCTCGCCCACGTGGTCTTCGTCACCGCCTACGACGAATACGCGATCGGCGCCTTCGAGCAGGGCGCCGTCGATTACCTGCTGAAGCCCGCCGAGCCGGAGCGGGTGGCGCTCGCCTGCCAGCGCCTGCGCGGGCGCCTGGAACGCAAGCCCGATCCGATGGGCGAGCTGCTGGCGGAGCTGTCGCAACGGCTCGCGGGCGGCGGCGGACCGAAGCCCCGCGACTACCTGCGCTGGGTGCAGGCGAGCGTGGGCACGACGCTGCGCATGATTCCCACCGGCGACATCCTCTTCTTCCGGGCCGAGGACAAGTACACGCGCGTGCAGACCGAGGGCTTCGAGGCCCTGATCAGGAAGCCCATCAAGGAACTGGTGGAGGAACTGGACCCGGACGAGTTCTGGCAGATCCATCGCTCGATCCTCATCCGCGTCGACGCGGTGGAGCACGTGAGCCGCGATTTCCGCGGGCGCCAGGTGGTGCAGGTGAGGGGGTGCGCGGAAAAGCTCGAGGTGAGCCGGTCCTTCAGCCACCTGTTCAGGCAGATGTAGCGCCCGGATGACCGTCGCATTCTCGAGCGAAGT
>JAGRPO010000329.1 GCA_019449455.1 Betaproteobacteria bacterium | reverse complement strand
GGAGGAGACGCTCTGGGCCTGCACCACCTGCGGCTACTGCGAGCGCGCCTGCCCCATCGGGCTGGAGCACCTCGGGCGCTTCTACCGCCTGCGCCAGCACCAGGTGATGATGGAAGGCGCCTTCCCGCAGGAGCTGAAGGCCGTCTTCGACGCCTACGAGAGCCAGTCCAACCCCTGGGGACTGCCGGCCGACACGCGCGCGGCCTGGGCGAAAGAGCTGGACGTCCCGGTGCTCGAGTCCGCGGAGCAGGCGAAGGACATCGACTGGCTCTTCTACGTGGGCTCGGCGCAGTCCTTCGACAACCGCGCGCAGAAGACGGCGAAGGCGTTCGTGAAGATCCTGAGGGCCGCGGGCGTCCGCTTCGCGATCCTGGGCGCCAACGAGGGCTCCACGGGCGAATGCGTGCGCCGCGCGGGCAACGAGATGCTCTTCCAGACGCTGGCGCAGGCGCTGGTCGCGACTCTGAACGGCCTGGCGGTGAAGCGCATCGTCACCTGCGACCCGCACGCCTTCAATTCGCTCCGGAACGAGTACCCCGAGTTCGGCGGCGAGTTCGAGGTCGTCCACCACACGCAGTTGATCGACCGGCTCATCCGCGACGGGAAGATCGCGCCGCGAAGGGCTTTCGAGGGCGTGATCTACCACGAGCCCTGCTACCTCGCGCGCCACAACGGCGAGTACGATGCGCCGCGGCGGGTGCTGGCCGCCGTCTCGACGGACGCGCCGCTCGAGTTCGCGATGAATCGCGACAAGGCGATGTGCTGCGGCGCGGGCGGCGGGCGCATGTGGATGGAGGAGCACATCGGCAAGCGCATCAACGTGCTGCGCGCCGAGCAGGCCCTGGAACGCGCGCCGAAGGCGATCGCGACCGCGTGCCCCTACTGCGCGATCATGCTGCGGGACGGCGTCGCGCAACTCGGGCGTGGCGACGCCATCCCCACGAAGGACATCGCGGAGCTGGTGGCGGAGGCCCTCTAGCCGCCCGCAGGCGATAATCGGGGTCCGACCCCGATTCCCGGAGCGCCATCTTGCTTCCCCTGCAGGACATCCGCGTGCTCGACTTCAGCACGCTGCTTCCCGGCCCGCTCGCGAGCCTGATCCTCGCCGAGGCGGGGGCGGAGGTCATCAAGGTGGAGCGTCCCGGCGCGGGCGAGGACATGCGCGGCTATCCGCCGCATCTCGACGGCGGCAGCGGGAGCTTCGCGATCCTCAACCGGGGCAAGCGCGCCATCGCGCTCGACCTGCGGGCCCCCGGCGCGGCGCAGTCGCTGCTGGCGCTGGCGCCGACCATCGACATCGTCCTCGAGCAGTTCCGCCCCGGCGTGATGGCCCGGCTGGGGCTGGGGTACGAGGCCTGGCGCGCCGCGAACCCGAAGATCGTCTATTGCGCCATCACCGGCTACGGGCAGGACGGCCCGCGCGCCCTCGAGGCCGGGCACGACATGAACTACCAGGCGCGGACCGGGATCCTTTCGCTCACCGCGGGCGCCGACGGCTCCCCCGGCGTGCCGGCGACCTTGAGCGGCGACATCGCGGGCGGCACCTATCCGGCGGTGGTGAACCTGCTGCTCGCGCTCAGGCGCCGCGACCGGACCGGGGAGGGCTGCTTCATCGACATCGCGATGGCGGAGAACCTCTTCACCTTCCAGTTCCTCGGCCTCGCGATGGGGCAGGGCGCGGGGGCCTGGCCGGGACCGGGCGACGGGCAACTCACGGGCGGCACGGCGCGCTACCGCGTCTACCGCACCGCCGACGGGCGCTATCTCGCGGTGGCGGCGCTGGAGGACAAGTTCTGGCAGGCCTTCTGCGCGATCGCGGGCGTGCCCGGGCCGCTTCGCGACGAGGCGCGCGACCCGCGCGCGACGGTCGCCGCCGCGGCGGAGCGCGTCGCCGCGCACGATTCGGCCTGGTGGGAGGCTGCGCTCGAAGGCAAGGACACCTGCTGCACCCTGGTCCGCACGCTCGAGGAGGCGGTGCGCGACATCCACTTCCAGGCGCGCGGCGTGTTCGCGCGCAAGGTCGAGATCCCCGGCCACGTGCTGCCGGCCCTGCCCGTGCCGGTCGTGGCGGCGCTGCGCACGCCCGCCCCGTCCGCCCGCGCGCCTCGCGTCGGCGAGGACAACCGGGCGATAATCCGCGGCTCGGACAACTGAACCCCGGGACCGCATGATCCAGACGCCACCGCCCGCCCGCCGCCTGCTGCACGCCTTGAGGATGCAGGTCCGCTGGGGCGACATGGACGCCCTCGGGCACGTGAACAACGCCGAGTACCTGCGCTACTTCGAGCAGTCGCGCATCGCCTGGCTGGAGACGCTGGGCATCCAGACCACGGGGAAGGGCACGGGCCCCATCCTCGCCAAGGTCACGGTCACCTACCTGAAGCCCATCGTGTACCCGAGCGAGCTGGAGGTGCGGCTCTATGCCGCCGCGATCGGCAATTCGAGCTTCACCCTCGCCTCCGAGATCGTGAACGGGCGCGATGCCGCGGAGCGCTTCACCGAGGGCGAGTTCGTGACCGTGTGGGTGGACTACGAGGCGGCGAAAGCCGTGCCCATCCCGGACAGGCTCCGCGCCATCCTCTCGGGGGCCGCGTGAACCACCTCGCCGGCGGCTTCCTCGCGGTGGGGCTGGGCGCGGCGCTGGGCGCGTGGTTGCGCTGGGGCTTCGGCGTGTGGCTCAACCCGCGCTTTCCCGCCCTGCCGCTGGGGACGCTCGCGGCGAATCTCCTCGGCGGCTATCTCGTGGGCATCGCCGTGGCGTGGATCAGCGCGCGCCCGGAGATTCCGCCGGAGTGGCGGCTGTTCATCGTCACGGGGTTCCTCGGCGGGCTCACCACCTTCTCCACGTTCTCGGCGGAGTCCGTGGGCATGCTGCTGCGTGGCGATTACGCGTGGGCGGCGCTGCACACGACCTGGCACCTGGCGGGGTCGATCGTGATGACGGCCATCGGCATCGCGACCTACCGGGCGCTGGCGTAACCCGCCCACGCGTTCAGCACCGCGCGGGCCTCCAGCGCCACTTCGCTCGCGGTGAGCCCCACGGGCCCGATGCCGCGAGCCACCAGCGAATCCGCCGCCGCGCCGTGCAGGCACACGGCGAATCGCAACGCGTCCTTCGCCGGAAGTCCCTGGCACAGCAGGGCGCCG
>JAGRPO010000328.1 GCA_019449455.1 Betaproteobacteria bacterium | reverse complement strand
GCAGGCCTATCGCGTGAACCTCACGGCGCTCGCCCTCATGGCGCTTTTCACCGGCGGCTTCCTCGTCTTCTCCACGCTCGCGCTCCAGGCGGCCAGGCGCCGGCAGGAATTCGCGCTGCTGCGCGCGCTGGGGCTCACGGCAGGGGGCGTGCGCGGGTTCCTCGCGATCGAAGGTGGGCTCCTGGGGCTTGCGGGCTCGATCGCCGGCACGGCGCTCGGGCTCGCGGCAAGCCGCGCCATGCTCGAGCGATTCGGCTACGACCTCGGCGCCGGGTACTTCTCCGGCACCGGCAGCACTTTCTCGCCGGACGCGGGGGCCCTCGCGGTCATCGCCCTGCTCGGCGTGCTCACGGCCGCCGCGGCCGCGCTCGCGGTGACGCGGCCGCTCGCGCGCCTCGACGTCGCGCAGGCCCTCAAGGACCGCCACTTCGACCTGCCCTCCCCGCCCGGCGGATGGTCGTGGCCGCTCGCGCTCGCGATCGGGGCGCTGGCCGCCGCGTTTCTTCCGCCCGCGGGCGAGATTTCCGTCGGCGGCTATCTCTCCATCGGCCTCGCGCTCGCCGGCGCCGTGCTGGCCGTGAGCCCCGCCTCGCGATTGCTGCTCGACCGCGTGCCCGCGAGCGACGCGCCCCTGCGGACGCTCGCCCGGGCGCAGGTGAAGAGCCTTCCCGGGCACCTGTCGGCGATGGTGTCGGGCATCGTGGTGAGCGTGGCACTCACGGCGGCCATGGCGATCATGGTCCATTCGTTCCGCCTGTCGCTGGACCAGTGGCTGACCGGGGTGCTGGAAGCGGACCTCTTCGCGCGCGCGGCGCCGCAGGGCGATGCGGTGGTGTTCTCGCCGGAAGCGCAGGCGAAGATGGCCGCCGTGCCGGGTGTGGCGCGCATCGACCCCATCCGCTTCGAGCGCCTGACGCCCGAGGCAAGCACGGGGCTCCTCACCATCATCGCCCGTCCCGTGGACGCCGCGCTGCTTCGAGGCTTCCAGGCCGACCCGCCGGTGGTCCCGCCACGAAACGGCCCCATTGCCGCGTGGATCTCGGAGGCGGCGGTGGACCTCTTCGGCTGGCGCACCGGGCAGGAGCTGACGCTGGCGATCGCGGGCCGCCGCGCCACCTTCCGCATCGCCGGCACCTTCCGCGATTACTCGCGCACCTGGGGCGCGCTCCTCGTGGACCTGGCCGATTACCGGGCGCTGACGAACGACGCGCTCGCCAACGACATCGCCATCCACCTCGCGCCGGGCGCGGACCCGAAGGCGGTCGAGGCGGCGCTCGCGAATGTGGTGGCGCAGGTACCGGGCGCGGAGCTGCACGACGCGAGCTACATCCATGCACGGGCGCTGCACATCTTCGACCGCACCTTCGCCGCCACCTACGCGCTGGAGGCGGCCGCGATCCTCATCGCGCTGGCCGGCGTGACCTCGAGCTTCGCGGCGCTGGCGTGGTCCCGCCGCCGCGAGTTCGGCGTGCTGCGCCACCTCGGCCTCGCCCGGGGCGACGTGATCCGGTTGCTTGCCCTCGAAGGCGGAGCCGCGGGCGTCGTCGGGGCGATCCTCGGCCTGCTCGCGGGCGCGGCGGTGAGCGTGGTGCTGGTGCACGTGGTGAACCGGCAGTCGTTCCACTGGGGCATGGCGATCCACTGGCCGTGGCTGGCGCTGGCGACCCTGGCGGCGACGGTGGTGCTCCTCTGCGCGCTGGGGGCCTCGGCGGCCGGCCGGGCGGCCGTGACGCGGGAAGCGGTGCACGCGGTGAAGGACGATGCGTAGGCTGGCCGCGTGTCTCGCGCTCGTCGCCTTCGCGATCGCCGCGCAGGCCGCGGACTACGCGCCCGTGCTCCCGGGACTCAAGCTCGCGTTTCCGAGGGACTTCGGCGCCCATCCCGGGCACCGCATCGAGTGGTGGTACGCGACGGGACACCTCGAGACGCCGCGCGGGCCCATGGGATTCCAGGTCACGTTCTTCCGGCTGCGCAACAAGGCGGCGGATGCGAATCCCAGCCGCTTCTCGCCCACGCAACTCCTCTTCGCGCACGCGGCGCTCGCCGACCCTGCCCACGGGCGGCTTCGCCACGACCAGCGCATCGCGCGCGCATTCGCGGCGATCGCCGAGGCGCGCGCGGGCGACACCGACGTCTTCATCGACGACTGGTCCTTCAAGCGCATCGATGGACGCTACGTGGCGCGCATCCCCGGCGAGGGATTCGCGCTCGACCTCGTGCTCACGCCAACGCAGCCGGTGCTGCCGCAGGGAGACGCGGGCTACAGCCGCAAGGGGCCGCTGCCTTCGCAGGCGAGCGGCTATTACAGCGAGCCGCAGCTCGCGGTGACGGGCACGGTGAAGGTGGGCAGCGAGACGATCGAGGCCAGGGGCGCCGCGTGGCTCGACCACGAGTGGTCCAGCGAGATCCTCGCCGGGGACGCCGTGGGCTGGGACTGGGTGGGGCTGAACCTCGATGGCGGCGGCGCGCTCATGGCGTTTCGCCTCCGCGACAAG
>JAGRPO010000006.1 GCA_019449455.1 Betaproteobacteria bacterium | reverse complement strand
GCCGTATTGCACGATCACGCCGAGGGGTGTTTCCACCGCCACGATCTCCAGCACATCTTCCAGCGTCAGCGGCTCGAAATACAGGCGGTCGGAAGTATCGTAATCGGTGGACACGGTCTCCGGGTTGCAGTTGACCATGATCGTCTCGTAGCCGTCCTCGCGCAGGGCCAGCGCGGCGTGGACGCAGCAGTAGTCGAACTCGATGCCCTGCCCGATCCGGTTGGGCCCGCCGCCCAGGACCATGATCTTCCTGCGATCGGTCGGCTCGGACTCGTCCTCCTCGTCGTAGGTCGAGTACATGTAGGCCGTCTTGGTCGCGAACTCCGCCGCGCAGGTGTCGACCCGCTTGTAGACCGGGCGGATGCCCAGCGCGTGGCGGCGCGCGCGCACCTGGTGCTCGCTCGTCTTCCACAGGTGGGCCAGCCGCCGGTCGGAGAAGCCCTTGCGCTTGAGTCCGCGAAGCTCCTCGGCGGGGAAGTCCGCGAGCGAGCGGTTCTCGATGGCGAGCTCGGTGTCGACCAGGTCCTTGATCTGCGCGAGGAACCACGGATCGATCTTCGTGAACCGGTGCACCTCCTCGAGGCTCATTCCCACCCCGAAGGCGTCCGCCACGTACCACAGGCGCTCGGCGCGCGGGTAGGCGAGCTCGTCCTCGATCTTCTCCATGTCGACCGACTTCAGGTTGAAGCCGTCGACGCCGACTTCCAGCCCGCGCAGGGCCTTCTGGAGCGACTCCTGGAAGTTGCGGCCGATGGCCATCACCTCGCCCACGCTCTTCATCTGCGTGGTGAGGCGGTCGTCGGCCTGCGGGAACTTCTCGAACGCGAAGCGCGGCACCTTGGTGACCACGTAGTCGATCGTCGGCTCGAAGGAGGCGGGGGTCTGCCCGCCGGTGATCTCGTTGGCCAGCTCGTCGAGCGTGTAGCCCACGGAGAGCTTGGCCGCGATCTTGGCGATCGGGAAGCCCGTGGCCTTGGAGGCGAGCGCCGAGGAGCGCGACACGCGCGGGTTCATCTCGATGATGACCATGCGCCCGTCGGCGGGGTTGATGGCGAACTGCACGTTCGAGCCGCCGGTCTCCACCCCGATCTCGCGCAGGCACGCGATCGAGGCATCGCGCATGATCTGGTATTCCTTGTCCGTGAGCGTCTGCGCGGGGGCGACGGTGATGGAGTCGCCGGTGTGCACGCCCATGGGATCGAGGTTCTCGATGGAGCAGATGATGATGCAGTTGTCCGCCTTGTCGCGGACCACCTCCATCTCGAACTCCTTCCAGCCGATCACGCTCTCCTCGATGAGGAGCTCCTTGGTGGGGGAAGCCTCCAGGCCGCGATCGCAGATGGCGACGAACTCCTCCATGTTGTAGGCGATGCCCCCGCCCGTGCCGCCGAGCGTGAAGGAGGGCCGGATGATCGTGGGGAAACCCACGCTCGCCTGCACCTGCAGGGCCTCCTCGAGCGAGTGGGCGAGCGCCGAGCGCGCGCTGTCGAGGCCGATCTTCGCCATCGCCAGCTTGAACTTCTCGCGGTCCTCGGCCTTGTCGATCGCCTCCTTCTTGGCGCCGATCATCTCGACGCCGTACTTGTCGAGCACGCCGTTCTTCGCCAGGTCGAGCGCGCAGTTGAGCGCCGTCTGCCCGCCCATCGTGGGCAGCAGCGCGTCGGGGCGCTCCTTCTCGATGATCTTCTCCACCATGCGCCAGGTGATGGGCTCGATGTAGGTCACATCGGCCATCTCCGGGTCGGTCATGATGGTCGCCGGGTTCGAGTTCACCAGGATCACCCGGTAGCCCTCGTCGCGCAGCGCCTTGCAGGCCTGCGCGCCGGAATAGTCGAACTCGCACGCCTGGCCGATGACGATCGGGCCGGCGCCGATGATCAGGATGCTCTTGATGTCGGTCCGCTTAGGCATGGCGCTTCGCCATCATCGCGATGAACTTGTCGAACAGGTACGACATCTCCCGCGGCCCCGGGCTCGCCTCCGGGTGGCCCTGGAAGCTGAAGGCGGGGGCGTCGGTGCGCTCGAAGCCCTGGAGCGAGCCGTCGAAGAGGGACTTGTGCGTGACTCGCACGCTGGCGGGAAGCGTCGCCTCGTCCACCGTGAAGCCGTGGTTCTGGCTGGTGATGAAGACGCGCTTCGTGTCCAGGTCCTGCACGGGGTGGTTGGCGCCGTGGTGGCCGAACTTCATCTTGACCGTGCGCCCCCCGCTCGCGAGCCCCAGGAGCTGGTGGCCCAGGCAGATGCCGAAGGTGGGCGTGCCGGAAGCCACGATCGCGCGGATGGCCTCGATCGCGTAGGTGCACGGCTCCGGGTCGCCGGGACCGTTGGAGAGGAACACGCCGTCCGGCTTGAACGCGAGCGCCTCCTTCGCGGGCGTCTGCGCGGGAACCACCGTGACGCGGCAGCCCCGCTCGGCCAGGTGGCGCAGGATGTTGTGCTTCACCCCGAAGTCGTAGGCGACGACGTGGAAGCGCGGCGCGGCCCCCGGGCCGTATCCGGCGCCCAGCGCCCACAGGGACCCGCTCCACTCGTAGCGCGCCGCACAGGTCACGACCTTGGCGAGGTCCTGGCCGGCCATCGAGGGCGCCGCGCGAGCGGCCTCGAGCGCCGCCTTCTCGTCCACGGCTCCCGTGACGATGCAGCCGTTCTGCGCGCCCTTGGAGCGCAGCAGGCGCGTGAGGCGCCGGGTATCGATGTCGGCGATGGCCACCACAC
Source organism: Betaproteobacteria bacterium (assembly GCA_019449455.1). GTDB lineage: Bacteria > Pseudomonadota > Gammaproteobacteria > Burkholderiales > Usitatibacteraceae > FEB-7. The sequence continues at coordinate 2,340 of JAGRPO010000006.1, read as the reverse complement.
CCTGGCGCACGAGGAACTCGGGCAGCGATTCCTTCATCCGCCAGCTGGAGGCGAGGATCGGCAGGTCGCGGATCACGAGGCCCGCGGCGAAGACCCCGCGCGATTCGACGTCCTCGGGGTTGGCGCCGGTGTTGCCGATGTGCGGGTAGGTGAGCGTGACCACCTGCCCGGCGTAGGAGGGATCGGTGAGGATCTCCTGGTAGCCGGTCATGGCGGTGTTGAAGACCACCTCGCCGACCGTGCGGCCGGGCGCGCCGACGGATGTGCCGCGAAAGACGGACCCATCGGCGAGAACCAGGAGGGCGGGGGTCTTCTGCGACAAGGACGGCTCCGGAAAACGGGGGGAAACGACGGGCGCAAAAAAACGGGAGGAGCTGTCGAGTCCTGCTGGCTCATCCCGCTTTCATTAGCCCGAAATCATAGCAAATTCGCGCCCTTTCTTCAACGAGGGGCGCGGCGCGGAGGATAATTCCCGCACACCATGCAAGCCCTTCACGCGATTGCCGGCATCGCCCTCCTCCTCGCCCTCGCCTGGGCCGTGTCGGAGGACCGCCGCGGCGTGCGCTGGCGCGTCGTCGCCTCGGGCATGGCGCTCACGGTGGCGCTGGCCGCGCTTCTCCTCGCCGTGCCCTGGCTCAAGGCGGCGGTCTTCTCGCTCAACGCGGCGCTCGACGCCCTCGAGCGCTCCACCCAGGCGGGCTCCAGCTTCGTGTTCGGCTACCTCGCCGGGGGGCCGGCGCCCTATGCGCTGACCGACCCGCCGGCCTCCTTCATCCTGGCCTTCCGCGCGCTGCCCCTGGTGCTCGTGGTGAGCGCGCTCTCGGCGCTCCTGTTCCACTGGCGCGTGCTGCCCGTCGTCGTGAAGGCGTTCGCGTGGGTCCTCAACAAGTCCATGGGGCTGGGCGGCGCGGTCGGCGTCTCCTCGGCCGTCAACGTCTTCGTGGGCATGGTGGAGGCGCCGCTCGTGGTGAAGCCCTACCTCGCGCGGCTTTCCCGCTCCGAGCTGTTCATGGTGATGGTGTGCGGCATGGCGACCATCGCCGGGACGGTGATGGCGATCTACGGCGCGATCCTCGCGCCGGTGGTGCCGGACGCCATCGGCCACATCGTCATCGCCTCCTTCGTCGCCACGCCCGCGGCCATCGTGGTCGCCGCCGTGATGGTGCCCGGCGAGATGTCGGACGAGGCGGCGATCGAGATCCCGCGCCAGGACGCGAGCGCCATGGACGCGGTCACGCGCGGCACCGTCGAGGGAGCGCAGCTCCTCATCCAGATCGTCGCCATGCTCATCGTGCTGATCGCGCTGGTGCACCTCGCGAACGCGGCGCTCGCCCTGCTCCCGGGGCTCGACGGCTCGCCGCTCACGCTCCAGCGGATGCTCGGGTGGCTCTTCGCCCCGCTCGCCTGGGCCGCGGGCGTGCCGTGGGCCGAGGCGCAGGCGGGCGGCGCGCTCCTCGGAACGAAGACCGTCCTCAACGAGTTCGTGGCCTACCTCGACCTCGCCAGGCTTCCCGCCGGGGAAATGAGCGCGCGCTCGCGCCTGCTCATGACCTATGCGCTGTGCGGGTTCGCCAATTTCGGCAGCCTCGGCATCCTCATCGGCGGCATGGGCGCGATGGTGCCCGAGCGGCGCGGGGAGATCGTGGCGCTGGGGATGAAGTCGATCGTCGCGGGGACGATCGCCACCTGCCTCACGGCGGCGGTGGTCGGCTTCTTCGTCTAGCGAAGGCCCAGCACGTCGTCCATGTCGTAGAGGCCGGGGCCCCGGCCCGCAAGCCACTTCGCGGCACGGATGGCGCCCTGCGCGTAGGTCGCGCGGCTGGCGGAGCGGTGGGTGATCTCGATGCGCTCGCCGGTGCCGAGGAAATAGACCGTGTGGTCCCCGATCGCGTCGCCGCCGCGCGCCACGGAAAAGCCCAGCGTGCCGGCTTTCCTCTCGCCGGTGACGCCGTGGCGGGCGAAGACGCCGTCCGCCGCGAGCGTCGTGCCGCGCGCGGCCGCGGCCACTTCGCCGAGCTTCAACGCCGTGCCCGAGGGCGCGTCGACCTTGAGCTTGTGGTGCAGCTCGAAGACCTCGACGTCGTAGGCGGGCCCGAGGGCGCGCGAGGCCATGTCGACGAGCTTCAGCATCACCAGCATGCCGATGGCGAAGTTGGGGGCGAGGACGACCGGGATCGCGCGGGCGGCTTCGCGGATCACCTCGAGCTGCGGCGCCTCGAAGCCCGTGGTGCCGATGACGATGGGCTTGCCCGCCGCGTGGCAGGCGGCGAGATGCGCGAGCGTGCCGGCGGGACGCGTGAAATCGATGAGGACGTCGGCGGCGGCGACGGCGGCGGCCGG
>JAGRPO010000059.1 GCA_019449455.1 Betaproteobacteria bacterium | reverse complement strand
TTTCGACCTCGCCGTCGTTCCGGGCGACAACCGCCACGCGTGGCTCGCCGCCGCCATGGGAGCGCGGCACGTGGTCGCCCACGCGGGCGACGTGCCTGCGACGAAGAACTGGTTCGTCGACGACGCGCGCCCTTATCGGGATACGCCGGCGACCTGGGGCGACCTGGTGGCCGACCTCGTGGATGGGGTCGAGCCGCCGCCCTTCGCGCGAGGCGACTGGCCCGACCCGCCCGCGGCGATCACCGACCGCCCGCGATCGCCGTACGCGGTGCTGCACGTGGGCGCCAGCACGGCGCTCAAGCGCTGGCTGCCGGAGCGCTGGGCCGCGCTTGCCGCCGAACTGTCGGCGCGCGGCCTCGCCGTCGTGTGGAGCGCCGGTCCGGGCGAGGAGCCCCTGGTCGAAGCCTGCGACCCCGGCCACAGGCACGCCTCGACCGCCGGCCGCCTCGACCTCGCGCAACTCTGGCACCTGCTCGCGCGGGCCGCCCTCGTCGTTTCCGCGGACACCGGCGTGTCGCACCTCGGGCGCGCCACCTTCGCGCCGACGATCACGCTCTTCGGGCCCGGCTCGGCCCCGCTCTGCGGACCGGGACGGTTCTGGCGCGATTCGCCGTGGCGGGCGCTGGGCGAGGCGAGCTTCCCGTGCCGCGACCAGGCGAAGCTTTTCCGCCGCGATGTCGCCTGGGTGCGACGCTGCGCGCGCGGGACCGACGAGTGCCCGGAGCCGCGCTGCATGCACGCGATCGGCGTGCAGACGGTGCTCGCCGCGGCCGACGAGTTCCTCGCGCGGCGCGCTACCTGACCCGGGCCCCTTCCCGGCACGGCAAACGGGAACCACGGGCCCTGCGCGCGGTCCGAGCCAGCGGGGCGGCGAAATGGCGTGGTGATGCCGTCCGCGCTGCTAAACTTCCCTTTCGATCTCCTCCCGGAATTGCCATGACGCGCTTCGCCGCCGTATTGCAGGGCTTCACCCGTTTCCTGTTCGCGTTGGGCATCGCCGCCACGGCAACGGCGTGGGCGCAGAACCTGCCCATTGTCTCCGGCGAGCCGGTCGTGGGCACCCCCAAGGCCGCGCAGACGCCGGGACTCCTCACCTCCGAGGAGGAAATGCCCGCCCGCCGGCTGCGCCTCGCGGTGCCGTCCCGGGCGGAACTGAGCTTCGCGGACAAGGCCGATGCCGCGGTCAAGCGCGTGAAGATCGGCTTCGGCCGCGAAGTCGCCGAGCATGCCGTGGAAGGCACGGGCGACAAGCTCGCGTGGAGCAGCGTGGGCGAGTGGCGCATCGCCAAGCTGCGCGTCCAGTCGCCCGGCGCGGCTTCGCTGCGCGTGGGCCTTCGCATCGGCGCCACCCGGCAGCCCTGGGTGCTGCGCGTGGCGGGCAGCGACGACGAGTCGAAGTCCCTCGGCCCGCTGCGCATGGCGGGCCCCCTCGGCCAGGCCGAGACCTACTGGACGCCGCTCACGGAGGGCGACGCGCAGGTGATCGAGATCGCCTCGCCCGCCTCGCAGCCGGAGCCCTTCGTGCAGGTCGCGACCGTGTCGCACGTCGTCGCAAGTCCCTCCACGCAGTTCCGCAAGACCGCCTCCGACATCGGCCGGTCCGAGACCTGCAACATCGACGTCGCGTGCGTCTCGAACCCCCCGCAGGCGTTGCTGAACGTCGCGAACGCGGTGGTGCACATGCTGGCCACCAAGCCGAGCGGCGGCTCCTTCCTGTGCACGGGCACGCTCCTCATCGACCTCCATCCCGGCGACCAGATCCCGTACCTGCTTTCGGCGAACCACTGCTTCGAGGCGGAAAGCGCGCCCTACCACACGCGTCAGCAGATGCAGCAGGTGGCCAGTTCGCTGAACACGTTCTTCTTCTTCAGCGCCGCGACCTGCAACAGCCTCGCCACGCCCCCCTTCGTGCAGCGCTTCAACGGCGCGACGTACCTGCACCACAGCCTGTCCCAGGACGTGCTCTTCCTGCGCCTGAACGAATGGGCGCCCGCTGGAGCGTACCTTGCCGGGTGGGATGCGAACCCGGTCCCGATCGGCACCCCGATCACCGTGCTGCACCATCCGTACGGCGACCTCAAGAAGTTCACCTCGGGCACCGTGCGCGCCCTCGAAACGCTCTCGAGCCCCCAGGACGCCCCGACCGGGTACTGGCGGGCGGAGTACAACCAGGGCATCACGGAGCCGGGATCGAGCGGCTCGGCGCTCCTGTCCTTCTCGGCCGGCGAGTACTACGTCAGGGGCAACCTTTCGTACGGCAACATCTTCTTCTGCTCGGCACGCCAGTCCAACGGCTATTACGTGGGCAGCGACTGGTATTCCCGGTTCGACGTCGCGTATGCCGACGTCCGCCAGTGGCTGGAGGCGACCGCGCTTCCCGACTTCGACGTGACGGACCTCTGGTGGGACCCCACGCAAAGCGGCTGGGGCATGAACCTCACGCAGCACCCGAGCGGGAATGTGTTCGGCGTGTGGTACACCTACGCCGCCGATTCCGGCCCCCTGTGGCTGGTCATGACCGGCGGCAGCTGGGTGACGAGCCGCACGTTCACGGGCGCGCTCTACCGCACCAGCGGTCCGGGCTACAACCAGCCGACCTTCGACCCGGCCAGGGTGAAGCTGAACCCGGTGGGCTCGATCACCTTCAACTTCACCGACGCGAGCAACGGCTCGTTCACCTGGGTCGTGGACGGCGTCCAGGGCACGAAGTCGTTCACCCGCCAGGGGTTCTAGCCGGGGCCATGGCCCGCGCATAATGCGGGCCATGGAGGCGGCCTCCCTCTCGATCTCGATCGTCACCTACGCGCCGGACGAGCGCCTGCTCGCCCGCACGCTGGCGGGCGCGGCCGACGCGATCGCGCTCGCCCGCGAGCGCGGGTCGCTGGGCGCGACGCGGCTGCAGATCGTGGACAACGGCCCCGCCGGCCTCGCGCCGATGCTGCGGACGCTGGGCGACGCGGCGCTCGCCCGCGCGCACGGCGTCACGCTCGAGGTCGTCACCGGCCAGGGCAACGTGGGCTTCGGGCAGGGCCACAACCTCGCCATCGCGCGCTCGACGGACGATTTCCACCTCATCCTGAACCCGGACGTGGAAATGGAGCGCGACGCGATCGACGCGGCGCTTCGCTACCTTCACCAGCATCCCGAGGTCGGCGCCGTGACGCCCTCGGCGCGCGGCCCCGACGGCCGGCGCGAGTACCTGGTGAAGGCGCACCCCTCGCCGGGAGTGCTCTTCGTGCGGGGGTTCGTCCCGCGGTTCCTGCGGGGCCTCTTCCGCAAGCCGCTCGACGCCTACGAGCTGCGCCACCTCGACTGGGAGAAGGTGCAGTCCCCCGTCAGGATCGCCAGCGGCTGCTTCCTCTTCTGCCGGGCGACCGCGCTCGACGCGGTGCGGGGGTTCGACCCGGCCTACTTCCTGTACTTCGAGGACTTCGACCTCACGCTGCGCCTGTCGAAGGTGACCACGGTCGCGTACTGCCCGCAGGTGCGGATCGTGCACCACGGCGGGAAGGCGGCGTCGAAGGGCCTGCGGCACATCGCGTGGTTCGTGAAGTCCGCGCGGCGGTTCTTCGCGGCGCACGGCCGGGTCGCGGCACGCTGAGACTTCGTTGCCCGGAGGGCGGGGATCGTTCCGCGCGGCGGCGGAAATAGCGCTCATTGTTTTCGCGATTCTCGCGGGTGCGATCGCAACCGCGTTCCTAGCATGGGTCCCTGTCCGGTCACGCGCCGCGCAGGCCGGAATGCAAAGGAGAAGCCCATGAAGGAACTGACCGACCTCGAAGTCGTCTGCGTCGCCGGCGGCCTGCCGCCCGGCGCCGCGCTCGACGAAATCCTCTACCGCGCGCCCGCCGAGCCGCTTCGCGATCCGGTGGCGTTCGCCGAGCTCGCCTCCGCGGAGCACCGCGCGGGGGCAACCGAGTGACCCGGGCGCCGCGCTTGCCCGGTCGCCCGGCGCGGCGCCGACATTCCCGCGACCGCAGCCCAAGGAGAACACCATGAAGGACATCGATACGAAGGACCCGCCGGACGTGCCTGGCGGCTATTCCCCCAACGACGGCGGCTGCATCCCGATGCCCGTCGACTATCCGAAGGCGCCCATCGGGCCGTTTCCCGACCCGGCGGTCGATCCGATCGGCCCGGACCCCTTCTTCAGCGTGAAGTAATTCCCGAACCGGCAAAAGGAGACAACCATGAGCAAACCCGAAGTGACGAAACCCCTCGAGACGACCGAGCTGGACACGGCGCAGGCGGAGCAGGTGGCGGGAGGCGATCTTTGCTCCGCCCAGGACCTGCTGGCCCTGACCAACTCCCTCACGCAAGCGTACGAGAACCTGGTCGGGTTCACGTCGCATGTGATGGAACGCGTCATCGGCAACTGACGGTGCCGGTCTAGCCACCAGCCTCCAAGGGGCTGCGCTGCCGCAGCCCCTCTTCACGAGACCCGCTCATGCATACGGCCACCGGTTTCCAGATCGCATTCCTGGTCCTGGCCTTCCAGTTCTTTTCGATCCTGGCGGCATCGTTCATCGCAAGGCGGATCTCGTGGCCCCACGAGGCCTTCGAGTTCCTCGGCCAGGTCACGACCTTCGGGATGGCCACCGTGATCCTGCTCGGCGTCGGTGCCCTGCGCGGGTATTGCAGGGTCGAGCTCGGACGAAGTCTTCCAGACGGATCGCTCCGGGAAATCGCGATCGTCTCGCTCGCCAAGGCAGCGGTGCCGTTCGCGATCGTCGGAGCGATCGTGCTCTGGGCATTCGCCGTCGGAGAGCCGGGGAAGATTCGTTCGTACGTGGGCTCCGTCGATCCGGTCGCGGCGTGGGAATGGACGTTGTCACCGCCGGGCCTGGCGAAGTTGATACTCCTTTCGTGGCTGGTCGGGCCGATCATCGAGGAACTCGTCTTCCGCGGCTTCCTCTATCGCGCCTGGGAGAGGCAATGGGGTTGGGTGACGTCGCTCGTGCTCACCTCGACCTGCTTCAGCCTCTTCCATCCCAGCGCCATGGCATCGGCCTTCCTCGGATCGGTCGTGTACATCTGCGTTCTGCGTCGCACCGGATCGCTTCGGGGATGCATCCTGGTCCACATCATGTACAACGTCCTCGTATCGTGGCCCGTGCTCGGCCAGCTCGTGTTCAATGATCGCGGGGTGGACATGAACCGATTGACCGCATGGTCGGTTCCCCTTGCGTGCCTTGTTCTCGTGGCGGTCGCGTTGCCGCTGTATCTGGGCATGTCGCGAACCGACTTGCGATCCACCGAGGTCCGGTAGCCAGGGCGGGACCAGTCACCGTGGCACGCCCCGCATTCCGGAAGGACGTTCACGCGGAACAGGCCCGTTCGGCGCTCGGGACCATCGTCCTGATCCGCCCGCTGTCCTGCTCGGCGCTCACGACGGCCGCGGTCCTCACCGTCACCGCGATCCTGTCGTACCTCTCCATCGCCGAGTACGCGAAGAAGGCCTCGCTCGCGGGCACCCTCGTTCCCGCTTCCGGGGCGATACGGGTGGTGGCGCCGCAGTCCGGTCTCGTGCGCGAGCGCCACGTGAGGGAAGGCGAGCGGGTCGCCGCCGACGAACCGCTCCTGCGGCTGGTGGACGTGCGTGCAACCCGCGTCGACGGTTCCGTGGCGGCAGCGACGCTCGCCCTGGCGCGGCAGCGCATCGCGACGACGAAACACCAGCGCGAGGAGCTGCGCTCGGCCGGCCTCAGCGAGCGCGAGTCCCTGCTCGGCCGGATCGCGGGG
>JAGRPO010000058.1 GCA_019449455.1 Betaproteobacteria bacterium | reverse complement strand
GACGGCGCAGGTGCTCGTCTTCCTCGCCATGTTCATGTCCTTCGCGGTGAAGGTGCCGATGTGGCCGGTGCACACGTGGCTGCCCGACGCGCACGTCGAGGCGCCCACCGGCGGCTCGGTGATCCTCGCGGCCATCACCCTCAAGATCGGCGCCTACGGGTTCCTGCGCTTCAACATGCCCATCGCGCCAGACGCCTCGCACGCCCTGGCCGGCTTCATGGTCACGCTCTCGCTCGTGGCCGTGGTCTACATCGGGCTGGTGGCGCTGGCGCAGTCGGACATGAAGAAGCTCATCGCCTACTCGTCGATCTCGCACATGGGGTTCGTGACGCTGGGCTTCTTCCTCTTCAACGCCGACGGCATGCTGGGCGGGCTCGTCCAGATGGTCTCCCACGGCTTCGTCTCCGCGGCCATGTTCCTGTGCGTGGGCGTGCTCTACGACCGCGTGCATTCCAGGCAGATATCGGACTACGGCGGGGTGGCCAACACCATGCCCGTCTTCGCGGCCTTCTTCGTGCTCTTCGCCATGGCCAACTCCGGGCTGCCGGCCACCAGCGGCTTCGTGGGCGAGTTCTTCGTGATCATGGGCGCCGTGAAGGTGAACTTCTGGTACGCGTTCCTCGCCGGGACGACGCTCGTCTTCGGCGCCGCCTACACCCTCTGGATGGTCAAGCGCGTGATCTACGGCGAGGTGGCCAACGGGAACGTCGCGGCCCTGAAGGACGTGGGCGCGAGGGAGCTCGCGTTCCTCGTGCTCCTGGCCGCCTGCGTGCTGGCGCTGGGCGTCTATCCCAGGCCGCTCGCCGACGTGATGAACCCGACGATCCTCGAGCTGCTCAAGCACGTGGCGGTCACCAAGCTATGAACACCGCCACGTTCTCGCTCGCCACGGTGGCCCCCGCGATCCCCGAGATCGCTCTGCTCGCCTTCGTCTCGGCGCTCCTCGTGATCGACCTCTTCGTGAAGGAGAGCGAGAGGCACCTCACCTTCTGGCTCGCCATCGCCTCGCTCCTGGGCACGGCGGTGCTCGCGGGCTCGATCGCGGGAAGCGCCTCCGCGGTCACGTTCCAGGGCATGTTCGTGGCCGACCCGATGTCGCAGGTGCTCAAGGTGGCGGTGCTCCTCTCCTCCGCGGTCACGCTCGTCTACGGCCGCGTGTACCTTCAGGACCGGGAGCTCCTGCGCGGGGAATTCCTCTCGCTCGCGCTCTTCGCGACGCTGGGGATGATGGTGATGATCTCCGCGCACCATTTCCTCACGCTCTACCTGGGCCTGGAGCTGCTGGCGCTTTCCCTCTACGCCATGGTGGCGCTGCAGCGCGAGTCGGTGCGGGCGACGGAGGCGGCGATGAAGTACTTCGTGCTGGGCGCGCTTGCTTCCGGGATGCTCCTCTACGGCATGTCGATGCTCTACGGCGCCACGAGCTCGCTCGACATCGCGCGCGTCGCCGCCTCGCTCGGCAGCGCCCACTCGAGCCAGTCGCTCGCCGTCTTCGGGCTCGTGTTCGTGGTGGCGGGCATCGCCTTCAAGCTCGGCGCGGTCCCTTTCCACATGTGGATCCCGGACGTCTACCACGGCGCCGCGACCCCGGCGACGCTCTTCATCGGCGCCGCTCCCAAGATCGCGGCCTTCGCCTTCGTGATGCGGCTGCTGGCCCACGCGCTGGGCGGGATGGGCGCCGACTGGCAGCTGATGCTCGCGATCCTCGCCGCGGCCTCGATCGGCCTCGGGAACGTGGTCGCGATCGCGCAGACGAACCTCAAGCGCATGCTCGCCTATTCCACCATCTCGCACATGGGGTTCCTGCTGCTGGGCATCCTCGCCGGCACCGACAACGGCTACGCCTCGGCCATGTTCTACGTGCTCACCTACGTGCTCATGACGCTGGGCGCGTTCGGGATGATCCTGCTGCTGTCGCGCGCCGGCTTCGAGGCCGAGGAGCTGGAGGACTTCCGCGGGCTCAACCGCCGCTCGAAGTGGTACGCCTTCGTGATGCTGGTCGTCGTCTTCTCGCTGGCGGGCATCCCCCCGACGGTCGGCTTCCTCGCCAAGCTCTCCGTGCTGCAGGCCGCGTTCGAGGCGGGCTTCGGCTACCTGGTCGTGTTCGCGGTGCTGATGAGCGTGGTGGGCGCGTTCTACTACCTGCGCCTGGTGAAGCTCATGTACATGGACGAGCCGGCCGGCACGATCACGATCGCGCCCCGCGCCGACATGCGCGTGCTCCTGTCGGTCAACGCCCTCGCGGTCCTGGGGCTGGGCGTGGTCCCGGCGCCCCTCATGGACCTGTGCGCGCGGGCCATCACCGCGAGCCTCTAGGAACGGCGCCGTGAAGTCCCCGCCGGAACCGACAGGGGATTTCACCGAGGAAACGGTTTCGTCGCGGCTCGTCCACGACGGCGGGTTCCTCAAGCTGCGCCGCGACGAGATCCGGCTTCCCGACGGCGCGCCCGCCTGGCGGGAGTACGTGGAGCATCCCGGCGCGGTCGTGATGATGGCCTTCCTGGACGAGGAGACCATCGTCTTCGAGCGCCAGTACCGCTATCCCCTTCGGCGCCATTTCATCGAGCTTCCCGCCGGCAAGATGGAGGCCGGCGAGCCGCCGCTCTCCACCGCGCGGCGCGAGCTCGTGGAGGAATGCGGCTACGAGGCGGCCCGGTGGTGGCACGTCACGACCCTGCACCCTTGCGTCGGCTACTCGGACGAGGTGATCGAGATCTACGGCGCGCGCGACCTGACCCACGTGGGCGCGTGCCTCGACCCGGGCGAGCACCTCGAGGTCTTCCCGGCCCGCATCGACGACGCGCTGGGCTGGGTGCGCGAAGGTTTGATCTCGGACACAAAGACGATCATTGGCCTGCTGTGGTGGTCCCGGTACGGCCGGGCGGAGGTAAAGTAGGGGTATCCGGGACGTTCCCGGGGGAAAGGAAGAAGAACAATGTCGGCCCAGTCGGCAAGAACGGCGGAATACGATCTCCTCGTCATCGGCGGCGGCATCAACGGCGCGGGCATCGCCCGCGATGCGGCGGGCCGCGGCCTCAAGGTGCTCCTGGTGGAAATGTCCGATCTCGCCTCGGCCACCAGCGGATGGAGCTCCAAGCTCATCCACGGGGGCCTGCGCTACCTCGAGTACTACGAGTTCCGCCTCGTGCGGGAGGCCCTGGAGGAGCGCGAGGTGCTCCTCAACGCCGCCCCCCACATCGTGCGGCCCATGCGCTTCGTGCTCCCGCACGACCGCACGATGCGACCGGTGTGGATGATCCGCATCGGCCTCTACATGTACGACCACCTCGGCAAGCGCGTGTCGCTGCCGGGATCGCAGACCGTGAGCTTCCCGCACGTCGAGTACAGCGCGGGCCTCAAGTCGGAGATCCGCTCCGGCATCGTCTACTCGGACTGCCGGGTGGACGACGCGCGGCTCACCGTCCTCACCGCCATGTCGGCCCGCGACAAGGGCGCGACCATCCTCACGCGCACGAAGTTCCTGTCGGGCGCGCGCGACAACGGCGTGTGGCGGGCGCAACTCGAGGACACGCGCAGCGGCGCGAAGCGCTCCGTCACCGCCACGGCGGTCGTGAACGCGGGCGGGCCGTGGGTGTCGCAGGTGCTCGGCGGCGTCCCGCACAAGGCCACTGGCGCCAAGGTGCGCCTCGTGAAGGGCAGCCACATCGTCGTGCCCAAGGTGCATTCGCTCGGCCACGCGTGCCTCCTGCAGAACCCCGACAAGCGCGTCATCTTCGTGATCCCGTTCGAGGGCAAGTACAGCCTCATCGGCACCACCGACGTGCCGGTGGACACGCCCGAGGAGGCGGTCGACATCACCCCGCAGGAGACGGACTACCTCGTCGAGGCCGCCAACCGCTTCCTCGCCAAGCCCATCTCGAAGGCCGACGTGGTGTGGACCTTCGCCGGCGTGCGCCCGCTCTACGACGACGGCAAGTCCGACCCGTCCTCCATCACGCGCGACTACGTGCTCGAGCTCGACGACGAGGGGGGCTCGGCCCCGGTGCTGTCGCTCTTCGGCGGCAAGATCACCACCTACCGCTGCCTCGCCGAGTCGGTGCTGAAGAAGCTCGCGCCGTACCTGCCGCCCATGGGCGCTCCGTGGACGAAGGACGCGTGCCTGCCCGGCGGCGACATGCCCAACTACAACGCCTTCCGCGACGAGGTGTTCGACCGCTACAAGGGCTTCCCGCGCGACCTCCTGGACGGCGTCGTCCGCCGGCACGG
>JAGRPO010000327.1 GCA_019449455.1 Betaproteobacteria bacterium | reverse complement strand
CGTGAAGTCGGGCCACACCTTCCAGTTGAAGAGGTGGGCCCGGAGGATGTCGAGGGTGTCCTTGATGCCGTAGACGACGATCGGGCTGCCGCGCATCCAGCAGACGGTGTCCACGAGGAAGGGAATGCTGGTCACGTGGTCAAGGTGCGAATGGCTCACGAAGATGTGGTCGATCTTCGCGAGGCTCTCGAGGGGCAGATCGCCCACGCCGGTGCCGGCGTCGACGAGGATGTCGTCATCGACCAGGAACGCGGTGGTCCGCAGGCTCCCGCCGATGCCGCCGCTGCACCCCAGAACCCTGATCCGCATCTGTCCTGACCTCGGCCCGTGGACACGGGATTGTTTCCGACCCGCAGGCCGCGGCGCCGGCCGGGCTTCAGGCCCGGATTTCACGGGCCATTATTGGCGAAAACGGCGGCGCCGGGTGTGCCGCACGACACACTTGCCGGGGGCCATCCCGCAGCCGCCCGGGCGGGGGCGCCTACGGCTTGAAGAAGAACTCCATCTTCACGCCGGCGATCTCGATCATGTCGTGGTCGGCCAGGGGGTGGGCCTGGGCGCCCAGGGGCGCCCCGTTGAGGGTCGGGAAGCTCGCGCCCTCGACATGCGTGATGAAGTAGCCGTTGGGCCGCTTGGTGATGACGGAGACCTGCAACCCGGGCTTGCCGACGGTGGTGAGGTTCTTCGTGAGGTCGAGCGTGCGCCCCGCGGCGGCGCCGGAAAGCACCTGGATCGCCGCTTCGGGAAGGGGCGCATGGTCGGCATGCGCCGTGGGCGCAGGGGGCGGCGGCGCGGCCTTGACCACTTCCGGGGCCATCGCCTTCATGTTGGTGACCGTGTCGCTCATCGCCCGCTCCCCGGCGGGCGCTGCCGGAGCCGCCGGCGCCTGCGCGGGCGCGGGCGCCTGGGCCTGGACCGGCGCAGGCTGCGCGGCGGGGGCGGCGGGCTTCGAGGGGCTGCGGATGATCATCGTCTTCTCGAAATCCGCGGCCGACGCCTGCGACGGGGCGTCGTTGAAGTACTTGAGCTTGTGCTTGCCGATCTCGATGACGTCGTTGGCCTGGAGGAAGTGCTTCTTGACGGGCTTGCCGTTCACCATGGTGCCGTTGGTGCTGCCCAGGTCCTCGATGAACGAGTCGTTCAGGATCGTGATGATCGCCGCGTGCTCGCCGCTGACCGCGAGGTTGTCGATCTGGATGTCGTTGTGGGGCTTCCTACCGATCAGGGTGCGCTCCTTGGAGAGCGTGTACTCCTTGAGCACCTGCCCGTCGACACTCAAAATCAGCTTGGCCATGGTCGGTTTCCTTGCGAATTACCGGAATAGTGCCTTGAATCGCGCGAGCCATCCACGCGCCACGGCGAAGGGCTCGGCGATGCGGATGAGCATCGACGACACGTTGTCGCGGCCGCCGTTGTCGTTGGCGGCCTGGACGAGTTGCTGGACGGTGAGGCTCGGGTTGGACCGCAGGGTGATGAGCGTGAGGCGGATCTCCTCGTCCTCCACCATGTCGTTCAGTCCATCGGAGCAGAGCAGGTACAGGTCCTCCGGCTCGGTCTCGTACACGTGGAGCTCGGGCTCCACGGTCGGGTCGATGCCGAGCGCCTTGGTGACGAGGTTCTTGTTCTGCGAGAGCTTGGCCTCCTCCGGCGTGATGAGCCCGGAGTCGAGCTGCTCCTGGAGAAGCGAATGGTCGCGGGTCACCTGCTCCATCGTTTCGCCGCGCAGCCGGTAGAGCCGCGAGTCGCCGATGTGGGCCACGCTCACGAAGTTGTCGTAGAACAGGCACACCACGAGGGTGGTGCCCATTCCGGCGCATTCCGGGTTGTTCTGGGACGTCGTGAAGATCGCGGTATTGGCGCGCGCGATCTGCTCGCGGATGAGGCGTTCGGCCAGGGCCATCGCGTCGGTGCGGGACAGCCGGTCCACCTCCCGGAGCACCCAGGCTTCGGCGATGCCGTCCGCGATCAACGAGGTCGCCATGCCGCTCGCCACCTCCCCCGCGTTGTAGCCGCCCATCCCGTCGGCAAGGACGTAGAGCCCGATCTCCGGGCGTGATTCGACGCAATCCTCGTTGTGGTCCCGGACCCGTCCCGGGTCGGTGAGGCTCGCGCTCTGCAGTGCCTGGGAGAGGTTCACGTTCCGTCACTCCGACGGCAGGCGGGATCAACGAGCGCCGCCGCGGCCTCCCGGCCCGCGCTGCGCGCTCCGCCCTCCCCTTTTCGGTGCGCCCGATGGTCCATTGCGTTCTCGATTTTTGTGGTTGCCGGTCACGGGCGGCCCGCCGAGCCCGCCTTTCCTGCGGCCGGCACCGGCTGAAGGCCCGTCCGGCCTCCCTGACGAAAAGTGCAAAAACCCGTCTTTATAATAACTTAAAATGTTTTTTTGAGAAACAATCCCGATTGTCGGCCCGATGTCCCTGATTTGTCTAGGGACTTTTGAGTCCGGGGCCCCTTTCGCGCCACGTCGCAATAACCTCCGAATGGCTCCGGGAATGCCCCCGATGCCGTCGGGACGGGCAAGTTGCCAGCCATTATACGATTCGGTCTAATGGAGCCCTTCCTCGCAGCTCCGCCTTCCCGCAATCTCCAATCCCCGAGGCTCCCATGGACCGCCTGCAAGACATCGACCCGCTGGAATCCCGCGAATGGGTCGACGCGCTCGAAGCCGTTCTCGCCGTCGAAGGCCCTGAACGCGCGCACTTCCTCCTCGAGCACCTCATCGACAAGGCGCGCCGCTCCGGCGTGAACCTGCCCTACAGCGCGAACACCGCGTACATCAACACGATCCCGCCGCATCTGGAGGCGCCGCTGCCCGGCGACATGGAGATCGAGAACCGGCTGCGCAACATCGTGCGCTGGAACGCGGTGGCGATGGTGCTTCGCGCCGGCCGCAAGGACCTCGAGCTGGGCGGCCACATCGCGAGCTTCGCCTCCGCCGCCACGCTCTACGACGTGGGCTTCAACCACTTCTGGCACGCCCCCACCGAGAAGCACTGCGGCGACCTCATCTACATCCAGGGTCACTCCTCGCCCGGCGTCTACGCGCGCGCCTTCCTCGAGGGGCGCCTGAGCGAGGCGCAGCTGGACATGTTCCGCCAGGAGGTCGGCGGCACGGGGATCTCGTCCTACCCGCACCCCTGGCTCATGCCCGACTTCTGGCAGTTCCCGACGGTGTCGATGGGACTGGGGCCGATCCAGGCCATCTACCAGGCGCGCTTCCTGCGCTACATCGAGGACCGGGGGCTTGCCCACACGGAGGAACGCAAGGTGTGGGCGTTCATGGGCGACGGCGAGATGGACGAGCCGGAGTCGATGGGCGCCATCGGCATGGCGGCGCGCGAGGGGCTCGACAACCTCGTGTTCGTGGTGAACTGCAACCTGCAGCGCCTCGACGGCCCGGTGCGCGGCAACGGCAAGATCATCCAGGAGCTGGAGACCCACTTCCGCGGCGCCGGCTGGAACGTGATCAAGGTCATCTGGGGCTCGTACTGGGACCCGCTGCTCGCCAAGGACACGAAAGGCATCCTCCTGAAACGGATGGAGGAGGCGGTCGACGGCGAATACCAGAAGTTCAAGAGCCGCGATGGCGCCTACGTGCGCGAGCATTTCTTCGGCAAGTACCCGGAGCTGAAGGCGATGGTCGCCAACATGAGCGACGAGGACATCTGGCGCCTGAACCGCGGCGGCCACGACCCGCACAAGATCTTCGCGGCCTACCACGCGGCGGTGAACCACCGGGGGCAGCCCACGGTCATCCTCGCCAAGACCGTGAAGGGCTACGGCATGGGCGCCGTCGGCGAGGGCAAGAACGTCGCGCACCAGCAGAAGAAGATGCCGATCGAGGTCCTGCGCCAGTTCCGCGACCGCTTCGCGATCCCGATCGGCGACGACCGCCTGGCCGACCTCCCCTACTTCAAGCCGGCGGACGATTCGCCGGAGATGAAGTACATGCGGGCGATGCGCGCGAACCTGGGCGGCTCGATTCCGCAGCGCCGCCGCCGCACGATGAGCCTGGACGCGCCGAAGCTGGAGACCTTCAAGGCGCTGCTGGAAGCCACGGCCGAGGGACGCGAGAACTCCACCACCATGGCGTTCGTGCGCATGCTGACCTCGCTCGTGCGCGACAAGAACATCGGCCGCAACATCGTGCCCATCGTCCCGGACGAGTCGCGCACGTTCGGCATGGAGGGCCTGTTCCGCCAGCTCGGCATCTACTCCTCGGTCGGCCAGCTCTACGAGCCCGAGGACAGCGACCAGCTCATGTTCTACAAGGAGGACCAGAACGGCCAGATCCTCCAGGAAGGCATCAACGAGGCGGGCGGGATGTGCTCCTGGATCTCGGCCGCGACGTCGTACTCGACGAACAACGTGCCGATGGTCCCGTTCTTCATCTTCTACTCGATGTTCGGCCTCCAGCGCGTGGGCGACCTGGTGTGGGCGGCGGGCGACATGCGCGCCCGCGGCTTCCTCATGGGCGGCACCGCGGGGCGCACGACGCTGAACGGCGAGGGGCTCCAGCACGAGGACGGGCACAGCCACATCCTCTCCTCGATGATCCCCAACTGCCGTTCCTGGGACCCGACCTTCGCCTACGAGGTCGTGGTGATCATCCAGGACGGCCTGCGCCGCATGGTGGAGGACCAGGAGGACGTCTTCTACTACATCACGGTGATG
>JAGRPO010000326.1 GCA_019449455.1 Betaproteobacteria bacterium | reverse complement strand
GTCGTGCCCTGGTCGCAATTGACGAAATACGCCTGGCTCGCGCTCGCGCCGCTGAAGGCGCCCTGCCGGAAGAGCGACTGCATGAAGTTGCCGATTTCCCGCCGCAACCGGGACCACAGGGGCTCGCCGTTGGGCTCGAACGCGGCCCACTCGGTGCCGCGGGTGACGCTCTCCTCGATGAAGAGCGCCAGGCGCCGCACCGGAACGTACTTCCAATCGGAGCGAGCCTCGTCGTCGCCGGACAGCGTGCGCGCGCCCCAGACGACGTTGCCGAAGCGCGGAAAGCTCCGAAGGCAGTTGACCGCACGCATGTTGAGCTCGCCGTTCTGCGAGTCGGTGAGGTTCGTGCGCAATCCCACGGCGCCCGTGAGACTCCCGTCCATGCCGGCGGGTGCCTTCCAGACGCCACGCTGCGCGTCGGTGCGCGCATAGACGCCTGTCACGAGGGGACTCGGCGGGAACTCGGCGATGCGGTTCCCCTGCAGGGGGTCGGGCGCCTGCACCCAGGGAAAGTAGAGCGCGGCGTTGGGAAGGTCGTGGCCGATGACGGCGCGGTCGGGCCCATTGCGCAGGCTGTCGAAGGTCGCCGCCTGCGGCGTATCCGCGATGAGGAACGCCCGCCGCGCGCGGCAGAACCCTTCGAGCTTCGACAGCACGGCGAGGCTCGTTTCGCCGGGCACGCAAAGCAGGTTGAACGGACCGGCGCGGTCGAGCAGGTTCACGCCCCCGGTTCCGCCGTCGGCCTGCAGGGCGCTCTCGAAGGCGCCCGTATCCGGTTGCAACACGGTGCCGTCGAGATTTGCGCCGCCGGCCAGCATCCGGGGAGCCGCCGTGTTCGCGGGGGGAGCGGTCGAGGCTCCGAGGATCGTGGCGCGCACCAGGCTTGATTCGCCCTCGAGCACCTTCACGACGTTGCGCGGCTCGCCCACCGTCATCGAGAGGTTGTCGAACGACTCGGCCACGATGTCGGCGGCCGCGCCCGGTGGCCGGTGGATGACCTGGAGGCGAAAGCGCGTGGCGTCGTTCGCGTCGATCGTCGTCGTGACGCCGCATGCCTTGGCCCAGTCGCCCGGATTGCAGGCCGTGACCTGCAGCACGCCCCCGACGATCGTGCCGGCGGTCCCTGCATCGCTTGCCACGAGTCGGACGATATAGGCCTGCTGCCCGCCGTTCTCGAAGAAGTGGCTCACCGAGTGGCCGAAGGCATTGCGCCCGTCGCGCCCGCCGAAGACGCGCTCGTACTCGGGCCAGCCCTGGACGAGCGTCGCCTTGCCGACCGGCCCGCGCGCGGTCCAGCCGATGAATGCGGCGATCGACGTGGCGACGCCGTCGATGGCGCGTAGGCCGCCCGGCGCCTCCTCGATGAATACGCCGGGATAGGTGCGCGTCACTGGCATGAACGAATGCTCCTCGCGTGGACCGTTTCCACCGACGCGATGGAACGCATGCGCCAGGTGCTGGAAGTTGGCGACTTTACCCTTTCGCTCGCGTCCGCTCCAGGTACCTGATC
>JAGRPO010000325.1 GCA_019449455.1 Betaproteobacteria bacterium | reverse complement strand
TCGGGGCGCGAGAGGTCCGCAAGGGCGGCGAGGCCCGCGATGGACGACGCGTTCTTCGGATCGAGCGCGAGGGCGCGCCGGTAGTGGCGGGTGGCGGTCTCGCGATCGCCGGTGCGGGCCGCGGCGGTGGCGAGCCCCAGGTGCGCATCGAGGCTCGTCGCGTCGGCGGCGAGGGCCGCCTCGTAGTGCTTGCGGGCAGCCGGGGCGTCCCCGCGCTTGAGCGCATCGTAGCCCTGGCTCACCTCGGGCGAGACGCGCGGCGCCTCGATGGTGCGGGAGAGCTTGAGCGGCGGGGCGGGTTTCGCGTTGGCCGAATCGCTGAGCAGGCTCATGACGAGATGCTCGGCCGCCTTCGGTTGCGGCCTGGCATGGGCGGGACCTGCCGGCACGTTCTCCGGCTTGAGTATCGCGACCGGCGGCACGGAATCGCCGCCTGCGGCCCCGGCCGGCGCGGATGCCGCGGTCACGGTGCCGGTGGCGGACTGCGCCGCGACTCCCGCAGCCGGCGTGAAAGGCCGCGGCGCCGTCATCGGCAAAGGCGCCCGAGCCATCGGGCTGGGGGACTTGTTGAGCTCGTACCAGACGTAGGCGCCGCCGGCGGCGAGCAGCAGAAGCGCGGCGGCCGCGATGCCGAGGATGGCCTTGCCCTTCCCCGACGCGGGCGCCGGAGGAAGCGGCTCGGGCTGCTTGGCCGCGAACGCGACCTTCACGCCTTCGCGGTCGCGTTTCGTCGCGGCTGCCGTCGCGGCGGCGGTGGCCTCGTGGGACTCGAGCTCGAGCCTGCGGCGCGGCGCGGCCTCGGCGGCGGCTGCCGGCAGGACGTGCTCCGCCGCGTGCGGTTCCTGTGCCTGCCGTGCGAGCTTTTCCTGCTCGGCGCGCTTGAGGGCGTCGAGTAGGAGGCTCATTGCGGGCTCCCGGGGACGGCGGGCTCGGGCACCACGGGGTTGGGCGTGGTCGCGCCCTTGAATCCTTCGCCGCGCTGGAGGCTTCTCAGGCCCTCCTGGAACTCCGGGAAGGGGGCTTCGGTGTCCCGGAAGAACTGGCGATCGGGGAGGTGGCGGCGGTAGTCCGACAGGTCGCCATCGGTGCTCGCGTTTCGCACCACGACGGGACGCATGAAGATCACGAGCTCGCGCTTCTCCGCCTTGTCGTCGCGGAAGCTCACGAGGTCGCCGAGGAAGGGGATGCGCGACGCGATCGGCAGGCCGCCGCGCGTCCCGACGAAGCTGTCGATCATGAGGCCGCCCAGGATCGCCGTCTGGCCGCTGGCGACGCGCAGGACGCTTTCCATCTCGCGCGTCTGGGTGACGGGGATCTTGCTGTCGATCGACGGCGTGGTGAGCGTGCCGCGCAGCGACGGGTTGGGGTCCTGGACCTCGCCGATCTTCGCCGTGACGGTCGGCCGCACGTTGAGCGTCACCACGTCGTTGTCGCTGATCTGCGCGGTGAGGTTCATGATGATGCCGACCGGCAGCACGTTCTGCGTCGTCGTGAAAGTCGTCGTGGACACGTTGGCGTTCGTGTTGGTGTCCGCCTTGATCGTGAAATAGACCAGGTTGTCGGTCACCCTCAGCACCGCCGTCTGGTTGTTGAGCACCATGAGGAGCGGGCTCGAGAGCACGCGCGTCGTGCCGAACGTGTTGAGCAGCTTGATCGTGCTCGCCAGGTTTCCGCCCGCGGCCGGATTGGGGTTCGAGTAGGTGAGCGAGAAGACGTTGGCCGAGGAGGCGAGGCCGACGCCGGTGAAGGTCTGGCGGATCGAGTAGCCCAGCCCGTTGGTCGCGAGCGCCGACCAGTCCACGCCCGACTGGTAGCTGTCGTTCAGGTTCACTTCGACGACCGTGGTCTCGATGAGGACCTGGCGCCGCGCCGACCCCGTGACCTGCTCCAGGAACTCCGCCACCTTCTCGTGCTGCCGCGAGGTGGCGCGCACCGTGACGATGCCGGCCTCCGGATTCACGATGACCGAGGCGGCCTCGCGGAACGTGAGGCGCTGCTCCACGAACTCGCTGGCCTGCTGGGTCTGCGTCTGGCCGGGCGTGGTCTGCGTCGTCGCGCCCGATCGCGCCGCTGCCGCGCGCCGCTGGGCGACGGCTTGCGTCGTGCTCGTGCCGGTCTGGCCGCGACCGCTCACGAACGTCTCGCTGCTGCCTTCGGGAAGGAGCTTGTCCGTCTCGCGGAGCATGTCCTTCACGTTCCGCTCGAGCGTTTCCCAGAAGCGGTGGCGCGAGGTGTTGCTGATGCGCAGCGTCGAGTTGTTGTCGCCCGAGGCGGTGGCGCCCCCGGTCGCGCCGGCGACCGCCCCCGACAGGATCTGCGTGGCCACGGATACCGTCTCCGTGGTGTCGCGCGACATGTTCACGTAATCGACCCGGTAATTGCGCAGGAACGGCGAGTCGGGCATGACGTGGATCGTCTGCCCCTCGATCTCGTAGCGCATGTCCACCTGCCTCGAGATGCGCGTGAGGATCTGCTTGAGGGTCTGGTCGATGGCGTTGATGGTCACCAGCCCTTCGACGCCGGGATGGACGTCGACGTTCACCTTCGTCTCGGCGGCGATCGCGAGAAGCACGTCGCGCACGGGCTGGTTGGCGACGACGATCGAGTACTTGATCTCCGCCGCGCGCGCCTCGGGCGGCGGCGGCAGGGGGGCGGGGAGCACCGGCTTGGGGATCGCGGGGGCCGCGGCGGCGCGCGCCGGATCCTGGCGGATGTGGCTGTCGGACTGCGCGATCGGCTGAGTTCCGCACCCGGTTGCCAGCGCCGCAAGCACTGCAACCGCGACGAGGGCGGGACCGCGGGTCAGGCGCATCGCCAAGGATTCTTCGTAAGTGATTGTTTTTGGTGGAAAACGGTGCTGCCCACTTTATAGCGTTTTCGAGGGGGAAACGCAACGGAATCGACGGGCACCGCGCTCGGGAAAGCGCTTGACGGAACAGGTCCGCCGATGGTCACGTGGCCGGGCCCCGGCGCATGTCGTTGCGGACGGCCTCGATGGCCCTTACGTAGGGCCGGAACTGGCGCAGGTTTTCGGGAAGCGCGCCCATGGCGTCGTTCGCCTCCCGGCGCGTCTCGAATGCTCCGTAGAGGACGCCGACCTTGGGCGATTCCGCGCTTCCGCTGCGGTAGAGGAAGAGCTCGTCCGGCTTGATCGTGCGCCCGGCTTCCGCCAGGTACGACTGCAGGTAGGCCGGGTCCCTCGCGTCGGTCATCATCAGCTGGACCACGTAGCGCCCGCCGGAGGAGCCCTCCAGCAACGCGAGGCCGGCGGAATGGCGCGCATCGAGGGTGAGGGAGCCCTCCGGCCTGGGCGCGGCCTGGCTGCCGGGCGCCGGTGCCGCGACGGCCGCGGCAGGCACGCCGGCCTCCGGAGAAGTCCTGGGCGCAGCCGCTGGCACCGACGGACTCGCGCCCGGCGTCACGGCTGCCGCGGACGGTGTTGCGGCCGCCGCCGCCGGCGCGGACGACGGCGCCGGCGAATGGGGCGGCAGGATGAAGGCGGCCCCGTACCCGATCGCGATGCCGGCCGCCAGTCCGGCGATGGCCGCCACCGCGACCCGCCGAGGCGAGATCCTCGGTGTCACCACGATCTGCGTATCGGACACGGCGGCCCGCGCGTGGTCCGGGCTTACCGTGTGCGTTCCGGACGCGAAGGCGGCCAGGAGCGTCTTGTCCGCGTAGATGTTGATGCGCCGCGTGAGGCCCTCGGAGGC
This sequence comes from Betaproteobacteria bacterium, assembly GCA_019449455.1. Lineage (GTDB taxonomy): Bacteria > Pseudomonadota > Gammaproteobacteria > Burkholderiales > Usitatibacteraceae > FEB-7. Next base: position 5,108 of record JAGRPO010000325.1, on the reverse strand, counting down.
ATCCGCGATGATGCGCAGCGCGTCCGGGCCGAACAGGTCGGGCCCGTGGTAGCCGGCGGCGCGCAGGCGGAAGCTGATGTAGTCCCTGATGTCGCGCGGCGGGAGCGGGGCGAGGCCGAAGGCGTGGGTGATGCGCTCCTTGAGCTGGCGCATGTGGGGCAGGTTCAGGTGCTCGTCGAGCTCGGGCTGCCCGAACAGCACGATCTGCAGCAGCTTCTCCGTGCCGGTCTCGAGGTTCGACAGCAGCCGGATCTCCTCGAGCGTGGCGAGCGGCATCGCGTGGGCCTCGTCGATGAGCGCGACCACCTGGCGCCCCTCGGCGTGCAACGCGATGAGGCGATCCTGCAGCCCGCGCAGGAGCTGGGTCGTGTTCGCCCCCTTGGTGTCGATGCCCAGCTCGCTCGCGATCGCGATGAGCATCTCGTCGCGCGTGAGGCTGGGCACGGCCAGGTAGATGGTCTCGACGGTGTCCGGCAGGCGCTCCATGAGCACGCGGCAGAGCATTGTCTTGCCGGTGCCGACCTCGCCCGTGACCTTGACGAGCCCCTCGCCGGCGGTGATCGCGTAGACCAGCGCCTCGAGCGTCGCGCCGCGGTTGGCCCCGGCGAAGAAGAACTCGGTGTGCGGGGTGATGCGGAACGGCGCCTCGCGCAGGCCGAAATGCTCCAGGTACATCGTCATGGAAGGGGCGACCGGGGTGTCAGTTGCGGGTGCCGGGCGCGGCAGCCGGGTCGGCGGGATCCGATGCGCCGAGTTTAGCACCGGCACGCCCCGCCGCCTCGAGCCGGCTGTAGAGCGTGCTCCGGGAAATCCCGAGGAGCTTGGCCGCCTGCGACATGTTGCCCTGCGCCACCTCGATCGCGGCATCGAGGTAGGTCGATTCGAGGGCCCTCAGGGCCGCATCGAGGCTGAAGGGGCGTCCCGACGACAGATCGGACCTTGCGTCGGCGAGGCGGTCCCCCGCGCCGCTCGCTCCCGGCTGCGCGGGAGCGAACTCGGACTCCAGGTCCGCCTGGCCGACGGTGTAGCCGGCGAACTTGGTGTTCAGGCGGATCACGATGTTGCGCAGCTCGCGCACGTTCCCCGGAAACGGGTAGGCGAGCCAGCGCGCGCGGGCGCCCTCGTCGAGCTCGAAGGGCTGCGTGCCCGCGCGCTCGGAGAACACGTGCCGGAAATGGTCGAGCAGGCGAAGCCTGTCGTCGCCCAGCTCGCGAAGCGGCGGCACCGCGATCGTGAAGACCGACAGGCGATGGTAGAGGTCGGCCCGGAAGCGCCCCAGGCGGATCTCCTGGCGCAGGTCGCGGTTGGTGGCCGCCACGATGCGCGCGCGGCTCACGCGGGTCTGCGTCTCGCCCACGCGCTGGTACTCGCCGTTCTCGAGCACCCGCAGCAGCTTCGCCTGGAGGTCGATGGGCAGCTCGCCGATCTCGTCGAGGAAGAGCGTCCCGTCGGCGGCGTCCTCGAAGTAGCCGGCCTTCGACTGGATCGCGCCGGTGAACGCGCCCTTCGCGTAGCCGAACAGCGTGGGCTCCACGAGGGTCGGGGAGATGGCCGCGCAGTTCAGGGCGAGGAAAGGCTCGCGCGCCCGCGGGCTCAGGTGGTGCAGCAGGAAGACGACGCGCTCCTTGCCGCTGCCGGACTCGCCCTCGACGAGGGCGGGAAACCCCGACGAAGCGTACAGGTCGATCTGGCTGCGCAGCTTGCGCATCGGGGGGCTCTCGCCGACGAGGCCCCGGTCTTCCTCCACGCTGCCGGGCGCGGGGGCGAGATCCCGGGAGCGCAGCACGCGCTGCAGCAGCGCGCGCAGGTCGTCGGGCTCGCAGGGCTTGGGCACGAGGTCGGCGGCGCCCAGCGCGCGCGCCCGGCGCGCGTTCGATTCCTCGTTCTGGCCGGTAAGCACCACGATGCGCACGTCCGGCGCGTGCGCGAGGATGTCCCCGATGAGCTTGAAGCCCTCGGTGGGCAGGTGCGAGGCGGGAGGCAGGCCCAGGTCGATGAGCGCGAGATCTGGCGGTCCCGCCATCCCGCGCAGCGCGGCGACGGCCGAGGGCCGGTCCGAGGCGCAGGTGAGCTCGAAGTCCGGACCCAGCACGAAAGCCAGGCTTTCGTTGATCAGCGGATCGTCGTCGACGAGCAGGAGTCGGGGTTTCATCGGGGTTGCCGTGACGTGCGTGCGTGGCGGGGATTATAGGACGCCGCGGCTCCGGAGGCGCCGCTGATTGCTGCTAGAATGAGCACCCTTTTCGCCAGCTCCCATCCCCGAGTGATCGCAGTGAATCTCGTCGAGATCGACGCCGTGAATTTCGGCTACGGTCGCCGCCCGGTCCTCGAGGGCATCTCGATGCGCGTGCCGCGCGGGAAGGTGGTCGCCATCATGGGCGGCAGCGGCTGCGGGAAGACGACGCTCCTCAGGCTCATCGGCGGGCAGTTGCGGCCCGGCAAGGGCGCGATCCGCGTGGACGGGAAGGTGGTCCACGAGCTCGACCGCGACGGGCTGTACGCGCTGCGCCGCCGGATGAGCATGCTGTTCCAGTTCGGGGCGCTGTTCACCGACATGACGGTCTTCGACAACGTCGCGTTCCCGCTGCGCGAGCACGCCGGCATTTCCGAGGAGATGGTGCGCGACCTCGTCCTCATGAAGCTCGAGGCGGTGGGGCTGCGCGGCGCCCACAACCTGATGCCCTCGGAGCTCTCCGGCGGCATGGCGAGGCGGGTGGCGCTCGCGCGGGCGGTCGTGATGGACCCGATGCTGGTGATGTACGACGAGCCCTTCGCCGGGCTCGACCCGATCTCGATGTCCGTGGTCGGGAGCCTCATCCGGCGCCTCAACGACGCCCTCGGGGCCACCTCGATCATCGTCACGCACGACGTCGTCGAGTCGATGCAGATCGTCGACTACCTGTACTTCGTCGCCGAGGGCCGCGTGGTCGGGGAGGGCACGCCGCAGCAGATCCGCGAGACGCAGCTTCCGGTGGTGCACCAGTTCGTGCACGGGGAAACCGACGGCCCGGTGCCGTTCCACTACCCGGCGCCGTCGTACGACGAGGACGTGGGGCTCGCCGCCGCGCGCGCGGAGGCCGCCCATGCTTGACCGGGCGCGCCGGACCCTCGTCCGGCTGGGGCACAACTTCATCGACAACGTCTGGCGCGTGGGCGCGATGACGCGGTTCTTCTTCATCCTGATGGTGGCGTCGGGAACGAGCCTGCGGCGGTTCCGGCTGGTGATGCGCGAGGTCTACTTCACCGGCGTCCTCTCCCTCATCATCATCGTGGTCTCGGGGCTCTTCGTGGGCATGGTGCTGGGCCTCCAGGGCTTCGAGACGCTCCAGACGTACGGCGCCCAGGATTCGGTCGGCGTGCTCGTGGCGCTGTCCCTGCTGCGCGAGCTCGGGCCCGTGGTCGCCGCGCTGCTCTTCGCGAGCCGCGCCGGCTCGGCCATCACCGCCGAGATCGGGCTCATGAAGGCCACCGAGCAGCTCACCGCCATGGACATGATGGCGGTGTCGCCGATGGCGCGCGTCATCGCGCCGCGCTTCTGGGCCGGCGTGATCTCGATGCCGCTGCTCGCCGCCATCTTCTCGGCGATGGGGATCTTCGGCGGCTATCTCGTGGCCGTCGTGATGATCGGCGTGGACAACGGCACGTTCTGGTCGCAAATGCAGGCGGCGGTGGACTTCCGGTATGATGTGATGAACGGCGTCGTGAAGAGCATCGTATTCGGAATCGCAGTCACCGTGATCGCGACCTTCGAGGGTTTCGACGCGCCGCCGACCGCCGAGGGTGTGTCCGGCGCGACGACCCGCACCGTGGTGAGTTCCTCGCTCGCCATCCTCTCCCTGGACCTGGTGCTCACCGCGCTGATGCTCCGCGGCGACTACTGACGGGCAACCCCGGACACGCAGGAACACCATGGAAAGAACGACCATCGACCTCTGGTTCGGCGCCTTCGTCCTGACGGGGTTCGCCGCGCTTCTCGTGCTGGCCCTCAAGGTCGGCAATCTCGGCGCGGACCGAGTGAACTCGACCTACCGCGTCGAGGCGCGCTTCGACAACATCGGCAGCCTGAAGGTGCGGGCCCCGGTGCGAAGCTCCGGCGTGCTCGTGGGCCGGGTGGCCGACATCCGCTTCGACAACGAGCGTTTCCAGGCCTCGGTCATCCTCGCCCTGGACACGCGCTACGGATTCCCGAAGGACACCGGCGCCTCGATCCTGACCTCGGGTCTCCTCGGCGAGCAGTTCGTGGGGCTGGACGCGGGCGGCGACGAAAAGAAGCTCGCCGATGGCGACCGGATCACGATCACCCAGTCGGCTGTCGTCCTGGAGCGACTGATCGGCCAGTTCCTCTTCAGCAAGGCCCAGGAGGACGGGGCGAAGAAGTAAAGGCCGGGAACCCGCCGCCGCCGCCGCGCTCCAATCGCAACACCCCCCGCAGACAGGACACCCCATGATCCGCACCATCGCCGCCCTCGCCTTGACCGCCTTCGCATTCGTCGCCGGCGCGCCCGCGAAGGCGCAGGACCTCGCGCCCGACGCGCTCGTGCGAAAGTCGATCGACGAGGTCCTCGTCGTCATCAAGGCCGACAAGGAACTGCAGAACGGCAATCCGAAGAAGCTGCACGCCCTCATCGAGGAGAAGGTGCTCCCGCACTTCAATTTCTCGCGCATGACGCGCCTCGCCGTGGGACGCAGCTGGGCGCAGGCCTCCGACGCGCAGAAGGCGGCGCTCACCAGGGAATTCCAGACCCTTCTCGTGCGGACGTATTCCACGTCGCTCTCGCAATACCGGGACCAGAAGATCGACGTGCGGCCGGCGAGGTTCGCGGCCCAGGACAAGGACACCGTCGTGAAGACCGTCGTGAACCAGCCCGGCGGGCAGCCCATCCCGATCGACTACGGCATGGAGCGCACGGACAAGGGCTGGAAGGTCTACGACGTGGTGGTCGACGGCGTTTCCCTCGTGACGACCTATCGCAGCTCGTTCAACGACCAGATCCAGAAATCCGGGATCGACGGGCTCGTGAAGACCCTCGCGGAGCGCAACCACTCCCCGGAATCGCCGAAGGCGGCCGTGAAGGTCGACCTCAAGAAGTGAACGGGGAAACGCGCGC
>JAGRPO010000324.1 GCA_019449455.1 Betaproteobacteria bacterium | reverse complement strand
CGAGCAGCGGGGCCGCCCACGCGACACAGAATCCGATGACCACGGCGCCGGGCGCCGCGCTTGCTGCCTCCAGCCCGGCACGTCCGGACAGGAGCGAGACGAGTCCCACCAGCGACACGGCCCACTTGGCCGCCTCCGCCACGACCAGGACCCGGAGGGCCTGCCACGACGTCGGCGCCGGGCGGTTGCGCCACCGGAGGACCCCCAGGAATGCGAGGGTGCCTGCGAGGGCGGCCGAGCCTCCGGAGAGCGCCGCGAGGGTGCTTTCCCACCCGCCGAGCGCGAGGCCTGCTGCACTGCAGCAAGCCACCAGCCCGGCCTGCACAAGGGCTTGCCGGCGGCCGTCGAATATCGCGGCGGCAGGCGCGGGCCTTGGGCTTGGGCGCGGTGACGACAAACCTGAAGATTCTAGCCCGGAAGGGGTCATCGGGTCAAAACTTGCGGCATCGCAATATGGGTCCGGTCAGGGGCGCTTGAGGCGGGCGACGATGCCGTCGAGCTGGTCGAGGCTCGCGTAGTCGATGACGAGGCTGCCGCGCCCGCCCTTGCGCGGTTTCAGGGTCACGGAGGCGCCCAGGGTCTCGCTGAGGTCGTCCTGCAGGCGGCGCGTGTCGGCGTCGAGCCGCGGCTTGGCGGCCTTCGCGCTGGCCTTGGGCGCGTCGGCCGCATGCTGGACCAGCCGCTCGGTTTCGCGCACGGACAGGCCGCGCGAGGCCACCTGCTCGGCGAGCTCGACCTGCTTCGCCTTGCCCACGCCGAGGAGGGCCCGCGCATGGCCCATGTCGAGGCGCCCGTCGAGCAGCATGTCCTGCACCGACTTCGCGAGCTCGAGCAGGCGCAGCAGGTTGGTCACCGCGCTGCGCGAGCGGCCCACGGCCTTGGCCACTTCCTCGTGCGTGAGCCGGAACTCGTCGATGAGGCGCCTGAGGCCCGCCGACTCCTCGATCGGGTTCAGGTCTTCGCGCTGGATGTTCTCGATCAGGCCGATGCCGAGGGCCGCGTCGTCGGGCACCTCGCGCACCAGGGCCGGAATCCGCTCCAGCCCCGCGATCTGCGCGGCGCGCCAGCGGCGCTCGCCGGCGAGGATCTCATAGCCTCCGTCGTCGACCGGGCGCACGACCACCGGCTGCAGGATGCCGCGCACGCGGATCGAATCGGCGAGCTCGGCGAGCGATGCCTGGTCCATGCGCGTGCGCGGCTGGTACTTGCCCGGGCGGAGCGAGCGGACGGCGAGGTTGGCCAGCTCCCCGTCGGCTCTCGCCTTCGCCCCGCCGCCCAGCAGCGCGTCGAGTCCGCGGCCGAGTCCCTTGTGCTTGCTGGTCATGTCGCTGTTCTTTCCTGTCGGTTGCCGGCGGCCACGGAGTGGCCGGCGCGCTCGAGGAGCTCGCGCGCGAACGCGAGATGCGCGGTCGCGCCCTTGGAAGCGGGGTCGTGCAGGATCACGGGCTTGCCGAAGGAGGGGGCTTCCGCGATGCGCACGTTGCGCGGGATCACGGTGTCGAAGACCTTCTCGCCGTAGTGGCGCTTCAGCTCGTCGGAGACCTGCACGGTGAGGGTGCTCCTCGGGTCGTACATCGTGCGCACCAGCGCCTCGATCTCGATTGCCGGGTTGAGGTTCTGCTTCACCTTGCGCAGCGTCCCCACCAGGTCGGAGAGTCCCTCGAGCGCGTAGTACTCGCACTGCATCGGGATGATCACGGCGTCGGCCGCGGTGAAGCCGTTCACGGTGAGCATGTTGAGCGCCGGCGGGCAGTCGATGACCACGTAGTCGTAGTCGTCGAGCACGGGGGCGAGCGCTTCGCGCAGACGGTACTCGCGCCGCTCGATCGCGATGAGCTCGACCTCGGCGCCGGCGAGCTCGCGGTTGGAGCCGACGACGTCGTAGCCGCCCTCTGCGCGCACGCGCGCCTCGGCCATGCCGTACTCGCCCAGGACGACGCCGTAGACGTTGCGCTCGAGCGCCGACTTGTCGATGCCGCTGCCCGTCGTGGCGTTGCCCTGCGGGTCCAGGTCCACGAGCAGCACGCGGCGGCCGTAGTGCGCGAGGCTCGCGGAAAGGTTCACTGCAATGGAGGTCTTGCCGACGCCGCCCTTCTGGTTGGCGATCACATAGGTGCGGGCCATCAGGCAGCTTTCAGTAGGACCAGGTGTCGTTGGGCGTCGAGGCTGGGCACGCGCAGCGCGACCACGTTCTCGACGCGATGGGAAAGGGGGACCCTGGCGATTTCGTCGAACGGGTTCACGCCCTTCATGGCGAGGAGCGCGCCGCCCGGCGCGGCAAGGTGGCCTGCCTGCTCGACGAAGTCGGCGAGTTCCGCGAAGGCACGCGAGACGACCACGTCGAAACGCTCCGCCGGACGCCACTTCTCCACGCGCTCGCAGGCGACCTCGACGTTGGCCAGCGCCAGTTCCGACTTCGCCTGCCGCAGAAAGGCGGCCTTCTTGTGGCTCGCGTCGAGGAGCGTCACCGCGAGGTCGGGTCGCGCGATGGCGAGCGGAATGCCCGGCAGCCCCGCGCCGGTGCCCACGTCGACGAGCGTCCTCGCGCCGGCCACGTGCGCAAGGACCGAAAGGCTGTCGAGCAGGTGCAGCACCACCATCCGCTCGGGCTCGCGCACGGCGGTGAGGTTGTGCACCTTGTTCCATTTCTCGATGAGGCGAAGGTAGGCGACGAGCTTCGCCTGCGCGGCCGCGTCGAGCGCGATGTCCATCTCCGCGAGCCCCTCGGCCAGTCGCGCTTCGACCGTCATGCGCTCCTCTCCTCGGCCTGTGCCCGGTCGGCGAGCGCGCGGCGCTTGAGGTGGACGAGCAGCAGCGAAATCGCGGCGGGCGTGATTCCCTGGATGCGGGCCGCCTGGCCCACCGTTTCCGGGCGATGCTGGTTGAGCTTCTGCTGCACTTCCCTGGACAGCCCGCGCACCGTGGCGTAGTCGACGTCGGAGGGCAGGGCCAGGGTTTCCTGGGACAGCTGGCGCGCGACCTCGTCGTGCTGCCGGTCGATGTAGCCTGCGTACTTGGCCGAGATCTCCACCTGCTCGGAGACGGCTTCCAGCAAGACAGCCTCGCCGGCATTGGGAAGTGACAACAGTGAGCGATAACTCACGTCAGGGCGGCGCAGCAGGTCGAAAAGCGAGTACTCGCGTTCGATGGGTTGGCCCAGGACGCGCACCTGGTCCGCTTCCGGAATGCGGCTGGGATGCGCCCAGGTGGCCTTGAGCCGGGCCGTCTCGCGCTCGATGGCCTCGCGCTTGGCGCTGAAGGCTTCCCAACGCGCGTCGTCCACGAGGCCGAGCTTGCGCCCCGCTTCGGTGAGGCGAAGGTCGGCGTTGTCCTCGCGAAGCTGCAGGCGGTACTCGGCGCGGCTGGTGAACATGCGATAGGGCTCGGACACCCCGCGCGTGACGAGGTCGTCGACCAGGACACCCAGGTAGGCCTCGTCGCGCCGCGGGCACCACCCGGCCTCGCCGCGGGCGTGCAGGGACGCGTTGATGCCGGCGAGAAGCCCCTGGGCGGCGGCTTCCTCGTAGCCCGTGGTGCCATTGATCTGCCCGGCGAAAAAGAGCCCGCTGACGGCCTTCGTCTCGAGCGTCGACTTGAGGCCGCGCGGGTCGAAGTAGTCGTACTCGATGGCATAGCCGGGGCGCAGGATGTGCGCGTTTTCGAGCCCGGGGATGGTGCGAACCAATGCCAGCTGGACATCGAAGGGCAGGCTGGTCGAGACGCCGTTGGGGTAGAACTCGTGGGTGGTGAGGCCCTCGGGCTCGAGGAACACCTGGTGGCTCGACTTGCCGGCGAAGCGGTGGATCTTGTCCTCGATCGAGGGGCAGTAGCGCGGGCCCACGCCCTCGATCACGCCGGTGAACATGGGCGAGCGGTCGAGCCCCCCGCGGATCACCTCGTGGGTCGCCTCGTTCGTGTGCGTGATCCAGCAGGGCAGCTGGCGCGGGTGCGTATCCCGCGACCCCAGGAACGAGAAGACCGGCTCGGGAGCGTCGCCGGGCTGCTCGGTGCATTTCGAGAAATCGATGGTGCGCCCGTCCAGGCGCGGGGGCGTGCCGGTCTTCAGGCGGCCGACCGGCAGCGCCATCTCCCGAAGCCTGGCCGCGAGCGACAACGATGGCGGATCGCCCGCGCGCCCGGCCGCGTAGTTCTCCAGCCCGACGTGGATCCGCCCGCCGAGAAACGTCCCGGCCGTGAGGACGACCGCCGACGCATGGAAACGCAGGCCGATCGCGGTGACGGCGCCGGTGACGCGCTGGCCCTCGACGATCAGGTCGTCGACCGCCTGCTGGAAAAGCCAGAGGTTGGGTTGGTTTTCCAGGCGCCGCCGGATGGCGGCGCGGTAAAGGACGCGGTCGGCCTGCGCGCGCGTGGCGCGCACCGCCGGTCCCTTGCTCGCGTTGAGGGTGCGGAACTGGATTCCCGCCTCGTCCGTGGCGAGCGCCATCGCGCCGCCAAGCGCGTCGACTTCGCGGACCAGGTGCCCCTTGCCGATGCCGCCGATCGAGGGATTGCAGGACATCTGGCCCAGCGTCTCGATGGCGTGCGTGAGCAGCAGCGTGCGCGAGCCGGCCCGGGCCGCGGCCAGTGCCGCTTCGCTACCGGCGTGGCCGCCGCCGACGACGATCACGTCGAAGCGGGTCGGGAAGTCCATGGGATGGGTCGTGCGGCGGGTTGCGCCCGGCGGGGAAATCGAATCGCGAATTCTACGTGGAAAAGCGCGCCCGACCTAGCCGGGTTCCACGTGGAACAAGGGGTTCAGCGGCCCTTTTCCTCGATCCAGGCCGTGGCGCGGGCGATCGCCTTCTCGCGCGCCTCCGGGTGCGTTCCAACGGTGGCGCCCCGCCCGCCGGGCCGGTTCGGGTTGCGAACGTCCGGGCGCTCGCGCACGCGCTGGTCGAGCCGGTCGAAGCCGTGCAGGGCACCGGGGTAGACATCGATGTCGACCATCCCCTTGGGCGCCCGCGCGGCCAGCGACTCGCAGTGCCGCGCCAGGGTCCAGTCGTCGGCGCCGCCGCTCTGGATGAGAACGGGGGCCGTGGGCCGATACTCGGTTTTCGCCAGGGACGCGCATCCGGGATAGAACGCGACCGCGGACCGGAAGCGCGGACCGGTTTCCCCGCGGCCGGGGCCATCCGGTCGCAGGGCGTGGAGGACCGTCGAGCCGCCGTTGGACCACCCCATCAGGTGAATGCGGCGGGCGTCGACGTCACCTCGGGCCGCCAGCCAACGCAAGGCCGCGTGGGCATCCCGCGGTCGATCCGCGGCAGGCGAAACCTTGCGCGTCGCCTGCGTGCAGATTTCCTTCTCCCCGCGCGGGCCGAAGCTGTCGACCAGCAGGGCGACGTAGCCTCGCGTTCGGAAGTGCTCTGCCCAGAAAACGAAACTCGCGGTCGGCTCCCCGGACCGCGCCCACATGCCGCTGCAGCCGTGCAGCATCACGACGGCCGGGAACGGACCGTCGCCCCCGGGGCGGTAGAGGCGGCCGGCCAGTTCCAGCCCGGGGCCCGGAAACACGACCGCCTCGCCGGCGGCGCACGCGATGCCCGCCGCGCCGAGAATCAGGGCAGCGAGAGCATGTTTCACGTGGAACCGGAAAGCTGCGCGCGCCCGGGCTAGCGGGCCGTGGGCCGCCGGGCGACGCAGTGGCTGTAACCCAGCGCGGCGAGCTCTTCCTCCGAAAGGTGCGGCGCCCGGGAGGCGGCCAAGAGCATGTGCGCCTGGACCCCCTCGAGCCACGAATCCGGGACCCTCTTCACCTGCGTGGCCGGGTCGATGTTGCTGCGCAGGGCGTAAATGATCGTGCGCGCCGTCTGCGTG
>JAGRPO010000323.1 GCA_019449455.1 Betaproteobacteria bacterium | reverse complement strand
TCAAGCAGGACGACAAGACCGAGCTGCTGATCTTCGTGACCCCGAAGATCGTGAAGGAATCGCTCACGGTCCGTTGACCCGCAGGATCGCGCGAAAAGCCCCGGCCTTGCCGGGGCTTTTCGTTTCTGCGCTATTCTTTCCGCGATGGGCGACCGAATGGAACCGGGCAACGTTTTTCTCGTCGGCATGATGGGCGCGGGCAAGAGCACCGTCGGCAAGGCGCTCGCGCGCCGCCTCGGACGCGAGTTCCTGGACTGCGACCGCGAGATCGTCGAGCGCACGGGCGTGCCCATCGCCACGATCTTCGAGATCGAGGGCGAGGAGGGCTTCCGGCGCCGGGAAACGGCGGTGCTAGCCGAGCTTGCACTCCGACGCGACGCCGTCGTCGCCACGGGCGGCGGCGCGGTGCTTTGCGAGGAGAACCGCAGGCTGATGCGCGAGAGCGGCACCGTGGTCTACCTCCACGCGAGCATCGATCACCTGCACGAGCGCACGCGGCGCGACGTCGCCCGCCCGCTCCTCGCCACGGGCGACCGGCGCGCCACCCTGGCGGCACTGCTCGAGACGCGCGATCCCCTGTACCGCGAGGTTGCCCACATCGTCGTCGAAAGCGGGGCTCCCAGCGCCGCCACGCTCGCGGGACGCATCGTCGGCGCCCTTGAATTGCGCGAGCGCAGCGCGGACGAGTCGCCTCGATGAGCATGCGGACACTTGCCGTCGGTCTCGGCGCCCGAAGCTACCCCATCCACATCGGGCCGGGACTCATCGCCGAGGGTTCGCTATTCGCCCCGCACCTCGAATCGGGCCGCGCCGCCCTGGTCACGAACGAAACGGTCGCGCCGCTCTATGCCGACACGGTCGAGAGGTCTCTCGCGGCCTGTGGCGCACGGTCGTTCCGGATCGTGATTCCCGACGGAGAGGCCGAAAAGCGCTGGGAGACCCTCGACCGGGTCTACGGCGAGCTGCTTCGTGCCAAGGCGGACCGGAGAACGGTGGTCGTGGCGCTTGGCGGAGGGGTAGTTGGCGACCTCGCCGGGTTTGCTGCCGCGACTTACCAGCGGGGCGTGCCTTTCATCCAGGTCCCCACCACATTGCTTGCCCAGGTGGACTCGTCCGTGGGCGGCAAGACCGCCGTGAACCATCCGCTCGGCAAGAACATGATCGGCGCCTTCCACCAGCCGCTCGCGGTGATCGCCGACACCGGGACTCTCGACACCCTTCCCGACCGCGAACTGGCTGCCGGGCTCGCCGAGGTGATCAAGTACGGGGCCATCCGCGACCTGCCCTTCTTCGAATGGCTCGAGAGCAACGTCGATCGCCTGCGCGCGCGAGACGCTGAGGCGCTCGCCTACGCCATCGGCCGCTCGTGCGAGATCAAGGCCGAGATCGTCGCGATCGACGAGCGCGAGGCCGGCCCGCGGGCGCTCCTCAACCTCGGCCACACTTTCGGCCACGCCATCGAGACGATCGAGGGATACGGCGCCTGGCTGCATGGGGAGGCCGTGGCTGCGGGGATGGTGATGGCCGCCCGGCTGTCGGCGAGTCTCGGACGGCTCCCGATGGCCGATGCGCAGCGTCTCGAGGCGTTGGTCCGGCGCGCGGGCCTGCCCGTGCAGCCACCCGCGCTCGCCGTCGACGCCTGGCTCGACGCCATGGGACGCGACAAGAAGAACGAATCGGGCCGCATCACGCTCATCCTGCTCGACCGGCTGGGCGCGGCCACCATCGAGAAGAACACGCCCGCCGGCGCGCTCGAAGGCTTCCTCTCGGGGCGCTAGGGCGGTCCGGGGGCGCGTTCCAGCCGCTTCAGGAACACCTGCATTTCCCGCGCGGCCTGCTTGTCGCCCTTCGCTTCCGCGGCCGCGATCCCCCGCCTCCAGGCCTCGGCCGCCCCCTCGCGGTCGCCCGCCTCGAGCGCCTTGCCCAGCAGCTTCCACGCCGCCGAGTAACCCGGATCGCGCGCCAGCGCCTCGCGAAAGTGCAACGCGGCCCGCTGCGCGTCACCGGCCTTGAGGTATTCCGATCCCAGCCCGAAGCGCAGGAGGGCGCCGTCCTTGCCTGCGGCGAGCATCGCCTCGAAACGCTCGATCATTGCCATGGACAATCCCCCTCCCCGCGCGCCCGGCGGGCGAATGACGGTATCATCGCTACCGGCGCATTTCCTGCCCGCCGATTCCCCCGAATCCCTCCGAAAACCAGAGGAGCTCCCATGCTGCGCATCCTGCGACTCGCGATTGCCGCGCTCACCCTCCTGGGCCTTGCCGGCCCCGCCTCAGCTGCCAAGGAACGAGAAGTGTCGATCGGCCTGCAGGCCGCGATCACCTCGATGGACCCGCACTACCACAACCTGTCGCCCAACAACTCGATGATGCTGCATGTGTTCGAGCCGCTCATCAAGCGCGACGCGAACCAGAAGCTCGTGCCGGGCCTCGCCGCGTCGTGGAAGGCGGTGGACGATCTCACGTGGGAGTTCAAGCTGCGCAAGAACGTGCGCTTCCACGACGGCTCGCCATTGACGGCCGACGACGTGGTCTTCACGCTCAAGCGCGTGCCCAACGTCCCCAACAGCCCCTCGTCCTTCGCGACCTTCACCAAGCCGATCGTCGACGTGAAGGTCGTCGATCCGCACACCCTCATCTTCAAGACCGCCACGCCGCACGTGCTGCTGCCGAGCGACCTCGCCTCGGTCATGATCGTCTCGAAGCTGCATGGCGAGAAGGCCGCAACGGAGGATTACAACTCCGGCAAGGCAGCCATCGGCACCGGCCCCTACAAGCTGGCCGAGTACGTGCCCAACCAGCGGGTCGTGCTGAAGGCCAACTACGGCTACTGGGGCGGGGAAGAGCCGTGGGACAAGATCACCTTCAAGATCCTCACCAATCCCGCCGCCCGGGTTGCCGCCCTCCTCTCCGGCGACGTCCAGATGATCGAGACCGTGCCCACCGCGGACATCGCGAGGCTCGGCAAGGACCCGAAGTACAACGTGGTCGACAAGGTTTCGAACCGGGTGATCTACGTGCATCTCAACCAGAGCACCGACAAGGCGCCTCCTTTCGTCACCGACAAGTCCGGCAAGCCTCTCGAGAAGAACCCCTTCCGTGACGCGCGCGTGAGGAAGGCGCTGTCCGTCGGCGTCAACCGCGACGTGATCGTCGACCGCGTCATGGAGAAGAAGGCGGTCGCGGCGGCCCAGCTCCTGCCCGACTTCTTCTATGGCACGAGCAAGAAGCTCAAGCCGGCGAAGTACGATCTCGAGGGCGCGAAGAAGCTTCTCGCCGAGGCGGGATATCCCAACGGATTCGCGCTCACGATCCATGGCCCCAACAATCGCTACATCAACGACGACAAGGTCGCGCAGGCCGTCGCGCAGTTCTACTCGCGCATCGGCATCGACGCGAAAGTCGAGACGATGCCCTCCTCCGTCTACTTCACGCGCGCGTCGAAACTCGAGTTCGGCTACATGATCCTCGGGTGGGGCACGGAATCGGGCGAGCAGGGCTCGAGCCTTCGATCGCTGCTGGCGACCTTCAACCGCGAAAGGGGAATGGGCGTGACCAACCGGGGCCGCTACTCCAATCCCGCCTTCGACAAGGTGCTGGAGACGGCGCTGGTGACGATGGACGACAAGAAGCGCGAGGCGCTCATCCAGCAGGCGGCCGAGATGGCGATGAACGACACCGCCCTCATTCCCCTTCACTACGAGGTGAGCACCTGGGCCACCACGAAGGGTTTCGACTACACGGCGCGCACCGACCAGTACACGCTCGCCATGGGCCTCAAGCCCCGGAAATAGGGACCCGCGACGCAATCCGGGCCTCGCGCCAGGCGCGGGGCCCGGCGCTTACGGGGCGCCGAGAGGCGCTCCCTCCCCGGATACCCATCCATGCTGGCCTACGCCATCCGCCGATTCGGGCAGAGCTTCTTCGTGCTCGTGCTGATGTCGTTCCTCGTCTTCGTCGGGGTCTACGCCATCGGCAATCCCGTGGAGCTGCTGGTGAATCCGCAGGCCGACGATGCCGAGCGAATCCGCGCCACGGCGGCGCTCGGGCTCGACAAGGCCTTCCTCGAGCAATACTGGGTGTTCCTCAAGGGCGCGGCGAGCGGTGACCTCGGCAGGTCGTTCGTCTACAACGTGCCGGCCCTCTCGCTCATCCTTGACAAGCTCCCGGCGACCATCGAGCTCGCGTTCGTGGCGATGGTGATCGCCATCGCGCTCGGCATCCCGCTCGGACTCGTCGCCGGGCTCAAGCCCGATTCGATCCTGGGGCGGGGCATCATGGCCGGCTCCATCCTCGGCTTCAGCCTGCCCACGTTCTGGGTGGGGCTCGTCCTCATCATGGTCTTCTCCGTGCAGCTCGGATGGCTGCCGTCCAACGGTCGCGGCGAAACCGTGACGGTCGCCGGCGTCCCGCTGAGCTTTCTGACCGCCGACGGCCTCCTGCACCTCGCGATGCCGGCGGTGAACCTCGCGCTCTTCAAGCTCTCGCTCCTCATCCGGCTCACGCGCGCCGGGACACGCGAGGCGGTGCTGCAGGACTACGTGAAGTTCGCCCGCGCCAAGGGCCTCACGCAGGGCCGCGTGATCGGCGTGCACGTGCTGAAAAACATCCTCATCCCGATCGTCACCGTGATCGGCCTCGAGCTGGGCTCGGTGATCGCGTTCGCCATCGTTACCGAATCGATCTTCGCCTGGCCCGGAACCGGCAAGCTCCTCATCGACTCGATTAACCAGCTCGACCGCCCGGTGATCGTGGCCTACCTGCTCGTGATCGTGACGCTCTTCATATTCATCAATTTCGTGGTCGACGTCCTCTATTCGATGCTCGACCCGCGAGTTCGCCTGGGCGGCGCGGCTTCCCACTGACATGGCCCCTCGAACCGACAGCCCCTGGTCACGCTTCCGGGCGGACTTCGCCGAGAGCCGTCTCGCGATGGCGGGGCTGGTGCTGCTCGTCGCCATCCTGGTCGTCGGCGTGCTTGCGCCCGTCATCTCGCCGCAGAACCCCTACGACCTCGCGCAGCTCGACGTCATGGATTCGAAGCTCGCGCCGGGCGAGAAGTCGCCCGATGGCAGGACGTACTGGCTGGGCACCGACGACCAGGGGCGCGACATGCTCTCGGGCATCTTCTACGGCCTTCGCATCTCCCTGGGCGTGGGCATCGCGAGCACCGTATTCGCGCTCGCGATCGGGCTCGTTTTCGGGCTCGTGGCCGCGTACTTCGGGGGTTGGGTCGACACGCTCGTCATGCGAATCGTGGACATCCAGCTCTCGTTCCCGGCGATCCTCATCGCGCTGGTCCTCCTCGCCGTCCTCGGGCAGGGCGTGGACAAGATCGTGGTCGCGCTGGTCACGGTGCAGTGGGCCTACTACGCGCGGACGGTGCGCTCCTCCGCGCTCGTGGAGCGCCAGAAGGAATACATCGAGGCCGCCCGCGTGCTGGCCCTCGGGCAGGCACGAGTCGTCTTCCGGCACCTCCTGCCCAATTGCCTCCCGCCGCTCATCGTCGTTGCTACCGTGCAGGTCGCGCACGCGATCGCGCTCGAGGCCACCCTATCATTCCTCGGGCTGGGCCTGCCGATCACGGAACCGTCGCTCGGGCTGCTCATCTCGAACGGGTTCCAGTACATGCTGTCGGGCAAGTACTGGATCAGTTTCTACCCGGGCCTCGCGCTGCTGCTCACGATCATGGCCATCAACCTCGTGGCCGACCAGCTGCGCGACATCCTCAACCCGAGGCTCAGGAAGTGAGCGGCGATCCCCTGCTGCGGGTCGAGGGTCTGCGCATGCACTTCTTCACCAAGGCCGGCGTGGTGAAGGCCGTGGACGACGTGAGCTTCAGCGTCGGCCGCGGCGAGATCCTGGGGCTCGTGGGCGAGTCCGGGTCGGGCAAGTCGATGACGGGCTACTCGATACTGGGTCTCATCGACCCCCCGGGACGGATCGTGGACGGCCGCATCGACTTCGACGGCATCGACCTCACGAGGCTCGACGCGGCCGCCTGGCGCGCGATCCGCGGCAACCGCATCGCCATGATCTTCCAGGACCCGATGATGACTCTCAACCCGGTCCTGCGAATCGACACGCAGATCATCGAGGCCGTCCAGGCCCATGCCGACGTGTCTCGCGAAAGCGCGATCGCGCGCGCGCGCGAGGCCCTGGTGAGGGTCGGCATCGCCTCGCCCGACGAGCGCCTGCGCGCCTATCCCCACCAGTTTTCCGGCGGCATGCGCCAGCGCGTGGCCATCGCCATCGCGTTGGTGAACGGGCCCGACCTCATCATCGCCGACGAGCCGACCACGGCCCTGGACGTGACCATCCAGGGCCAGATCCTCTTCGAAATGCAGAAGGTCTGCCGGGAGAGCGGCACCGCGCTCATCTGGATCACCCACGACCTGTCGGTGATCGCGGGCTTGGCCGACGAGGTATGCGTCATGTACGCCGGGCGCTTCGTCGAATCGGGCACCGTCGCCGACATCCTCGACCGGCCGCTTCACCCCTATAGCCGCGGCCTCATCGACTCGGTGCCGAGCCGCAACGAGCGGGGCCGGCCCCTGCGGCAGATCCCCGGCATGACGCCCTCCCTGCTCTCGCTCGGGCCGGGTTGCCCGTTCCGCGAGCGCTGCACATCCGCCTCGCCGCGCTGCGTCGAGAGCCCCGACGTTACCGAACCGTCGCCCGGACGCCGCCTGCGGTGCTTCCACCCATCCGCATGAACGCCGCGAACGCCATGCCCCCCCTTCTCGAGCTTCGCGGGATCTCGAAGCGCTTCTCGAGCCGGCTCGATTTTGCCGCCCGGCTCGCCGCCCGTCTCGGTGCCGGCGGGCGGGCGCAGACGGTGCATGCCGTCGATGGCGTCGATCTCTCGATCTCGTCGGGCGAGGTGGTGGGCCTGGCGGGCGAATCCGGCTGCGGAAAGTCCACCCTGGGGCGCATCGTGGCACGCGTCCTCGAGCCCACCGAGGGCGAACGGCGCTGGAAGGGCCGCGCGTACGCCGAGTACGACGCCCCGGCATCGCGCAGCGAACGGCTGGCGGTGCAGATGGTGTTCCAGGACCCGTTCGCGTCCCTCAACCCGCGCATGAGGATCGTCGACTTGATCGGCGAGGCGCCGGTCGTGCACGGCCTCGTCTCGCCCGGCGAGCGCGATGACTACGTCGCCGAGATCATGCAGCGCGTGGGGCTCGACGCGACACTGGCGCGGCGCTTTCCGCACCAGTTCTCGGGTGGCCAGCGCAGCCGCATCGGCATCGCCCGCGCGCTCGCCGTGAAACCGCGCTTTCTCGTCTGCGACGAGGCGGTGGCCGCGCTCGACGTCTCCATCCAGGCGCAGGTCCTGAATCTCTTCATCCGCCTTCGCGAGGAGTTCGGCCTCACCTACCTCTTCATCAGCCACGACCTCGGCGTCGTGCGCCATCTCTCCGACCGCGTCGTGATCATGTACCTGGGGCGAGTCGTCGAATCGGCAGGCGCGGACGAGGTGTTCGTGCGCCCCAACCACCCCTATACCCAGGCCCTGCTTGCAGAGATCCCGCGCCTCGAGGCGACGAAGAGAACGTACATCCCGATCAGGGGCGAGATTCCCTCTCCGCTGGACCCGCCCCGGGGATGCCATTTCCATCCGAGGTGCCCGCATTCGACCCCGCGCTGCCAGGCCGAGGCGCCGCGGTTGCGCGAGATCGCCCCGGGCCACCTTTCGGCCTGCCACCTCAACGACTCCCCATGACCCGACATCACGCCTACGATCGCACCGAACCCGCCGGCACCATGGCACCGGTGGTCCTCGATTCGCCCCACAGCGGCACCGTCTACCCGGACGACTTCCGGCCCGCCGTTCCCATGTCCGCCTTGCGGCAGGCCGAAGACGCCTTCGTCGACGAGCTCTATGCCTGCGGCCCCAGGCTCGGCGCCACGCTGCTCGCCGCGCGCTTCCCGCGCTCCTACATCGACCCCAACCGCTCCCTGCTCGACGTCGATACCTCGCTCATCGACGCGCCCTGGCCCGGGCCCGCCGCCGCCAGCCGGAAGACCCAGCTGGGCGTCGGCCTCATCTGGCGGGTGCTCGACACGGGCGAGCCGATCTACGCACGAAAGCTCACCGTCGACGAAGTGCGGCGCCGCATCACCGAGTTCCACCAGCCCTACCAGAAGGCGCTGAAGGACGCGCTGGACGCCACCTACGCGCACTTCGGCTCCGTGTGGCACGTCAACTGCCATTCGATGCCGGCAGTGAGCAGCGTGGTCTCGGACGAGGGTCCCGGAAAGCTGCGCGCCGACTTCGTCCTCGGCGATCGTGACGGCACGACCTGTGATCCCGGGTTCACCGCCTTCGTCGCGAGCCTGCTTTCCGGGATGGGCTACGACGTGAGGGTGAACGACCCGTACAAGGGCGTCGAGCTGGTGCGCGCGTTTTCGGACCCGGCAGCCGGCCGCCACAGCCTGCAAGTCGAGGTGAACCGAAGGCTCTACATGGACGAGCGCACCGGCGAGAGGACGTCCGGTTTCGCGCGCCTCGCCCGGGACATCGAACGAATGGTCAAGGCGATCTGCGAATACGCCGCCGAGCGCGGCTCGCATCGCTGCGACGGACACCACGATCACGACCATGCTCACGGCCATTGCGGCCACGACCATCACCATGGCCACGATCACGGCCATCATCATGATCACGATCACGAACACGACCACCCGCCAGCGAAGGACGGAAGCCGATAGCCATGAACCGAATCGCCATCGAACTCATCGCCCCCGACATCGATTCCCATCGCCGGTCTGCGACTGGAGTCGACTTCGTTCACACCTTCGAAAGCGGTCGGCCGGGGCCGCACGTGTTGGTGAACGCCGTCACCCACGGCAACGAGATCTGCGGCGCGCTCGTCATCGATCGCCTGTTGCGGACGGACGTCCGTCCCGCCCGGGGTACGCTCACGCTCTCGTTCGCCAACATCGAGGCCTTCTTCCGGTTCGACCCGAAGCGTCCCTATGCGACGCGCTTCATCGACGAGGATTTCAATCGCGTCTGGAACGCACGGACACTGGACGGCCCGCGCGACAGCATGGAGCTTCGCCGCGCCCGGCAGTTGCGCCCCTTCGTCGAGGCGGCCGACTTCCTGCTCGACATCCACTCGATGCTCGAGCCCAGCCCGCCCGTGATGATCTGCGGGCCGCTCGACAAGGGCATAGGACTCGCGTTCGACGTGGCCATTCCCAGGGACATCGTGAGCGACGAGGGCCATGCCAACGGAACGCGCATGCGCGACTTCGAGGGCTTCGGCGATCCCGCGAGCCCCAAGAACGCGTTGCTGGTGGAGTGCGGCCAGCACTGGGAGCGGGCAGCCGAGCAGGTGGCGTGGCAGACGACGTGGCGGTTCCTGCGCCACGTCGGAATCATCGATCCGGAGACCGCGGCCCGGGAAATCTCGAGCCAGGCGCCGCAGCCGCAGCGGCTCGTGCGCGTCACCGACGCCGTCGTGGCGAGAACGCCGGAGTTCCGATTCGCCCGCGAATTCTCCGGAATGGAAGTGGTGGCCCACCAGGGCGACGTGATCGCCTACGACGGCGAGGAGACGGTGCGGGCTCCCTACGACAACTGCGTGCTGGTGATGCCGGTGCCGAACAACGTGAAGACCGGGCTCACCGCGGTCCGCCTGGGCCGCATCGAGACGCGCTGAAGCCCGTTACATCGCCGGGTCTTCGCCTCGCGACGACGGGCGAATGCCGAGCTGCTTGAGCTTGCGGTAGAGGTGCGTTCGCTCCAGACCGACGCGGTCGGCCACGCGCGACATGTTGCCGTCCTCCCGACGGATGTGGTGCAGGAAGTACTGTCGCTCGAACTGCTCGCGCGCCTCCCGCAGCGGCATGTCGAGCGAGACGCCCGCCTCCGCCGCAGGCTGGTCGCGTGGCAGCAGGGAGAATTCCTTGGCGACCCGCGAAACGTCGTCGCCGCCGATCTCGGAGCCGAGGGCCGTCAAGGCAAGCGTCTTGACCGCATTCTGGAGCACTGGAAGGTTCCCGTGCCAGTCGAGATTGCGCAGCGCGTTCTGCGCCCCGACGGTCAGCACCCTGAGGGGAACCTCGTTCGCATCCACGAAGGCGGTAAGCAGGCTCGTGGCGAGGTCGGGCACGTCCTCGGTGTGTTCGGCGATCGACGGGACCCGGATCGTGAGCCCGGAGAGCTGGTGATAGAGCGCCGGATCGAAATTTCCGTCCTCGGCAAGGCGCGCGATGGAGCCGGACACCGCGCAGACCAGGCGCACGTTGAACTTCTCCAGTTTGGCGACCAGCTGGCCGAGGCCCTTCTGTTCGGGCTTTCCGAGCAGGCCCAGCTCGTGGATGAAGAGCGTCCCGTCCTTCGCCTCGTTCAGCGGGCCGAAGGGATTGGAGGCGAGCCACTCGGTGTCCTCCGGCGCGACCCACGGCGTATTGGGCAGGTGCAGGTGGCGAGCCGCGATCTCGAAGCCACAGCCGGGCTCGCCTACCAGGAGCACGGGCGTGCGAAGGCGGCTGACCTGGTCCAGGCGCTGCCGAAGCTCCTGGACGATGCGGGCCTTTCCGAGCTGCGTCATGGTCAGACCGGCGCGCGGCAGCGCGCGCCCCCCCGCAAGCGCCTTGCCCACCGTCGCGAGCAGCTTCGGCAGGCTGATCGGCTTCTCGAGGAAATCGAACGCGCCGATGCGCGTGGCCTCGACCGCCGAGTCGATCGTTCCGTGGCCGGACATCATCACCACGGGCATCGTGAGCTGGCCCGATCCCGCCCATTCCTTGAGCAGGGTGATGCCGTCGGTGTCCGGCATCCAGATATCGAGCAGGACGAGGTCGGGGCGCATTTCCCGGCGCAGGTTGCGGGCTGTCTGCGCGTTCTCGGCCAGCCGCACCCCATAGCCTTCGTCGCGGAGGATCTCGAACAGGAGTTCGCGGATGCCGACTTCGTCATCCACGACCATGATCTGGTTGGCCGACATGTGGGGGGCGGACCCTAGGCCGCTTCGCGCAGGGGCAGGACGATGCTCACGTGTGCGCCATGGGGTAACACGTTCTCGACCGAGATATGGCCATGGTGCTCCTCGACGATCTTCTTCACGATCGCAAGGCCGAGGCCCGTGCCCTTGGGCTTGGTGGTGACGTAAGGCTCGAAGATGCGGCCGAAGACCGCTTCCGCGATCCCGGAGCCGTTGTCGCGGACCGACAGCGTGATGCCGTCGGCCGCGAAGGAAGAGGTGACCACGATGCGCGGCTGGTCCGCGCCCACGAGCGCGTCCATCGCGTTCTGGATGAGGTTGTGAAGCACCTGGCGCAGGAGAGCCGGGTCCGCGGCGACGCGCGGCAGGTTCTCGGCGAGCTGCGGCTCGATCGGTACGCCCATGGATTCGTAGAGCACCAGCACCTCGCGCACGAG
>JAGRPO010000322.1 GCA_019449455.1 Betaproteobacteria bacterium | reverse complement strand
TGGCCGGCGAGGCCGTCGGGAGATTCGGTGAAGGTCTTGAGCTTGACCCAGCCCTGGATGCCGAAGGGGCCGAGGATGCGCCCCATCACCACCAGCCGCGACTCGTCCCCCGCGTACGGGGAACCGGCGGGATTACTTGGCGGCCGCTTCGGGCTTGGCGGTGACTTGGGCCTTGCCACGCTTGATCAGCTTCTTCACCGCGTCCGAAGGCTGCGCGCCCTGGGAAACCCAGTGCGCCACGCGGTCGAGCGAGAGCCGGAATCCCGGTTCGTTCTCGGCGGCCTTGGGGTTGTAGAAGCCGATGCGCTCGATGAAGCGCCCGTCGCGCGGCATGCGCGAGTCGGCGACGACGATGGTGTAGTAGGGGCGATTCTTCGCGCCGCCGCGCGCCATTCTGATGACGACCATTCATGGCTCCTTCCCGTTGATAACGGGTAACGGTTTCAGTCTGTGCCCCGGACCTGCGGCCCGGAACCGGAAAAGCCTTGCATTATAAGAGCTTGGCCGCTTCCACGCAACCGGGGGCAAGAAGGGCGGATTCGGCCCCCCGGCAGGCCGGGAGGCCGGCTGCGCTAGAAGCGGAACTGGCCGTTGCGGCCGATCACCGCCAGCTCGACGTAGCGGTTGCCGTGGCGGTTGTCGGGGGAGAAGTTGACGACGTAGCCGCCGACGTCGAGGGTGCCCAGCCCGTTGAGCGCCCGGTAGAGACTCTCGCGGGTGAGGTCCCGGCCGGCCTTGCGCATGGCCTCGGTGAGCACCTTGGCGGCGATGCACGCTTCCAGGTTGGTGTAGTTGAGTTCCGGAATGCCCGCCTTGCGGATCGCGTCGCCGCATTCCTTGATCACCGGCACCGTCGTCTTGGCCGGCGGGGGCACGACGCCGGCCACGGAGACGCCCGCCGCATCCGGCCCCGCGGCTGCCGCGAGCTGGCTGGGGCCCACGAACGAGAGCGAGGTCATGTTGTAGGGCTTGCCCGCGGCCTTCAGTCCCTTGATCACCTGCGAGGTCGCGCCGTAGAGGGTCGTCGCCACGATCACCTGCGGATCGCTCGCGATGATGGCCTCGATCTGGGACGGCTCCACGGGAGCGTTGCGCTTGAGCTTCACGCCCACGACCTTCTTGCCCGAGCCTTCCATGAGGCGCGCGACCGTCGCGTAGTTCTGGTTGCCGATCTGGTCGTCGTAGTTGATGACCGTGACCCGGGTGGCGCCAAGCGACTTCCAGTGCTCGAGGATCTTCCCCAGCTCGTCGGCGTAGGAGGCGCGCATCACGAAGACGAAGTTGTTCTGCTTGTGGATGGCGTCCGCGCCGGTGAAGGGTGCGAAGAAGGGCACCTTCTTCTCCTTCACGATGGGCATCGCGTCGAGCGACAGCGTGGCGGAGGCGAAGCCGAAGAGCGCGATCGCGCCGGCCTCGTTCACGAGCTTCACCGCGTTCGCGCCGGCGGTCTTGCGGTCGTTCCTGTCGTCGATCGAGACGAACTCCACCTGGCGACCGTGGATCCCGCCGGATTCGTTCACGCGCTTGAACCAGGCGAGCGCGCCGTCCCGGATGTCCTTGCCGATCTCCGCGTTGGAGCCGGTGAGGGGCGCGGACTGGCCGACCACGATCTTTTCGGCCGCGCTGGCGGCCAGGGGAAGAGCGACGGCGAGCGCCGCGACGATACGGGCAAGGGGCTTCATGGGGTCTCCGGGAAAATGCGGGCGATCGCCGACAGCGCGGCAATCGCGACGATCCGACTGTGAACGAATGTTACCCCGGCCGCCTTGACCCGAGTCAACGGCGGCGGATCAGCGCATGCCGGGAAGCATGCCCTTCATGTTGCGCATCATCTTGGCGAGGCCGCCGGAGCGCATCATCTTCATCATCTTCTGCATCTGCTCGAACTGGTTCAGGAGCCGGTTGACCTCCTGCACCTGCACGCCCGCGCCGGCCGCGATCCGGCGCTTGCGCGAGGCCTTGATGAGCTCCGGCTTCCTGCGCTCGAGGGGCGTCATCGCGTTGATGATGCCTTCGGTGCGCCGCATCGACTTCTCCTGCAGGTCCGGCGACTGGCTCGCGGCCTGGGTGAGGCTCGCCGGAAGCTTGTCCATGAGCGCGGAGACCCCGCCCATCTTCTTCATCTGCTGGATCTGCACCTTGAAGTCGTCGAGGTCGAAGTCCTTGCCCTTCTTGAACTTGTCGGCGAGCTTCTTCGCCTCGCCCTCGTCGACGGACTTCCTCGCGTCCTCGACCAGCGAGACGATGTCGCCCATGCCGAGGATGCGCGAAGCCATGCGCTCGGGGTGGAAGGGCTCGAGCCCGTCCATCTTCTCCGAGACGCCGGCGAACTTGATGGGCGCGCCGGTGATCGCCCGGACCGAGAGCGCCGCCCCCCCGCGCGCGTCCCCGTCGAGCTTGGTGAGGATGACGCCGGTGAGCGGCAGCGTCTCCCCGAAAGCCCTGGCGACGTTGACCGCGTCCTGGCCCTGCATGGAGTCGACCACGAAGAGGGTCTCGACCGGGCGCACGGCCGCATGCACCGCCTTCACCTCGGCCATCATCGCCTCGTCGATGGCGAGCCGCCCCGCCGTGTCGACGATGAGCACGTCGTGGTAGTGCTTCCTCGCCCAGTCGAGCGCGTTCGTGGCGATGTCGACCGGCTTCTGCGACGCGTCCGAGGGGAAGAGGTCGATCGCGAGCTGCGAGGCCAGCGTCTTCAGCTGCTCGATGGCCGCGGGCCGGTAGACGTCGGCCGACACCAGCAGCACCTTCTTCTTCGCGCCCTTGAGCAGCCGCGCGAGCTTTCCCGCGCTGGTCGTCTTGCCCGCGCCCTGCAGCCCGGCGAGCAGGATCACCGCCGGCGGCTGGGTCTTCAGGTCGAGCTGGGCGTTGGTGCCGCCCATGAGCGCCACCAGCTCGTCGTGCACCACGCCCACCAGCGCCTGTCCGGGCGTGAGGCTCGCGATCACGTCCTGGCCGAGGGCCTTTTCCTTCACGCGCGCGACGAAATCCTTCACCACCGGCAGGCCCACGTCGGCCTCGAGGAGCGCCATGCGCACCTCGCGCAGGGCCTCGGACACGTTCTCCTCGGTCAGGCGCGCGTGGCCGCGCATCGTCTTGATGACGGAGGAAAGTCGCTGCGTGAGTGCGTCCAGCATGGGAAGGGCCGAAGGGGAATTGGTGTAGACTGAACCGCCTCGAAAATGCGCGATTCGGTCCTCTATTTTAGCACCGCTGCCTGCTGGCTCGCCCTCTCGGCGCTCGCCTGGCGCGCGGCCCGTGCGACGGCGCCCGCTGGCGCGGCCCCGGGCGCGGCCTTCCGGCTCGAAGGCGTGCTGCTGCCCGTGGCCCTCGTGCTGCACGGCATGCTCGTCTATTCCGGCGTGCTCACCGACGAGGGCCTGAACCTCGGCGTTTCCAACTCGATCTCCCTCATCATCTGGCTCACCGTGGCCATCTACTGGCTCGCGAGCCTCGCGGTGCCGGGCCTCGCGAGCATCCAGGGCCTGTGGGCGCCGGTGGCGCTCGCGGCAGTGATCCTGCAGGCGTTCGTCCCGTCGCACTACCTCGTGCGCCACGGCGGCGACCCGCTCTTCACCCTGCACTTCGCGATCGCGATGCTCGCCTACAGCCTGTTCATCGTGGCGACGATGCACGCGGTCGTGATGCTCGCCGAGCAGAAATGGCTGCACCGCGGCGTCATGCCGCCGTTCCTGCGCAGCTTGCCGCCGCTGCTCGAGATGGAGGCGCTCCTCTTCCGCATCCTGTTCGCCGCCTTCGTGCTGCTCACGCTCACGGTGGTCTCCGGGCTCTTCTTCTCCGAGCAGGTCTTCGGCCGCCCGCTGCAGTTCACCCACAAGACGGTCTTCGGGATCATCTCGTGGCTGATCTTCGGCTCGCTCCTGTGGGGCCGGTACTTCCGCGGCTGGCGCGGCAAGCGCGCCGTGTACCTGACGCTCTGGGGCTTCGCCGCGCTTCTGCTCGCCTACCTCGGGAGCAAGTTCGTCCTCGAGATCATCCTGCACAGGGGCTGAAGCCCCCGCCCGGATGTCCGACAAGATCCCCCTCTCGTGGCTCTTCGCGGCGCTCGCCGTGATGCTCCTCGTCGCCGGCTTCTTCTCGATCGCCGAGACGAGCATGATGGCGCTCAACCGCAACCGGCTGAAGCACCTCGTGCGCGAGGGCAGGCGCTCGGCGCGCCTCACCCAGGCCCTGCTCGACCGCACCGACCGGCTCCTCGGCGTCATCCTGCTCGGCAACAACCTGGTCAACGCGGGCTCCGCCGTGCTCGTGGCGGAGATGTCCATCCGGCTCTTCGGCGAGGGCGAATACACGCTCATGATCGCCACCGGGCTCGTCACCTTCTTCATCCTCGTCTTCAGCGAGATCACGCCGAAGGTGATCGGGGCCACGTTCCCCGAGGCCATCGCGCTGCCCTCCGCCTACGTGCTCACGCCGCTGCTGCGCGTGGCCTACCCCGTGGTCTGGTTCGTGAACCTGTTCGTGCAGGGGCTGCTGAGGATCCTCTTCATCAAGCCCGGCGCCAACGCGGGCGAGAACCTGTCGATGGCGGAGCTGCGCACGCTCGTGCTCGAGGGCGGGAAGTACATTCCGAAGAAGCACCAGTCGATCTTCCTCAACCTCTTCGAGCTGGAGGACATGACGGTCGACGACACGATGACGCCGCGCGGGCAGATCGAGGCGATCGACCTCGAGGACGACATCGACGACATCCGCACCGCCATCGCCACCGCGCACCACACGCGCATCGTGGTCTGCGAGGGAAGCCTCGACAAGGTGGCCGGCATCCTGCACGTGCGCAAGTTCCTCAACGCCTCGCGCAGGGAGCCCCTCGACAAGGACGGCATCCGCGCGATCCTGCGCGAGCCCTACTACCTGCCCGAGGGCACGCCGCTGCTGCAGCAGCTCAGCAACTTCCAGGACCAGATGCGCCACGTGGGCCTCGTGGTCGACGAG
>JAGRPO010000321.1 GCA_019449455.1 Betaproteobacteria bacterium | reverse complement strand
CGACTTCACGAGGCGGAAATCGTCGCTGCCGCCGCCTTCCACCATGTAGCAGGCGAGCGTGAACGGGCTGCCGGAGAAGCCGATCAGCGGCACGCGGCCGGCGAGCGACTTGCGGATGAGCGCCACCGCGTCGAACACGTACCTGAGCGAATCGAGGTCGGCCACGCCGAGCTTCTTCACGTCCGCCTCGGTGCGCACGGTGCGCTCGAACTTCGGACCCTCGCCGTCGGCGAAGTACAGGCCCAGCCCCATCGCGTCGGGGATCGTGAGGATGTCGGAGAAGAGGATGGCGGCGTCGAGCGCGAAGCGCTCCAGCGGCTGCAGCGTCACCTCGCACGCGAGCTCCGGCGTCTTCGCCAGGGCGAGGAAGCTGCCCGCCTTCTTGCGCGTGGCGTTGTACTCGGGGAGGTAGCGCCCGGCCTGGCGCATGATCCAGATCGGCGTGTAGTCCGTGGGCTGGCGCAGGAGGGCGCGCAGGAAGTTGTCGTTTTTCATGGGGTGCAATTCTCTCACGGCATGCCCGCCGGCCCCTCGACAAACGTCAAAGGTGGCGGTCGAGGAAGGCGGCGATGGCCTGCGCGTAGCGCGGGTGCAGGTCGATGTCGTTGTGCCCGAACCCCTCGAGGCGCACGCGCTCGACCGGGCCGCCCCAGGCCGACGCGAGGCGCTCGGAATGCTCCGGCGCGATGATCGTGTCGGCGCCGCCGTAGACGACGAGGGCGGGCACCTTCAGGCGGGATGCGTGCGTCGCCGACTCGAAGCGGTGGCGAAGGAGCCACGCCACGGGCATCCACGGGTAGTGGGACTTGCCCACGGCCACCAGGCTCTCGAAGGGCGAGGTGAGGACGACGCAGCGAACGGGACGCGCGGCCGCGAGCCGGACGGCCACCGCGCTGCCGATGCTGCGGCCGTGCACGCAAATGCGCGCGCCATCGAGGTCGGCGCGCTTCGCGGCCCAGTCGTACACCGCGAGCGCGTCGGCCGCCATCGCCTTCTCGCCCGGGCGGCCGCCGCTGTCGCCGAAGCCGCGGTAGTTCACGAGGAGCACGGCGCGGCGGCCGTAATGGCGCTCGACTTCGGCGGCGTACGCGGTCACCTCCTCGGCATTGCCGCCGAAATAGAGGACGGCGGCGGCACGGGAGCCGGGCTCGCCGGGCGGCAGCAGGAGCACGCCCGCGAGCGGCGTGCCGTCGGCGGCGCCGAGGGCGACCTTCTCGAGCCGCCAGCCGGGCGGCGCCGCGGGCGCCCCGTGCGATGGTTGCGGATAGAAGAGGAGGCTGTCCTGCGTGAGCCACAGCAAGGCCGCCATGCTCGCGTACGCGAGCACGGCGGCGATGAGCAGCGTCTTCAGGGCGAAAGATCGCCGGGACCGCGCCTCAGCGGGGCAGGTCCGACGATCCCATGAGGAACGCGTCCACCTCGCGGGCGCACTGGCGCCCCTCGCGGATGGCCCAGACGACGAGCGACTGGCCGCGCCGCATGTCGCCCGCGGCGAAGACCTTGGGCACCGAGGTCGCGTAGCAGCCCTTGCCGTCCGTGGTGGCCAGCACGTTGCCGCGGGCGTCCTTCTTCACGCCGAGGCCGGACACGACGCCTTCGTGCACCGGGTGCACGTAGCCCATGGCGAGGAGCACGAGGTCGGCGGGGATCGTGAATTCGGTGCCCGGCACCTCCTTCATCGACTTGGCGCCCTTCTCGTCCTTCACCCATTCGACGTGGCAGGCGACGAGGCTCGCGACCTTGCCGCCCTTGCCCTCGAAGCGCTTCGTGGCGACGGCGAAGTCGCGCTTGGCGCCTTCCTCGTGGGAGCTCGAGGTGCGAAGCTTGAGCGGCCAGTACGGCCAGGTGAGCGGCTTGTCCTCCTGCTCCGGCGGCTTCGCCAGCAGCTCGAAGTTCATGACCGACCTGGCGCCCTGGCGGATGGAGGTGCCGATGCAGTCGCTGCCGGTATCGCCGCCGCCGATCACCACGACGTGCTTGCCGGCGGCGAGGATCTGCCCCGGGACCTTGTCGCCCGCGACGGCCTTGTTCTGCTGCGGCAGGAACTCCATCGCTAAATGGACGCCGGAGAGCTCCCGCCCGGGCACCGGGAGGTCGCGCGGCTTTTCCGATCCGCCGGAGAGCACGACGGCGTCGAAATCGGAGAGGAGCTTGTCGGTCTTGAGGTCGACGCCGACGTTCACGCCGGCGCGGAAGGTGACTCCCTCGGCCTTCATCTGCTCCATGCGCCGGTCGATGTGGTGCTTCTCCATCTTGAAGTCGGGGATGCCGTAGCGAAGCAGCCCCCCGACCCGGTCGTTCTTCTCGAAGAGCGTCACGTCGTGGCCCGCGCGCGCGAGCTGCTGCGCGCAGGCGAGCCCCGCGGGGCCGGAGCCCACGACGGCGACCTTGCGGCCGGTCTTGCGCAGCGGCACTTCGGGGACGATCCAGCCCTCGGCCCAGCCCTTGTCCACGATGGCCTGCTCGATCGACTTGATGGCGACCGGGTCGTTGTTGATGTTGAGCGTGCACGCCGCCTCGCAGGGCGCCGGGCACACGCGGCCGGTGAATTCCGGGAAGTTGTTCGTCGAGTGCAGGACGTCCAACGCCGGGCGCCAGTTGCCGCGATAGACGAGGTCGTTCCAGTCCGGGATCACGTTGTTGACCGGGCAGCCCGTCTGGCAGAACGGGATGCCGCAATCCATGCAGCGGGCGCCCTGCTGGCTCATGTCCGCGTCGGGAAGCGCGCGGACGAACTCCTTGTAGACCTTGATGCGCTCGGCGACGGGCTCGTAGCCGCGGTCCTTGCGCGCGATTTCCATGAAGCCGGTGATCTTTCCCATGGTCCCGTTCTCAGTCGTTCGCTCTGACTTCCGTGCCGATGGCCGCCTCGAGGCGCCGCGCCTGCTCCTGTCCCATCTCGGCGAGCGCGCGCTTGTACTCGATCGGCATCACCTTCACGAACCGCGGCAGGTAGGCCGTCCAGTTCTCGAGGATGCGCCGGGCGCGCTCGCTGCCGGTGAAGAGCAGGTGGCGCTGGACGAGGGCCTTGATGGTCGCCTCGTCGTTGCCCGCCACGTGGTCGACCGCCACCTTGCCGTGCGATTCGAGCTCGACGTTCGCGCCGGCGTCGGCCGCCACGCGGTCCTCCTCCGGGATGGGCTCGAGCTCCACCATCGCGAGGTTGCAGCGCTGCAGGAAATCGCCTTCCTCGTCCAGGACGTACGCGATGCCGCCCGACATGCCGGCGGCGAAGTTGCGCCCGGCCGTGCCGAGCACCACCACCGTGCCCCCGGTCATGTATTCGCAGCCGTGGTCGCCCACGCCCTCCACCACCGCGGTGGCCCCGGAGTTGCGAACCGCGAAGCGCTCGCCCGCCACGCCCCGGAAATAGGCTTCGCCGGCAATCGCGCCGTACATGACGGTGTTGCCGACGATGATGTTCTCCTCGGGGACGATGGGGCAGTCCTTCGAGGGATGGACGATGATGCGCCCGCCGCACAGGCCCTTGCCCACGTAGTCGTTGGCGTCGCCCTCCAGCTCGAAGGTGATGCCGTGCGCGAGCCAGCCGCCGAAGGTCTGGCCGGCGGTGCCGGTGAACTTCACGTGGATCGTGTCCTCCGGGAGCCCCGCGTGCCCGTAGCGGCGCGCGACCTCGCCGGAGAGCATGGCGCCCACCGTGCGGTTGCGGTTGAAGATGGCGCTCTCGAACTGCACCGGGCGCTTGGAGTCGAGCGCCGGGCGCGCCTTTTCGATGAGCTGGTGGTCGAGCGCCTTGTCGAGGGCGTGGTCCTGCTTCTGCGTCCAGTGGATGGGGACGGACTCGTCGACCGGCGGGCGGTAGAAGAGGCGCGAAAAATCCAGCCCCTTCGCCTTCCAGTGCTCGATGCCGCGGCGCGTCTCGAGCATGTCGGAGCGCCCGACCATGTCCTCGAACTTGCGGAAGCCCATCCTCGCCATCCACTCGCGCACTTCCTCGGCCACGAAGAAGAAGTAGTTGATGACGTGCTCGGGCTTGCCGGAGAACTTCTTGATGAGCTCCGGGTCCTGCGTGGCCACGCCCACGGGGCAGGTGTTGAGGTGGCACTTGCGCATCATGATGCAGCCCTCGACCACCAGCGGGGCGGTGGCGAAGCCGAACTCGTCCGCGCCCAGGAGCGCGCCCACGACGACGTCGCGGCCGGTCTTCATCTGGCCGTCGGTCTGCACGCAGATGCGCGAGCGCAGCTTGTTCAGCACCAGCGTCTGCTGGGTCTCCGCCAGCCCGATCTCCCAGGGGCTGCCGGCGTGCTTGATCGACGACAGGGGAGAGGCGCCCGTGCCGCCGTCGAAGCCGGAAATGGTCACGTGGTCCGCCTTCGCCTTGGCCACGCCCGCGGCGATCGTGCCCACGCCGATCTCCGAGACGAGCTTCACCGACACGCGCGCCTTCGGGTTCACGTTCTTCAGGTCGTGGATGAGCTGCGCGAGGTCCTCGATCGAGTAGATGTCGTGGTGCGGCGGCGGCGAGATGAGGCCCACGCCCGGCACGGTGTGGCGCACCTTCGCGATGTACTTCGAGACCTTGTGGCCGGGAAGCTGGCCGCCCTCGCCGGGCTTCGCGCCCTGCGCCATCTTGATCTGCAGGTCGTCGGCGTTCACCAGGTATTCGGTGGTCACGCCGAAGCGCCCCGCCGCCACCTGCTTGATGGCCGAGCGCATGGAGTCGCCGTTCGCGAGCGGCACGTAGCGGATCGGGTCCTCGCCGCCCTCGCCCGTGTTCGACTTGCCGCCGATGCGGTTCATGGCGATGGCGAGCGTGGAGTGCGCCTCGTGCGAGATGGAGCCCAGGGACATGGCGCCGGTGGCGAAGCGCTTGACGATGTCCTTGGCGGGCTCGACCTCCTCGAGGGGGACCGGGGTCGCCGCGGCCTTGATCTCGAACAGGCCCCGCAGCGTCATCAGGCGCTCGCTCTGCTCGTTGATGAGCTTCGCGTACTCCTTGTACGTGGTGTAGTTCCCGGAGCGCGTGGCGTGCTGGAGCTTGGCGATCGTGTCCGGCGTCCACATGTGCGCCTCGCCGCGGATGCGGTAGGCGTAGTCGCCGCCCGGGTCGAGGCGGTCGCGGTACAGGGGCGCGTCGGAATAGGCCAGGCGGTGCAGCCGCACGGCCTCCTCGGCCACTTCCTCGAGCCCGATGCCCTCGATGGCCGACGGCGTGCCCGTGAAGTACTTCTCGACGAACTTCGTGTCGAGGCCGACGCCCTCGAAGATCTGCGCGCCGCAGTAGGACTGGTAGGTGGAGATGCCCATCTTGGACATCACCTTGAGCAGCCCCTTGCCGATCGCCTTGATGTAGCGCTTGACGAGCTCCTTGTCGTCCACCTTCTGCGGCAGCCCGTCCTTGATGTCGAGCAGCGTGGCGAAGGCGAGGTTCGGGTGGATCGCCTCCGCGCCGAAGCCGGCCAGGCAGGCGAAGTGCTGCACCTCGCGGGCGCTGCCGGTCTCGACCACCAGGCCCGAGCGCGTGCGAAGCCCCGCGCGGACCAGGTGGTGGTGCACCGCGGCCGTGGCGAGCAGCGCCGGGATCGGCACCTGCTCGGCGGACATGTCGCGGTCGGTGAGGATGATGATGTTCACGCCCTTCTTCACCGCGTCCTCGGCGTCCGCGCACAGGCGGGCGAGCGCGGGCTCCATGCCCTGCACGCCCCACTCGGCGGGATAGCACATGGACAGGATCTCGCTCACGAAGTGGCCGTTGGTGCTCTCCGAGGCCCGGCGCAGCTTCTCCATGTCCTCGAAGGTGAGGATGGGCTGCGAGACCTCCAGGCGCATCACCGGCTCGGTGGAGTCCGGCGAGAGCAGGTTGGGCCGCGGGCCGATGAAGGACACGAGCGACATCACGAGCTGCTCGCGGATCGGGTCGATCGGCGGGTTGGTCACCTGCGCGAAGAGCTGGCGGAAGTACGCGTACAGGGGCTTGGAGCGGTTGGAGAGCACCGCCACGGGCGTGTCGTCGCCCATGGAGCCCACGGGCTCCTCGCCCGCGACCGCCATCGGCGTGAGGAGCATCTTCAGGTCTTCCTGCGTGTAGCCGAAGGCCTGCTGCCGGTCGAGGAGCTTGTCGGTGTCCGGCACGGGGATCGCGCCGGGGGAGGGCAGGTCCTCGAGGCGCATCTGGGTGCGGTCGAGCCAGTCCTGGTAGGGGCGCTCGGCGGCGAGGCCGCGCTTGAGGTCCTCGTCGGAGACGATGTGGCCGTGCTCGATGTCCACGAGCAGCATCTTGCCGGGCTGCAGGCGCCACTTCTTGACGATCTTCGACTGGGGAATGTCCAGCACGCCCATCTCCGAGGACATGACGATGAGGTCGTCGTCGGTGATGAAGTAGCGCGCGGGCCGCAGGCCGTTGCGGTCCAGGGTCGCGCCGATGAACTTGCCGTCGGTGAACGCCACGGCCGCGGGGCCGTCCCAGGGCTCCATGAGGGCCGCGTGGTACTCGTAGAAGGCGCGGCGCTTGGCGTCCATGAGCGGGTTGCCGGCCCACGCCTCCGGGATCATGAGCATCATCGCGTGGGCGATCGGGTAGCCGCCCATCACGAGGAGCTCGAGCGCGTTGTCGAACGAGGCCGAGTCGGACTGGCCTTCGTAGATGAGGGGCCAGATCTTGTCGAGGTCGGGCCCGAGGAGCTTGGAGTGGATCGTCGCCTGGCGCGAGCGGATCCAGTTGAGGTTGCCCTGCAGCGTGTTGATCTCGCCGTTGTGCGCGATGAAGCGGAACGGGTGCGCGAGGTCCCAGGTGGGGAACGTGTTGGTCGAGAAGCGCTGGTGCGCGAGGGCGAGCGCCGACACGAAGCGCTTGTCGTGCAGGTCGGTGAAGAACTCGCCCACCTGGTGCGCGAGGAGCATCCCCTTGTAGACGATGGTCCGGTGCGAGAACGACGGCACGTAGAACTGCCCGGCGTTCTTGAGCCCCAGGGCGCGGATGGCGTGGCCCGAGGCCTTGCGGATGATGTAGAGCTTGCGCTCGAAGGCGTCGCGGTCGAGCTGGCCGCGGCCGGCGCCGACGAACACCTGCCGGATGACCGGCATCGTGCTCCTGGCGGTGTGGCCGAGCGAGGCGGCGTCGACGGGGACGTCCCGCCACCCGAGGAGCGCCTGGCCCTCGTTCGCGACGGCGCGCTCGATCTCGCGCACGCAGGCCGCGCGCGCGGCCGGGTCCTGCGGCAGGAACACCATGCCCACGCCGTAGGCGCCGGCCTTGGGCAGCTTCACCTTCCGCTTCGCCATCTCCTCGCGGAAGAAGCCGTCCGGGATCTGGACCAGGATGCCCGCGCCGTCGCCGTGCAGCGGGTCGGCCCCGGTCGCGCCCCGGTGGGTGAGGTTGTTGAGGATCGTGAGCCCGTTCGACACGATGTCGTGGGACTTCTTTCCCTTGATGTGCGCGACGAAGCCCACACCGCAGGCATCGTGCTCGTGGCGAGGGTCATAGAGGCCTTGGGCGCGCGGCAGCCCAGCCGGGTTCTCCATTGCGGATTCCTTTCTGCGATACACCCAGGTGACCAGGGCGATGATACGGTCGGACGGTCCGTCGATGCGAGGCGGCTTGTGGG
>JAGRPO010000320.1 GCA_019449455.1 Betaproteobacteria bacterium | reverse complement strand
GTGCCCTTGAGCTGCACCGTGCGGTGCGTGCTGGGCAGGCTCGCCACGAAGGCGATCGCGCCGTTCTGCGCGAAGTCGGCGAGCATGGTCCCGCACTGCGAGGCGGCCAGGAGGATCGTCACCTGCCGCCGGTCCGGCGAGATGCGGCAGCCGAGGGCGCGCATGAGGCAGGGCGCATTGGTCGCACCGCGCGAGGCGGCATGCAGGGAAACCCCCGATTGCAGGAAGGCCTCCAGCTCCTCGTCGATGAGGGGGGCGTCGGTCATGTCGCGCGGATGATACCAAGAGCGCGGGCATTGACCCGCGCCCTTGCCCCGCCGCACCCGACGCGGCAGGATGGCGTCCTTCCACCCGCGCGCCCATGCCCTCCACCTTCGTCCTCTTCGTCCTCGCGGCCTCGGTGCTCGTGACCTCGTTCATCTCCGGCATCCTCGGCATGGCGGGCGGGATGATCTTCATGGGCGTGCTGCTGGCGCTGCTCACGGTGCCCAAGGCCATGGTGCTGCACGGGGTGACGCAGCTCGCCTCCAACGGCTGGCGCGCGATCCTCTGGCGGCGGTCGATCGACTGGCGCGTCTTCCGGGGCAATGCCTACGGATCGATCGCGGCGCTCGCGGCCTTCACCCTCGTGCAGCTCGTGGCGAGCAAGCCCGTCGCTCTCCTCGTGCTGGGCGTGACGCCCTTCATCGCCCTGGCGCTGCCCGAGAAGCTCGTCCTCGACGTGCAACGGAGGGGCCACTCCTTCGTCTGCGGCGTGATCTGCACGGGGCTGCAGCTGCTGGCCGGCGTCTCCGGCCCCATCCTCGACATGTTCTTCGTGCGCTCGAACATGGACCGGCGCGCGGTCGTGGCGACCAAGGCCTCGACCCAGAGCCTGGGCCACATCATCAAGATCGCCTATTTCGGCGGGCTCGTCGGCGCCGCGCAGCGCGGCACGGTGGAGTTCTGGCTCGGCGCGCTCATGGTGGCGCTCGCGATCACCGGCACCACGCTCTCGCGCCGCGTGCTGGAGAAGCTCACCGACGCCTCGTTCCGCAAGTGGACGCGGTGGACGGTGATGACCACCGGCCTCGTCTACCTCTCGACCGGCGCGTGGCTCCTGTCGCGCTGAGCGCTCAGGCCGCCGGCGCGCCCGACTTGCGCACGATGCACTGGATCTGCGCGAGGGTGTCTGGAAACGCCGTCTGGTCCAGGGGCCGGATGAAGGCCCGCTTTAGGGCGTCCTTGTCGATGCCGGACAGGCGAAGCAATCCGTAGGCCGCGCGGCCGAGCGCGCGGCGCGCGCGCCAGGACAGCGTCCCCGCCGCCTGCCCGTTCACCTGAAGGCCGCGGTCGTAGGCCGTGTCGAAGAGACGGATGTCGACCACCTCGCCTCCCGGCAGCGTTCTCGCCAGCTCCAGGAGGTTCACCGACACGGGAGACCAGCTCGAGTGCTTCGCGATCGTGAAGGTCCACTTGTGGTCCCGGTTGAACCGGCTGGGCCAGAACCCCTGCTCGTACAGGTCCTCGTCCGGGACGATCACGAAGAGCGCGCCGCCGGGCTTCACCAGCTCCCACCACTGGCCGATGGCCTTGCGCGGGTCGAGCATGTGCTCCAGGCAATGGGAGGCGTAGACGAAATCGAACTTGCGGTGCACGAACCGCAGGATCTCGTTCGCGTCGCCGTGCGCGAGGTCGAACGGCATGACGTTGGGCAGCACCGGGTCCGGCCCGCAGCCGATGTCGATGCCCTCCCCCTGGAGCACGCCGTGCTCGAGGGGGCCCCAGTGCTTCCTCGTCTTCGACGACTCGAACGCCATCGCTTCCTTCAGGCACCCGCCCTCTTCGCCACGGGCCAGTGGGCGTCCATGACGAGCAGCCGCGTGGCCTGCAGGCGGTCGGCCACCACGCCGAGCAGCCGGCGCATGAGCTCGTAGCCGAACGACCTGTCCTCCTCGCACAGCGCGCGCAGGGCCGCCGCGTCGAAGGCGATCGCATGGAGGTCCTGCAGCACGCGTCCCTGGAACACCGTGTCGCTTCCCACCACCGACGACCAGCCCATCTCGTCTCCGGCGCCGAGGGTGTCCACGCGGCACACGCCGCTGGGCGGCGCGATCTCCAGGCTCACCGATCCGGACACGATCAGGTAGAAGTCCGTGCCAAGCTCGCCTTCGCCGAACAGGATCCGGTCGCGCTCGAAATGCACCTCCTTCGCGAGCGCGCCCAGCCCCTCGATCTCGTGCTCCTTCAGCCCCTGGGTGAACGGCTGCTTGCGCAGCAACGCCATGGTCGCTTCGGTACTCATCGCTCGTCCTCCTCCGCCTGTTTTCACTGGACCGACGATCGCAACACCTCCGGGAGGTGCGATTCGAGCATACACCCCCGTTCGCTACATCGAGATCGAGCCCTCCCGGAACTCCGTCCTGTCGAGCCAGACGTTCACCAGCACGGGCTTGCCGGAGGCGGCGAAACGGCGCGCCTCGGCCAGGCCCGCCTCGACTTCGGCATCCGTGCGGATCTCCACGCCCTCGGCGCCGAAGCCCTTCGCGACCTCGTGGTAGGCGGTGCGCGCGAGGACGGTTCCCACGTCGTCGCCCAGCATCTTCACCTGCTCGCGCGCGATCTGCGTCCAGCCGGCGTCGTTGCCCACCACGGCGATGACCGGGATGCCGTGGCGAACGAAGGTGTCGAACTCGGACAGGCCGTAGCCGCACGCGCCGTCGCCCCACACCAGCCACACCTCGGCCGACGGCCTCACGACCGAGGCGCCGAGCGCGAAGCCCGCGCCCACGCCCAGCGTGCCGAAGGCGCCGGGATCGAGCCAGGCGAGCGGCCCGCGCGGGCGCAGGATGTAGGAGGCGGTCGCCACGAAGTCGCCGCCGTCGGCCACGAACACGGCGTTGTCGCCCGCGGCGCGCTCCATCGCGCGGAAGAAGGCCACCGGGTTCACGTGCGCGCCGGACGCCCTGGCCTGCGCGTCGATTTCCGCCTCGCGCTCGGCGTCCCTCGCCTTCAGCGTCGCGAGCCACTCGGCGCGCTTCGCCCCGCCGCCCGCCTTGTCCGCGACCGCCGCGATGAACCGTCCGGCGTCGCCGATGGCCTCGATCGACGGCTTGCGGTTGAGCCGCGCGTCCCGGGTGCTGCGGTTGGCGGCGATGAGCGTGGCCGAGCGGCGCACGTGCTTGCCGTAGTCGAGCCGGAAATCGCACGGCACGCCCGCCAGCAGCACGCAGTCGGACTCGCGAAGCGCCTTGCGGCGCGCGTGCCGCATCTGCAGCGCCGATTCGCGGCCCAGCAGCCCGCGCGCCATGCCCGAGAGGTACACGGGCACGCCGAGGCGCCCGACCGCCTCGGCCACGCGGGTGGCGCCCGCGGCTTCCACGATCGACTGGCTGCCCAGCACCATCAGGGGCCGCTCGGCCGCCTTCAACGCCTGCGCCGCGCGCTCCACGGCCCCCTCGCCCGCGAGCGGCACCTGCACCGCGCGCCCGGAGGGAGAGTACGGCTCGTGGCTGCCGGCGAACATGCGCTCGGCATGGCGATTGAGGTACCACCGGAGGAACCGGTCGGCGATCGACGTTCCCTTGCCCGCGGCGTCCGCGTACCACCCGCGGATGATCTTCTCGTCGTAGAGGAGGTCCACGGGGCATTCGACGAAGGCCGGGCCGGGAACGCCGGAGAGGGACGCCATGAGCGCCTCCTCGACGGCGGGACCGAGGTCGGCCACGCGCCGCACCTGCTTCACCAGCTTCACGTGCGGGGCCACGAGCGGCTTCTGGTCGATGTCCTGCAGCGCCCCGCGCCCCTGCAGCGCCGTGGGCGCCGCCCCGCCCAGCAGGAGCAGCGGCGACTGCGCGAGCTGCGCGTTCTTGAGCGCGGTGATCGTGTTGGTGAGGCCGGGGCCCGCGGTCACGGCCGCCACGCCCGGCAGGCCGGTCAGCCGCGCGTACGCGTCGGCGGCGAAGACGGCCGTCACCTCGTCGCGCGTGTCCACGATGCGGATGCCGCGGCGCTTGGCCGCCACGAGGATGGGCGAGATGTGCCCGCCGCAAAGCGTGAAGATGAACTTCACGCCGTGGGCAGCCAGTGCCGCCGCCACGCGCTCGCCGCCGTGGGCCGGGATGTTCGATGCGTT
>JAGRPO010000057.1 GCA_019449455.1 Betaproteobacteria bacterium | reverse complement strand
GCGGAAGGCGGAGAGGGCCACGCTGCCGGGCAGCGTGAGGAGGATCTGCTCGGGCGCAACGGGCGAATTCATGCGCAAATTATACCGTTACCGCCAACGCAGCAGGATGCGAAGCCGCCGGAACGCCTCCGCCTGCGCCGCGTCCGGGGCGACCACGATGGAGCGGGAGTAGCGCGCGCCCTCGGGCACCCAGCGGAGCACGGTGAGCCACGGCGCCACGAAGGCGTCGTCCGTGAGCCGCCCGGCAACGTGGCGACCGTCGGCGCGCTCGACCTCCACCCGGCCGGACAAGTCGACCGTGAAGCGACGGACAGCTCCCTGCCCCGCCTGGCGGGCCCGCCGCGCGGCCCGGACGGTGGCGATTCCCAGCGCGCAGGCGATGGCCGCCTTGGCAGGCGCCGGGAGATCTGCGGCCAGGGTGGCAGCCAGCGCCGCCGCGGCGACCGCCACGACCCATGCCAGCGTCCGCGAGGATGGCCCCAGGACGATGACCACACGCCACGCGGGGTCGTTCGCCGGCGCGCCGCCGCTATACTTGAACCCATCCCCTGTTGCCGCCATGTTGGCCCCGTGACCGCCGCCCTTCCCCTCGTTTGCGACCTCTCCCCTTCCAACGCACTGCTGCGCGTTTCGGGTGACGACGCGGCCGACTTCCTGCACAACCAGTTCACCAACGACGTGAAGGCCCTGGCCGTGGGCGCGGCGCAATGGAATGGCTGGTGCACGCCCAAGGGGCGGCTGCTGGTCACTTTCGCGCTCGCGCGCGACGCGGACGGCTTCCTCCTGGTGCTCCCCGCCGCGTTCGCCGAGGCCATCGCGAAGCGCCTGCGCATGTTCGTGTTGCGCTCCAAGGTGAAGGTCGACGACGTGTCGTCCTCCATGCCCCGCTTCGGCCTGTGGAGCGGGGCGATCCCGGCAGGCGCGTTCCGGTTGGGCGAGGCGCGCGCGTTCGTGTTCGCCCCGGCGCCGGAAGGCCGGACCGCCACGCTGGACGATTGGGCGCTCTCCCTCGTCCGCGACGGCATCGTGCAGGTGGTGCCCGGCACGCAGGAGGAGTTCGTGCCGCAGATGGCCAACTACGAGCTCGTCGGCGGCGTGAGCTTCAAGAAGGGCTGCTACCCCGGGCAGGAGATCGTCGCGCGAACGCAGTACCGCGGGATCCTCAAGAAACGCGCCGTGCGCGTGCGCTCGGCCGCGCCTCTCGCCCCGGGCGACAGCGTCTACAGCGACGCCTTCGGCGACCAGTCCGCCGGCACCGTCGCCAACGTCGCCCCGTCGCCCGACGGCGGCTTCGAGGCGCTGGTGGTCGCCCAGCTCGAAGCGATCGCGAAGGGCGACCTTCGCCTGGGCTCCCTCGCCGGACCCGCCCTCGCCCTCCAGCCCCTCCCGTACACCTTTTGAGGGGACGGTTCCTGGGAACCGTCCCTAAAGTTTTGCGCGCATGCCGATGTGGGGGATGCCGGCCTCGAGGTATTCGTCGCCTTCGACGGCGTAGCCGTGGCGCGCGTAGAAGTCCTTCGCGTGCGATTGCGCGTGCAGGTAGGTCTCGCGGAAACCGCGCCGCTTCGCCTCGGCCATCAACGCCTCGAGGATCGCCGCGCCCACGCCCTTGCCGCGCCACCCCGCGAGCACCGCCATGCGGCCGATGCGCCCGTCGGGCATGAGGCGGCCGGTGCCGATGGGCTCGCCCGCGATGGTCTCCGCCAGCGCGTGGACGCAGCCGCCGTCGCGCCCGTCCATCTCGAGGTCCGCTGGCACGTTCTGCTCGACGACGAAGACGGCGGTGCGAAGGCGCGCGAGGGTTTCGGCCGCATCGCGCCACTCGACGAGGCGCACGCGGAAGATGGAGGGATTCGTCATGGTATCGTCGCGCAGGTCGCCGCCATTCTAACCGCCCCGCCCCGATGAACCCCCGCTCCGCCCCGCTCGCCGCCATGGCCGCCATGTGCGCGATCTGGGGCTACTCCTGGATCGTGATGAAGATCGCGCTGCGGCACGCGCACCCGTTCGACTTCGCGGCGGAGCGGCTGGTGCTGGGCGCGGTCCTGCTCTTCGCGATCATCGCCGCCACCGGGCGCAGGCTCGCGCTCCCGAACTACCGCATGGCGATCGTGCTGGGCTTCGTGCAGGTGGGCGCGTTCGTGATCCTCTCCCACTACGCGCTGCTCTCCGCCGGCCCGGGGAAGACGTCGGTCCTCACCTACACGATGCCGTTCTGGATGATCGTGTTCGCGCACCTCATGATCCACGAGCGCATGCGCGGCGCGCAGTGGCTCGCGGTCGCGCTCGCCTTCGCGGGCCTCGTGCTCATCGTGTCGCCGTGGCGGCTCACGAGCCTCGAGGGAAGCCTGCTCGCGGTGGGCTCCGGCGCCGTCTGGGCGCTGGCCGCCGTGATGTCCAAGCGCTGGCCGACGAAGGACACCGAGCCGCTCACCTTCACCGCCTGGCAGCTCGCCTTCGGCTCGATCCCGCTCGTGGCGCTTTCGCTGCTGCACCCGCACGAGGCGCCGCGCTGGAACGGCGAGTACGCCCTCGCGCTCGCCTACTCGACCATCTTCGCGACCGCGGGCGGCTGGTGGCTGTGGACCTACGTGCTCTCCCATGCGCCGGCCGGCGTCACGGGGCTCAACACGCTCGCGATCCCGGTGATCGCCGTCATCGCGTCGTGGCTGCAGCTCGGCGAAAGGCCGCCACCCCACGAACTCCTCGGCATGGCGCTCATCGGCGCGGCCCTGGGGCTGCTCGCCTGGCTCGGCGTCCGCAAGCCAGAAGCCACCCCGGTCGACTGACGACGCCGCCCAAGGCGCTCGCCTGGCGATAGAATGACGGTTCTTCCCCCGTGAGAGCGCGCGGGGGCCCGCAACGCGCGCCATCGCGGCCGCAAGAAGCTCTCGCGAGGCGCGCCGGCAGGAAACCGGGGCCATGCGGTTATCGCTGCGCTTCATCGTTCCCCTTACGCTCGCGCTCGGCGTCATCGCCTACGCGGTGGCCCCGCTCGTGGACGACTTCACGCTCAAGTGGTTCGTGCGCGACCTCGACATCCGCACGAAGCTGATCTCCGCGACCTTGCAGGAGCCGCTCGCCGACGCGATGACCGCCGACCTCAGTCCGCAGGTCCGCCAGCAGCGGATCGAGACGGTCTTCGGCCGCATCATCCAGGACGAGCGCCTCTTCGCGATCGGCTTCTGCGACGCCGGGGGAAAGTACGCGTACCGCACCGTGACCCTGCCGAGAAACATCGCCTGCCGGCCGCCGGGCTCGCCGGCGGAAG
The DNA here is from genome assembly GCA_019449455.1 of Betaproteobacteria bacterium. Lineage (GTDB taxonomy): Bacteria > Pseudomonadota > Gammaproteobacteria > Burkholderiales > Usitatibacteraceae > FEB-7. Next base: position 2,163 of record JAGRPO010000057.1, on the reverse strand, counting down.
ACGCCGGCCGCGTGCACCACCTCGCGGGCGGCTCGCTGCACGTGGGAACGCACCCCGTGGTCTTCGAGGGCACGCGCATGGGCGAGCTGGTCATCGTCCACGACATGAGCTTCGTCGAGCGCCGCAGCGCCGACACCAAGAAGTACATCGTCTACCTCTTCGCCGGGATCGGCGCCGTGATCGCGCTCATCACCGTGGTCATCGCGGAGCTGTCGTGGCGAGGCTGGGTCGCCGGCATGAAGGCGCTCATCCGCGGGCAGCTCCTCGCGCAGTCCCCCGAGCCGCGCGCGAAGGAACTGCGGCCCCTCGCGCGCGATCTCGAGGAGCTGGTGCGCGACCTCGAGACCGAGCGGCGAATGCGCGACGAGTCGCAGATGACCTGGGTGCCCGAGACGCTGCGCACGATCCTGCGCGACGACCTCAAGGGCGACGAGATCCTCATCGTCTCCAACCGCGAGCCCTACATCCACGTGCACCAGGGCGGGCGCGTCGAGGTGCTGCGTCCCGCGAGCGGCCTGGTGACCGCGCTCGAGCCCGTGATGCGCGCCTGCTCCGGGACGTGGATCGCGCACGGCGCCGGCGACGCCGACCGGGAGGTGGTCGACGCGAACGACCACGTGCAGGTCCCTCCGGAGAGCCCCGCCTACCAGATCCGCCGCGTCTGGCTCTCGAAGGAGGAGGAGGCCGGCTACTACTACGGCTTCGCCAACGAGGGGCTCTGGCCGCTGTGCCACATCGCTCACACCCGCCCGGTGTTCCGCGCCGCCGACTGGGAGCACTACCGCACGGTGAACCGGCGCTTCGCCGAGACCGTGGTCGCCGAATCGCGCACGCCCAATCCCATCGTGCTCGTCCAGGACTACCACTTCGCGTTGCTGCCGCGCATGATCCGCGAGCGGCTGCCGCAGGCGACGATCATCACCTTCTGGCACATCCCGTGGCCCAACCCGGAGGCATTCGGCGTCTGTCCGTGGCGCGCCGAGCTCCTCGAGGGCATGCTGGGCTCCTCCATCCTCGGCTTCCACACGCAGTTCCACTGCAACAACTTCTTCGACACCGTGGACCGCTACCTCGAGGCGCGCGTGGACCGCGAGACCTTCACGATCTCCTACGGCGGGGAACCCACCGAGGTGCACCGCTACCCCATCTCGATCGAGTGGCCGCTGCAGGGCCTGGCGGCCCAGCCGTCCGTTCCCGACTGCCGCAAGGCCATCCGCGAGCAGCTGGGGCTTCCGCCCGACGCGAAGCTGGGGGTGGGCGTGGACCGGCTCGACTACACCAAGGGCATCCTCGAGCGCTTCGCGGCCATCGAGCGTTTCCTCGAGCTGGAGCCCGCGTGGGTCGGGAAGCTCTCGTTCGTCCAGATTGCCGCGCCCAGCCGGTCGAGCATCGACGAGTACCAGTCGCTGGACGCGCGCGTGCGCGCCACCGCGCAGCGCATCAACGACCGCTTCGGCGCGCCCGCCTGCCCGCCCATCATCCTCAAGATCGAGCACCACGACGCCGGGCGCGTGTACACCTACTACCGCGCGGCGGACTTCTGCTTCGTCTCGAGCCTTCACGACGGCATGAATCTCGTGGCCAAGGAGTTCGTGGCGGCGCGCGAGGACGAGCGCGGCGTGCTGCTGCTGTCGCAATTCGCGGGCGCGGCGCGGGAATTGCCGGAGGCGCTCATCATCAATCCCTACGACACGGAGCAGTGCGCGGCGGCCGTGGGCGAGGCGCTCACGATGCCGCCCGACGAGCAGCGCGCGCGGATGCGCAGCATGCGCGGGCTCCTGCAGGAGTTCAACGTGTACCGCTGGGCCGGCCGCATGCTCCTCGACGCGGCCCGCATGCGCAACCGCCGGCGACTTGCCGCGGGATCTCGCCTGCAATTGGCAGCCACCGGAGGCCGGCGCGCATGACGGGAGCGGCGTTCCGGGCAACGATCGGCGCGCCACGCCTCCCGGCGCGCGCGGCGGTCTTTCTCGACATCGACGGCACGCTCGTTCACCTCGCGGACCGGCCCGATGCCGTGCGCATCGACGCGCCGCTTCGCGTGCTCCTCGAGCGGCTGCGGGCGGCCACCGCCGGGGCCCTCGCCCTGATCAGCGGCCGGTCGATCGCGGACATCGACGCGCTCTTCGCGCCGTCGCGCTTCGCGCTCGCCGGCCAGCACGG
>JAGRPO010000319.1 GCA_019449455.1 Betaproteobacteria bacterium | reverse complement strand
GCCGGGCCCTTCGACTTCGTCTTCATCGACGCCGACAAGCCCTCCAATCCCGAGTACTTCGCCTGGGCGCTCAAGCTCTCGCGGCGCGGCACGGTGATCGTCGTGGACAACGTGGTGCGGGACGGCGCCGTGGCGACGGCGGGCAGCGCCGACCCGGCCGTGCTCGGCGTGCGGCGACTGAACCTGATGATGGCGGCCGAGCCGCGCGTGTCGGCCACCGTCATCCAGACGGTGGGCGGCAAGGGCTACGACGGCTTCGCCGTCGCCCTCGTGGTTTCCTGATGGCCCGGGTCTTCATCGCCGGCGCGGGCTACGTGGGGACGGTCGCGGCCGAGCTTCTCGCTCGCGCGGGCCACACCGTGGACGTCGGGCGCCGGACGCCGCGCCGGGAGGCCGGCTCGCACGCGATGGACGTCCTTCGCCCCGAGACCTATCCGGCGGCGCTTCGGGAGGCAACCTGCGTCGTCTACTGCGTGTCCGCCGACGCGTTCACGGGGGAGGCCTACCGCGCCGCCTATGTGGACGGGCTCGCGCGGGTCGCCGGCGCGGCCGCAAAGGGGGCCGCGAAGCGGATCGTCTTCGTTTCCTCCACGGGCGTCTTCGGCCAGGGCGACGGAAGCGTCGTGGACGAGGACTCCCCCGCCGTGCCGCGCGGCTTCTCGGGCCGCACGATCCTCGAGGGCGAGGCCCTGCTGGCCTCGGCGCCGATCGAGTCCGCGACGATCCGCTTCTCCGGCATCTACGGCCCCGGGCGCGACCGCCTCATCCGCCTGGTGCGCACCGGCTCGCCGGTGTCGCCAGCATCCCGCGCGGCCATCACCAACCGCATCCATCGGGACGATTGCGCGCGAGCCATCGTCCACCTGGTGGAGCGGCCGGTCGTGCAGCGCCTTTACCTGGGCAGCGACGAGGCCCCCACGCCGATGGGCGAGATCCTGGAGTGGATCGCGGCTCGCCTCGGGCTCGCGCCGCCGCCCGTGGGCCCGGACGCGACGGAAGTCCTCCAGCGCGGGGGCAGCAAGCGCATCTCCAGCGCGCGCCTTCGCGGCGAGGGATTCCGTTTCCGCCACCCCACCTACCGCGAGGGCTTCGAGGCCATCCTCGCCGGCGAGGAAGGAGCCGTCCCTCGCGCTTGAGCCGCCGCAAGCGCCGGAGCGCCGCCCGTGGGACAATATCAGGACATCCCCCACCCGGAAGGAGCGCACGATCTTGGCCAAACCCAACTACGCATTCGAGAAGCGCAAGCGCGAACTGGAGCAAAAGCGCAAGAAGGAAGAAAAGCTCCAGAAGAAAATGCAGAACAAGCAGGCGAAGGCCGGCGAGGGCACCGATTCCGCCCAGCCCTCCGAGTCCGACACCCCGCCCGCCTGAGGTCCCGGGCCTCCCTCCCCGGCTCCCCGATGTACCGCGGCGAACGATTCAACGGCATCACCCACCTCTCCGGGGCGCTCCTCGCGCTCGCCGGGGCGGTGGTGCTCATCGTGATCGCCTCGCTCAAGGCCGACCCGTGGAAGATCGTGAGCTTCTCGATCTACGGCGCCACGCTCTTCTTCCTGTACCTCTCGTCGACGCTCTACCATTCCACGCGCGGCCGGGCGAAGGACGTCCTGCGCAAGTTCGACCATGCCGCGATCTACCTGCTCATCGCGGGCAGCTACACGCCCTTCACGCTCGTGACGCTCAATGGTCCGTGGGGGTGGTCGCTCTTCGGCGTCGTCTGGGGGCTGGCCGTGCTCGGCATCGTCCAGGAGATCTGGATCGCCAAGGGCGCGCGCATGCTCTCGCTCGCGATCTACCTCCTGATGGGCTGGGTGTCGATGGTGGCCGTGGTGCCGCTCGTCGAGGCGCTGGGCTGGGCCGGCTTCGCCTGGCTCGCCGCGGGCGGCCTGGTCTACACCGCGGGCGTCGTGTTCTACCTCTACGACGAGCGCTTCCGGCACTTCCACGGCATCTGGCACCTCTTCGTGCTGGCCGGCAGCGCCCTGCACTACATGGCCATCGTCCTCTACGTGGCGTAGAGGAGGCGTAGAGGAGGCGCAGCGGCGGCGCGTGATTTGTGCGTCGCAGCAAACGGGCGTATATTCCCCCGCCACCTGCGCCGGCTTCCGTCCGGCGCGGGACCTGCGATGAGTTCCCCTGCGGCACCGGTTCACGAAGTCCGGGCATCCCACCCGCCCGTCGCCCTGCTCGCGCTCGGGGCCCTCGGTGTCGTGTTCGGCGACATCGGAACGAGCCCGCTCTACGCCCTCAAGGAGTGCTTCAGCCCGGAGCACGGCATCGCGCCGACCCCCGAGAACGTGAAGGGCCTGCTGTCGCTCATCACCTGGACGATGGCGTGGGTGATCGCCTGGAAGTACCTGGGCGTGATGATGCGCGCCGACAACGACGGCGAGGGCGGCATCCTCGCCCTGCTGGCCCTCGCCCTGCGCGGGCTGCATCGCGAGCCCCGCACCCGCTGGTTCGTGCTCACGCTCGGGATCTTCGGCGCATCGATGTTCTACGGGGACAGCATGATCACGCCGGCCATCTCCGTGCTCTCCGCCATGGAAGGCCTGGAGATCGCGACCCCCGTGTTCTCCCAGTGGGTGATTCCGCTCACGCTCGCGATCCTGACGGGCCTCTTCCTGATCCAGCATCACGGCACGGCGAGCGTCGGCGCCCTCTTCGGACCGGTGACGGCGATCTGGTTCGCGGCCATCGCGGCCGCAGGCGCGTCGCGCATCGGGGACCACCCCGACATCCTCTTCGCGCTGAACCCCCTCCTGGCGGTCTCGTTCCTCGCGGCGAACCCGCTCGCGGGCTTCCTCGTGCTGGGCGCGGTGTTTCTCGCGCTCACCGGCGGCGAGGCGCTCTACGCCGACATGGGGCACTTCGGCAAGCGCCCCATCCGCATCGCGTGGTTCGGGCTGGTGATGCCGGCGCTGCTCCTCAACTACTACGGGCAAGGCGCGTTCGTGCTCGCCGATCCCGCCGGGATCCGGAACCCCTTCTACCTGATGCTGCCGTCGTGGGTCGTGCTGCCGATGGTGGTCCTCGCGACCGCGGCGACCGTGATCGCCTCCCAGGCGGTGATCTCGGGCGCGTTCTCGATCACCCGCCAGGCCATCAACCTCGGCTACATCCCGCGCCTGGAGATCCTGCACACCTCCGACCGGCAGATCGGGCAGGTCTACGTGCCCTTCATCAACTGGACGCTCTTCGCCGCCGTGATCCTCCTGGTGCTCGGCTTCAAGTCGTCCGGCGCCCTCGCCAACGCCTATGGCATCGCGGTGTCGGCCACGATGGTGATCGAGTGCGCGCTCGCGATGGTGGTCGCGCGGCGGCTGTGGAAGTGGTCCCCGGCCGTCACCCTCGGCGTGCTGGGCTCGATGCTCGCGATCGACCTGGCCTTCTTCGCCTCCAACGCGGCCAAGTTCCTCTCCGGCGGCTGGTTCCCGCTGCTGATCGGCGCGGGCTGCTTCGCGCTACTCGTCACCTGGAAGCGCGGGCGCATGCTCCTCATGCAGCGCATGAGCGAGGAGGGCATTCCTCTCGAGCCTTTCCTCGACTCGCTCGCGGTAAGCCCGCCGCAGGTGGTGCCCGGCACGGCGGTGTTCATGACCAGCGCTCCCGGCAAGGTGCCGCACGCGATGCTGCACAACCTCAAGCACAACAAGGTCCTGCACGAGCGCGTGGTCTTCCTCACGGTGGTGACCCACGACGTGCCCGTCGTGCCGGTCGAGGACCGCGTGCAGTTGAAGCGCGTGCGCGACGGATTCTGGCAGGTCGAGGCGTGGTACGGCTTCAAGGAGCACCCGGACATCACGGAGATCCTCGACAACTGCCGCCTGCGCTACGGGCTCGGCTTCGACCCGATGGAGACGTCGTTCTTCCTTTCGCGGGAGACGATCGTCGCCGGCAAGCGACACGGGATGGCGCCCTGGCGCGACCACCTGTTCGCCTGGATGAGCCGCAACGCCACGCGCGCGACCGACTTCTTCAACATCCCGATCAACCGCGTGGTGGAACTCGGCACGCATGTGGACATTTGAGGGCGCCGGTCAACGTAAGGCCCGCGAATCGCGTTAACCTTCGCGGATGCGCCGCCCCACGCGCGGCGCGCGAACCAACAGGAGAAATCGATGAGCACTCCCGCAGCCAACGGCGCCACGACCAGGTCCGGCGTTCATCCGGGCATCATCGTCGGCGCGATCGCCATCGTGGTCTTCGGGGCCGCCGGCGCGGCGTCCTACCTGGGCCTGTTGCCCGGGCAGTCGCCCAAGGCTCCCGCCTCGCCGGTGAGCGTCGCCCCGCCCGCGGCAGTGCCGCCGGCACCGGCCCCCGCCCCTGCCCCTGTCGCGACGACGCCTGCCCCTGCGCCCGCCGCCGAGGCGCCGGCACCAGCGCCGGCCCCTGTCGTTGCCGCTCCCGCGCCGGAGCCGGTCCCCGCGCCCGTGCAGTCCCGACCGGCGCCGCGGGCGCCCGCGCCAGTCAAGGCACAGCAGGTCGCCAGGCCCGCGGTCGCGAAGCCGGCGCCGTCCACGCCCAGCTACGCGTCCAACGCACCGTCCTACTCTCCCGACGCTCCTCCTCCCCCCGTGGCGGTGCCCGCACCCGCTCCCGCCCCGAAGGTCTGCCGGGACTGCGGCACGGTGAGCGAGATCATCCCGATCGAGAAGAAGGGTGAAGGCAGCGGCGCCGGGGCGGTTCTCGGCGGCATCGTCGGCGGCGTGCTCGGCCACCAGGTGGGCGGCGGCCGCGGCAAGGATGCCGCCACCGTTGCCGGAGCGCTCGGCGGCGCCCTCCTCGGCAACGAGATCGAGAAGAACAAGAACGCCGTCACGGCGTGGCAGGTCCGCGTGCGCCTCGAGGACGGCACCAACAAGGTGGTGCGCTACAACACCGAGCCCTCGTGGCGCGTGGGCGACAAGGTCCGCGTCGAAAACGGAAGGATCGTCAGCGCGGCGCGGCCTTGAAGTCGAGCGCCCCTGCCGAGCCGTCGATGCGCAGGGCGTCCCCCGTCACGCGGACGTTGGTGGAGGTGCGCAGGACCGAGAGGATCCGGTCCTCCACCACCATGGACACGTCGTCGCACAGGCGCTTGGTGGTGGCGATCGACGAGAACACGATCGCGCCGGCGCCCACCGCGTCCTGCTGGTAGCGGCCCATGATGCGGTTGCACCCCGAGGAGCCCGTCACCGCCCCGTCGCCGAACTCGAGGTAGGGCGCCTCTCCCACGGGCCTGCGTTCGGTCACCAGGTTCCATTTCGTGCCGGTGAAGGGCAGAGGCGGCGGCTCGCGCTTCACCGGCACGAGCTGGCAGCCGGCGAGCAGGGAGACCGCGCAAAGAAGCGCGGGGAGGCGGGGACCATGGGAGCGGTTCATTCGGTGTTTCCTTTTCATCGGAAGAGCCGGCCAAGGCCGTCGACAACGAGGTCGATCACGGCCGGCGTGGACTGCATGGGCAGGATGTCGCGCGTCCAGGGACTGTCGCGACGGGGGTCCTTGTGGGTGGCAACCAGGGACTCGAACGCAGCCGCGAGTTCTTCGGCGTTCGGGCTCGTGCGCCTGCGGTCGGCGTCCGAGAGCGTCGCGAGGGTCTTCTCGACGGCCGCGGCATCCAGCACGGAGATGGGCGAGCGGCAGTAGCCGCACGCGCTGTCGCGGGCGAGGTCCACGGACCCCCCGCAACTCGAGCAGCGCACCTGCTTCACCGTGGCGCGAAGGCCGTCGATCTCCAGCTTCGACAG
>JAGRPO010000318.1 GCA_019449455.1 Betaproteobacteria bacterium | reverse complement strand
TCCTTCTTCGTGCTGCTCGCCTGGGTGGGCTATACGGTCCTCGAGATCCTTGCGCCGGACCGGCTCGTTTCCCTGCCGGAAGTCTCGGAGGCGTATGCGATCTCGGTGATCCCGATCGGCGCCCTCCTGTTCGTGGCAGGCCAGCTGCTGGTGTTCCCCGAGGTGCTGCGCGAAGCGCGCCGCGAGCGCGGGGCGGCCGGGGGGCACGCATGACCGGGCTCCTCGTCATGCTGTGCGTCCTCGTGCTGGTGCTGATCAACGTCCCGATCGCGGTGGCCCTCTGCATCGCGTCGGTCATAGCGATGCTCACGACGCAGGGAGTGGCGAGCCTGCCCAACGTGTCGATGGCGCTCTACCAGGGAGCGACCAGCTTCCCGCTCATCGCGATCCCGCTGTTCATCCTCGCGGCCGCGATCATGAACACTTCGGGAATCTCGCACCGGCTCATCGACTTCTGCCAGGCGCTCGTCGGCTGGATGAGGGGGGCGCTCGCCCAGGTGAACGTGCTGAGCCACATGTTCTTCGCCGAGATCTCCGGCTCGGCGGTCGCGGGCGTGGCTGCGACCGCCTCCATCATCATTCCGGCCATGAAGGAGCGCGGCTACCCGGGTCCCTTCTCGGCCGCGGTAACCTCCTCCACGGCGACGCTCGCGATCATCCTCCCGCCGTCGATCCCCATGATCCTCTACGCGGTCATGGCGGGCACGTCGGTGGTGCAGATGTTCGTGGGGGGCATCGTGCCCGGCCTGCTGACGGGATTCGGCTTCATGGGCCTGTGCTACTGGTACGCGGTCCGGTACAACTGGCCGGTGGAGGAGATCTTCCAGTGGGGCAAGCTCTGGCGCGCCTTCAAGAAGGCGTTCTGGGCGCTCACGCTCCCCATCATCATCCTGGGCGGGATCTTCGGGGGCATCGTCACCGCCACCGAGGGCGCGGCGCTCGCGGTGCTGACCTCGCTCCTGGTGGGCGGCCTGGTCTACCGCGAGCTCGATTGGCCGCGGCTGCGGGAGGCGATCATCGAAGGCGCCGTCCAGACCGGCGCCGTGATGCTGCTGGTGGCCTCCTCGGCCCTGCTGGGCCTCTACCTCACCGAGGTGCAGCTTCCGCAGCGCATCGCGGCGGCGATGCTTTCGGTCACGACCGAGAAGTGGGCCATTCTCGCGATCCTGAACGTCTTCTTCCTCATCATCGGCATGTTCCTGCATTCGGCCGCGGCCATCATCCTGGTGGTCCCGATCGTGATGCCGGTGGTGGCCGCGGCGGGGATCGATCCGGTCCACTTCGGCGTGATCGTGACGCTCAACCTCGCCATCGGCCAGCAGACGCCGCCCGTGGCGAGCGTCCTGCTGCTCACGTGCTCGATCGCGAAGGAGAGCGTCTGGGACGTGACCAGGGCCAACATTCCCTTCATCGGGGTGCTTCTGTTCACGCTCCTGATGGTCACTTACGTCCCGGTGGTGACGCTGGGACTGGTGGACGTGTTCTACCGCTAGCCTATGACCGACACCATCCTGGTCGAACGCGACGGACCGATCGCCACCGTCGTCCTCAACCGTCCGGAGAAGTTGAACGCCCTGACCAAGCCCATGTGGCAGCGCCTGGGCGACGTCTTCCTCGAGCTGGGCGCCGACGACGCCGTGCGCTGCATCCTCATCCGGGGGGCGGGCGAGAAGGCCTTCGCCCCGGGCAACGACATCTCGGAATTCGACCGGGAGCGCTCCAACGTCGAGCAGGCGAGGGCCTACGGGCAGGTGATGACGCGCACCATCGAGGCCATCGGCAACTGCCGCCACCCGGTGGTCGCGCAGATCCACGGCATCTGCGTGGGCGGGGGCCTGGAGATCGCGGGGCTCGCCGACTTCCGCATCTGCGGGGAGTCGAGCCGCTTCGGCGTGCCCATCAACAAG
>JAGRPO010000317.1 GCA_019449455.1 Betaproteobacteria bacterium | reverse complement strand
GGCCTCGTCGAAGGCCGCGATCGCCTCGCGGGGCTTGCGGGCCTGCAGGCGCAGCGCGCCGAGGTTGAACGCGCCCATGCCTCCGTCGCCCAGGGCGGCGGAGGCCTCGAAGTCGCGCTCGGCCAGCGCGAACTGCTCGTTGTCGAAGTAGGCGTTGCCGCGGTTCAGGTACGGAAACCAGCGGCCGACCGCGCGCGGGTCGTCCGGGAGCTTCGCGATCGCGTCGGAAAAGGCGCGCTCGGGCGTCGACAGCGAGATCACGCGGTCCACCGCCTGCCAGCCGAGCAGGCACGCCAGGGCAAGGCCGACGGCCGCCAGCGCGCGCGGCGACGGGCCGTGCAGGAAGTAGAAGGCGATCCCCGGGATCCCGATCGCCCAGAGATAGCTGCGGTACAGGACGAAGGGGTCCTGCACCCACACGGTCGCGAACTCGGTCGCGAAGAGGAGCGCAGGCAAGAGCAGCGAGAGCCCGATCAGCGCCCGCCAGTCGCGATAGCGGATCACCAGGAAGAAGCCGCCGGCGATCACGGCCGCATAGCCGACGATGCCGAGAGCCTGGGGAAACGTGAGCCAGGTGACCGGGAACGGCGGCCGCATGTTGATGGACATCCAGCCCGTCCAGGGAATGACCCAGCGCACGCCGTACTCGAAGAACAGCCAGGCCTGGTTCAGGATGCTGAGCGGCCAGGCGTTCCTCACCGCGTCGGGATCGAGCCTGGCGAGCTGGGCCAGGTAGACGTGCGAGAACTCGTCGAAGGGCTTGCCGATGATCTCGCCGTAGCGCAGCAGCAGCGCGTAGCTCGCCGCGCCCACGATCGCCGCGACGGCGAGCGCCAGCACGGCCAGCCGCTTAGCGCTCGGGCGCGAGACCAGGATGTAGAGGGGGACGGCCGCCAGCGGCGCGAGGATCGCGTGCTCCTTCGACATCACGGCGAGGGCATAGCTCCCCACGGCAAGGACGAGCATCGCGGGCTGCCGCCGCGCGAGGCCGCGCACGAAGAGCCAAAGGCCCAGGACGACGAAGAACGTCGCCAGCAGGATCGACCGCTGGATCAGGTAGGCAACGGCATACACGGCTACCGGATTGAGCGCGAAGAAGCCGATCGCGAGCCAGAGCGCCGGCGACTGGTCGTACCCGGCGGCCGGTTGCCCGGCGGCGTGGCCGCCTTCGGCCGGCGGCGGGACGACGTGGCGAAGGATCTCGCGGTAAAGAGCCCAAAGCGCCACCACCACCGCGGCGTGGATCGCGAGGTTGGCGATGCGCTGTTTCCACCACCCTTCGCCCGCAAGCGCCTGCAGCCAGACGAAGCTGCCGTAGGACAGCAGGCGCACGCGCAATTCGAGGGCGGCGTAGGTCTTGAACAGCCCGCCATCGGCGAGTTGCGCGTCGTCGAAGAGGAGCGCGTTGCCGAGCCCGGGAAGGTAGATGGCCAGGAGGCCGGCCACGATTGCGGCAAGCCACGCAGCATCGGCTCGGGAGTATCGGGCGGTCACGCGGACGCAGAAATCGCTAGTTCGCTAGGGGCAGCATTGTATCATTCGACCATTCGGCGCCGCGGTCGGGGACATGCACTTGTTGGCCGCCTTGGCCGGGCAAATTGCCTTCGGCATCGAGCCGGCCGCCATGGAAGCGGCCGCGGCTTCATCGGCTCCGTCCGCGGCATCGTGGGTGGTCCGGGGCTCGGGATAAACCGCCGACAATTCCCGCGAGCCCGCGGGAGGGCGAATTGGCGGCCCGCCCCGGTTTTTGCAGCGCGGCCACGTAAAATATCATATAATCAATGGTTTGTAGGCACCTTGGTTCGTGAAGGGCTCGCGGTTCCCCGGAAGGATTCGAATGCCTTTTCCGAACGCGCGACGCAGTGGAAATGGAAAAATGACAAGCATTGAATTGACCGGCGTGCACGTGGACCTGCCGGTCTTCACCTCGCGATCGCGGGGCCTCCTGAACAGCGTCTTCCGCTATGCGCAACGTGAGCGTTCGCGCGTGGAATCGGTGGGCATGTTTTCGTATCAGGTCCACGCGCTTCGCGGGATCGACCTGCGCGTCAACGATGGCGACAGGCTCGGGCTCGTCGGCCGCAACGGCGCGGGAAAGACGACGCTCCTGCGGGTGCTCTCGGGCGCCTACGAGCCCACGCAAGGCGCGATTTCCATCGACGGCGCGGTTTCGTCGTTGACGGACCTGACGCTCGGCATGGATCTCGATGCGAACGGATATGAAAACATCGCGATGAGGGCCATTCACCTTCGAAAGAGCCGTGTCGAGGCGCAGGCCCTGATACGGGATGTCGAAGCCTTCACGGAACTCGGCGACTACCTGCACCTGCCGGTCAGGACGTACTCGTCCGGCATGCTGCTTCGCCTGGCCTTCGCGATTTCAACCGCCGTTGCGCCGGAAATTCTCCTGATGGACGAGATGATCGGCGCCGGGGACGCGCAGTTCATGGGGAAGGCGAAGATCAGGATCGAGGCCCTGATGGCAAAGGTGAAGATACTCGTGCTCGCGTCCCACAACGACAGCATCATTCGGACGTTCTGCAACCGGGCAGTGTGCCTCGGCGAGGGGCGCGTCCTCTTCGATGGCGAGGTCGAGCCGTGCCTCGCCTATTACGGGAACTACTCGGCGAGGAATGCGGCTTGAATTCCGAATGGTCCAAGCTCGCCAGGGACATACGCGAAAGCTTTCGCCTTTGGCGTCTGTGGGTCCACCTGGGATGGAATGACGTCGCCAAGCATTACCGACGCTCATTTCTCGGGCCGATCTGGATCACGCTCAACACCGGGCTCTTTGTCGTGGCGTTCAGCCTGATCGGCGCGCAGTTGTTCAAGCAGGATGTCGAAAGCTACCTCGCGCTCTTCGCGACCGGGAGCATCATATTCACGTTCTTCTCGTCGCTGATAAGCGAGGGCTGCGCGGCGTTCACGAGCTCCGAAAGCTACCTGAAACAGGGGGCGGTACCGAAGTTGACCTTCGTGTTCCGGGTAGTCGTGAGGAACCTGGTCATGCTCGGACACAATGCCTTCATCATCTTCGGGGCTCTCGCGTGGGTCGGGGCGCTCGGGGCCGTGAGATGGGGCGGATTGCTGTTCGGCCTGTCCATGGCGCTGGCTGCGGCATTCTTCGCGGTCGCCATACTCGGCGCCGTCGCGGCTCGATACCGCGACATCCCGATGATGGTGACCAGCGCGCTCCAGGTGATGTTCTTCCTGACTCCGGTCATGTGGCGCCCCGAGCAGCTCACCGAGAGGGCTCAATGGCTGGTCGTGCTCAATCCGCTGGCCATATTCCTGGACTTGATTCGCAGGCCGCTGCTGGGCCAGCCGACCACGCAGCAGACGGTCCTGTCCGCTGTCGCGGTGATCGTCGTGCTCGCGGCGGTCTTTGTCCCGCTCTACCTGACCGTGAGGCGAAAGATCGTCTACTGGCTATAGGCCTCCCGGTGCCGCAGGCGGCGCCGGACAAACTTCCGTTCAATTGAGGAAACATGAAACTTCTCGTTACTGGCGGCTGCGGTTACAAGGGACACGTGCTCATTCCCAAGCTTCTGAATCGCGGCTACGAAGTGGTTGCTCTTGACGTCATGTGGTTCGGGAATTTCCTCCAGCCGCATCCCAAGCTGACGGTGATCAAGGGCGATGTGCGCGACATCGACGCGATCGATCTCGACGGGTTCGACGGCATCATCCACCTTTCCTCGATCGCGAACGATCCGTGCGGCGACCTCGACCCCAAGCTCACCTGGGAAGTCAGCGCCCTCGCCACCATGCAGCTCGCCGACAAGGCGAAGCGCAAGGGCGTCAAGCGCTTCATCTATGCCTCGTCCGGCAGCGTCTACGGCGTCAAGGACGAGCCCCAGGTCACCGAAGACCTCGAGCTCAAGCCGATCTCCGAGTACAACAAGACGAAGATGGTCGCCGAGCGCGTGCTGCTCAGCTACCGGGACGACATGTCCGTCCAGATCCTGCGTCCGGCGACCGTCTGCGGCTATTCGCCCCGCATGCGCCTCGACGTTTCGGTCAACATGCTCACGATGCAGGCGCTGTCGAAGGGGAAGATCACCGTGTTCGGCGGCATGCAGACGCGCCCCAACATCCACATCGACGACATCACCGACGCCTACCTGCACCTGATCGACCATCCCGAAGTCACCGGCATCTACAACGCGGGATTCGAGAACATCTCGATCCTCGACATCGCGAAGCTGGTCACGAAGTACGTGCCGGTCGAGATCGTGGTGACCGAGTCGAACGATCCGCGCTCCTACCGGGTCAATTCCGACAAGCTCCTGGCCACCGGCTTCCGGCCGAAGAAGACCGTCGAGGACGCCGTTCGGGAGATCATCGAGAAGTACCGTGCCGGCGTCCTCAAGGACGAGGACCATTTCCACAATCTGAAGTGGATGCAGAAGACGGTCCTCGCCAGGTAGGACCGCCCCGAGCCGCCCGCATGCCCATGGAATCAGGAGCCCCGATGGATGGATTTTTTTCCGGCTATGCCGCCCGCCTTAGCGGCGTGCTCGGATCGTCAGACTGGTCCGGCGTGACGAAGCTCGCCGACGACATGCTTTCGGCCTGGAAGGCCGGGCAACAGGTCTTCCTTTGCGGCAACGGCGGCAGCGCCGGAAATGCCGTCCACCTTGCCAACGACTTCGTGTACGGCGTCGCGAAGCGATCGGGAGGCGGCATTCGCGCCCTGGCGCTGCCGGCGAATACCGCGGTCATGACCTGCCTGGGCAACGATATCGGCTACGACAAGATCTTCTGCGAGCAGCTTGCCGTCCAGGGACGCGGGGGTGACATCCTCATCGCCCTTTCCGGCAGCGGAAACTCCCCCAATATCGTCAGCGCCATCGAGCGGGCGCGAGCGATGGGGATCAAGTCGTATGCCATTCTCGGATTCGGCGGCGGCCGCTGCAAGGAACTTGCCGACGTCGCGATCCACTTCCCCGTGAACGACATGCAGATCGCCGAGGACATGCAGCTCGTCGTGGGCCACATGCTGATGCAGTGGCTCTACCAGAACCGTCCCCAACCCTGACCAACAACCGCGAGCCCGTTCAATTGGATACCGTCGTAGTCGTCGGAAGCAACTCGTTTTCTGGCGCGAGCTTCGCCGATTTCGCCCTCGGCCAGGGAGCGCGGGTGGTCGGGATCAGCCGGTCCGCCGAGCCGATCCCCGCCTTCCTGCCGTACAAGTGGCACGACCATGCCAATTTCTCGTTCCACCAGCTCGATCTGAACAACGACCTGCCTGCCATCATGGCCCTCATACGGGACCTCGAGGCGGCGTACGTGGTGAATTTCGCCGCGCAGAGCATGGTGGGCGAAAGCTGGAAGAACCCCGCCGACTGGTTCATGACCAATGCCGTCTCGACCGTCAGGTTCCACGACGAGTTGCGCAAGTGCGAATTCCTCAAGCGATACGTGCACATCACGACGCCGGAGGTCTACGGCAGCTGCTCCGGCTTCGTGAAGGAAGACTTCCCGTTCAACCCGAGCACGCCGTACGCGGTGTCCCGGGCCGCGGCCGACATGAGCCTGCGCACTTTCCGGGCGACCTACGGCTTCCCGGTGGTGAGCACCCGCGCGGCGAACGTCTACGGCCCGGGGCAGCAGCTCTACCGCATCATTCCCCGCACCATCCTCTTCATCCTGCTCGGCCGCGAGCTTCAGCTCCACGGCGGCGGCGTGTCGACCCGCTCCTTCATCCACATCCGCGACGTGTCGGACGCCACCTGGAGCATCATGAGGAACGGCCGCGAGGGCGACACCTACCATATCTCGACCAAGCAGGTGATCTCCGTCCGGGATCTCGTGGAGAAGATCTGCGACAGGATGGGCGTGCGCTTCGACGACCATGTCGAGATCGTCGGCGAGCGGCTGGGCAAGGACTCGGCCTATCACCTGGACAGCACGAAGCTGCGCACCGAGCTCGGCTGGCAGGACCGGATCGGCCTGGACCAGGGCATCGACGAATGCATCGCCTGGGTGCGCGAAAACCTCGACGCGCTCAAGTCGCAGCCCTGCGACTACATCCACAAGCCCTGAGAGGCGCTTCCCATGGCTGACATCGCCCCCCTCCAAGCGCTGGCAAGAGACCTGCGCGCCCGCATCATCGAGACGTCCTCGCGCACCGGGACGCCGCACCTCGCTTCCTGCCTTTCCTGCGTGGATATCCTGACGGTGCTGTACTTTTCCGTCCTGCGCGTCGACCCGGCCGAGCCGAGGAGCCCGACCCGCGACCGCTTCATTCTCAGCAAGGGTCATGGCGCCCCCGCGCTGTTCCAGGTCCTGGCCAAGCGGGGCTTCTATCCGGAAGCCATGCTCGACAGCTACGGGGAGGACGGCGGCGTGTTCGCCGAGCATCCGCCCACGCCCGATCACCTGGCGGGAATCGAGGCGGCCACCGGATCCCTGGGCCACGGCCTGCCGCTCGGGCTCGGCATGGCGCTCGCGGGCCGCATCCAGCGGCAGCCGTACAACGTCTACGCGGTCCTCAGCGACGGAGAATGCAACGAGGGATCGGTCTGGGAGGCGGCGATGCTCGCGGCGGCCCAGCGCGTATCGAACCTCTGCGTGATCGTCGACTTCAACAAGTGGCAGGCGACCGGCCGCAGCCAGGAAGTGATGGCCCTCGACCCGCTCGCCGACAAGTGGCGCGCGTTCGGCTGGAGCGCCGTCGAAGTCGACGGGCACGACCTCGCGGCCCTCGAGCGGGAGCTTCGGCGGTTTCCCGCCGGCGATGGCAGGCCGACCGCGATCATTGCCCACACGATCAAGGGGAAGGGCGTGTCCTTCATGGAAGACGACAACAACTGGCACTACCGGATTCCCTCGCCGGAAGAGGTCGTGGCCGCGAAGAAAGAACTCGGGATCGCCGCATGAGGAACGCCTTCGCCGACGAAATGACCAGGCTGGCGCAGGAGGATCCGCGCGTTGTCCTCCTGTCGGGAGACATCGGCAACAAGCTCTTCGACAAGCTCAAGGCGGTCGATGAGGCGCGTTTCTACAATTGCGGCGTGGCCGAGGCCAACATGATGGGCGTGGCGGCCGGCATGGCGCTCTCCGGCCTGCGGCCCTTCGTCTACACCATCACGCCGTTCACCACGACCCGCTGCTTCGAGCAGATCCGGGTCGACGTCTGCTACCACCACGCGCCGGTGGTCATCGTTGGAACGGGCTCCGGCCTCTCGTATGCCGAGCTGGGCCCGACCCACCATTCGCTCGAGGACATGGCGATCCTGCGCACCCTGCCGGGCATGCAGGTTCTCGCTCCCTGCGATTCCACCGAGCTTCGCCTCGCCCTCCGGGAGGTGCTGAAGGGCGACTCCCCCGCCTACATCCGCATCGGCAAGAAGGGGGAGCCCGCCATCCACGCCCAGCCGCCGAAGTTCCGGATCGGCGAGGCGATCGTCGTCCGGCCGGGCAACGACGTCGCGCTCCTGTGCGCGGGAAACATGATGTCGGAAACGCTGAAGGCGGCGGACATCCTCGCCGCGCGGGGCGTGTCGGCCGAGGTCGTGAGCTTCCACACGGTCAAGCCGCTGGATCCCGGCTACCTCGGGGGGGCCCCGGAGCGTTTCAGGCTTCTCGCGACGGTGGAGGAGCACGGCCGCGCCGGTGGCTTCGGCAGCGCCGTCGCGGAGTGGTTCGTGGCCCACGGCAGGCAGGTCCCGCAGATCAGCTTCGGCACCGACGACGCCTTCATGCACGAAGTCGGCAGCCAGGAATACGCGCGAAGGAAGTTCGGGCTTACGGGAGACAACATCGCCGCGAGGGTGCTCGCCAGGCTCACGTGAGCGGTGTCGGCGGCGGAACGCGCGTCATGCGAATCGGCATCGACTTCGACAACACGATCGTCAGCTACGATGCCTTGTTCCACAAGGTCGCCAGGGAGCAGGACCTGGTCCCGGAGCGCACGCCGGTCAACAAGGTGGCCGTCCGCGATCACCTGCGCAGGATCGGCCAGGAGGACCGCTGGACCGAGATGCAGGGCTACGTCTACGGCGCTCGCATGGACGAGGCCTGCGCCTACCCCGGCGTCGTCGATTTCATGCAGGCCTGCGTTCGCGCAGGACACGTGGTGACGATCGTCAGCCACAAGACCCGCCATCCGTTTCTCGGGCCGCAGTACGACCTGCACGCCTCCGCGCGATCGTGGATCGCGCATCACCTGGCGAGGGACGGCCGGCCGATCCTGCCGGAGACGCAGGTGTTCTTCGAGCTGACGAAGGAGGAGAAGCTCGCCCGGATCGCCGCGTGCGCCTGCGACGTGTTCATCGACGACCTTCCCGAAATTCTCGCGGCCCCCGCCTTCCCCTCCGCCACCAGGCCGCTGCTGTTCGATCCGGAAGGCCATCACTGCATTCCCGGCACCGCGACGTATTCCACGTGGGCCGAGATCGCGAGCGAACTTTGCGTGCAATGAGCATTCCGGACGAGGTCGGGGAAAGCGTCGCGGACCTGCTGGCGAGCGCCGGCGTCCGGGCCTCGATAACGTCGATCGCGGCCGCGAAAATCGGCGGCAACAACCGGATCTTTCGCGTCGACACGACCTCGGGCACCTACGCCGCCAAGCAGTACTTTCGCCACGAGGGCGACGCCCGCGACCGCCTGGCCGCCGAGTTCGCCTTTCTCACCTATGCCAGCGTCGCGGCCCCCGGCCTGGTGCCCCGGCCGTACGCGAGGAACCCCGATTCGGGCTTCGCTCTCTACGAGTTCGTCGAAGGGCGGGGATTCGACGCCGGCAGCATCGGCCTGCCCGAGGTCGACGCCGCCATCGCGTTCTTCCGCGCATTGAACGCGCCACAGGCGCGGCCGGCTGCGGCCGTGCTCCCGCAGGCGTCCGAGGCGAGCTTTTCCGTTTCCGGGCATCTCGAGCACATCGACCGTCGCGTCGGGCAGCTTCAGGCGATCAGCCCCGGGTCGGAGATCGACCGCGCGGGCAGCGCTCTCATCCGCTCCCTGGCGGCGAGATGGCGGCACCTCGCGCAAGCTGTTCGCGAGAGCGCCACGGCCCTGGGGTGGGATGCCTCGCGGCCGCTGCCTCCCGGGCAGCAGTGCGTCTCGCCCTCGGACTTCGGATTCCACAACGCGCTGCGTACCGGCGAGGGCCGCATCCGGTTCCTCGATTTCGAATATGCCGGCTGGGACGATCCCGCCAAGACCGCCGGGGATTTCTTCGCGCAACTCGCGGTGCCGGTTCCCGGCGATTATTTCGAGCACTTCGTGTCGAGTATCATGCAGTCCTTCCCCGATGCGGAAGGGCTTGCCACGCGGGCACGCCTGTTGCGGCCCGTCTACCAGGTCAAGTGGTGCTGCATCGCCCTGAACGTGTTTCTTCCGGTGCACCTTGCCCGCCGCAGATTCGCCAATCCCGCCCTCGACGAGGCCGCGCTCAAGCAGGCCCAGCTCGCCAAGGCGGAAGCGATCCTCCAATCCCTCCTGGATCCAAGCCATGGCCTACATTGATTTCATGTCCCCGCTTCACAAGAGCACCCAGCGAGACTACCTGGCGCGGGTGAACGACCCGGAGTTCCCCAAGGCCAAGGCCGCGAAGCTCGCCAAGCAGTTCGGCTACGACTACTGGGACGGCGACCGGCGCATCAACTACGGCGGCTACCGCTACATGGAGGGCCGCTGGGAGAAGGTGGCGCGCCTCATGGCGGAGCGCTACGGGCTCAAGGCCGGCGACAAGATACTCGACGTCGGCTGCGGCAAGGGCTTCCTCCTCTACGATTTCACCAAGGTGGTGCCGGGAATCGAGGTGCACGGGATCGACATCTCCTCGTACGCGATCGAGAACTCGAAGGAGGAGATCCGCGACCGGCTGCAGGTCGGCAACGCGACCTCGCTGCCCTGGCCGGACAGGACCTTCGACTTCGTCTACTCGATCAACACCCTGCACAACCTGCACAACTACGACCTCGACCGCGCCCTGCGCGAGATGGAGCGCGTGGGAAAGAAGGACAAGTACCTCTGCGTGGAGTCCTACCGCACGGAGGAGGAGAAGGCCAACCTCCTCTACTGGCAGGTGACCTGCGAGGCCTTCTGCACCCCGGAGGAATGGGACTGGTGGTTCAAGCAGACGGGCTACACCGGCGACCACTCCTTCATCTACTTCGAGTGAGGCTGCCGTGGCGATCCCCAGGACCATGAAGGCCGCCATCCTCGTCGAGCAGCGCAAGCCGCTGGTCGTCGACGAGGTGGAGCTACCCCAATCCCTCGACGTGGGCCAGGTCCTCGTCAAGGTCCATTTCAGCGGCATCTGCGGCTCGCAGCTGGGAGAGATCGACGGCGCCAAGGGCGAGGACAAGTTCCTGCCCCACCTCCTCGGGCACGAGGCTTCGGGGACGGTCGTCGAGACCGGCCCGGGCGTGAAGCACGTGAAGGGCGGCGATGCCGTGGTGCTGCACTGGCGCAAGGGCCTGGGCATCGAGGGCGCTCCGCCGGCGTATCGCTGGCAGGGGCGAAAGCTGAACGCGGGCTGGATCGCCACCTTCAACGAGTACGCCATCGTCGCGGAGAATCGCGTGACGGCGATACCCGCGGACAGCGATCTCGAGGTCGCCGCGCTGTTCGGCTGCGCGGTCACCACCGGCTTCGGCGTCGTCGAGAACAACGCCAAGGTGCGAATCGGCGAGTCCGTCGTCGTGTTCGGGGCGGGCGGGGTCGGCCTGAACATCGTCCAGGCGGCGGCCCTGGTCGGCGCCTATCCCGTCATCGCGGTCGATCTCTTCGACAACCGGCTCGCGCTGGCCAAGGAAGTGGGTGCCACCCACTTGATCAATGCCGGGTCGCAGGACGCAAGGGCGGAAATCGAGCGCATCGCCGGGGCGCAGGGCGTCGACGTCTTCATCGACAACACGGGCCAGCCGGCCATCATCGAGCTCGGCTACCAGCTCACGAAGCCGCAAGGCCGCGTGACCCTGGTCGGGGTGCCGCGCAAGGGCAACAACATCAACATCTATTCCCTGCCGCTGCACTTCGGCAAGGGACTCTTCGGGTCCCACGGCGGCGAGGCCGTTCCGAACGAGGACATCCCGCGCTACCAGAACCTGTTCCGCGCCGGCCGGATCAAGCTTCGCGAGCTGCTGACGGAGCGGCTTCCCCTCGCGCAGGTCAATACGGCCATCGACAACATGCGCTCGGGAAAGACGAGCGGGCGATGCCTGATCCAGATGGATCGCCGCGCCTGACGAAGTACACTGGCGCCGAACGGGACAAGGTCAAACATGGCAGACAGACCGGAAACGAAGGAACCGCAGTACGGCATCGTCTTCGACGTCGTCGAGAAGCACGGCGTGACCAAGCTCGGGCTGATGGTCAACGAATCGTGGAACCAGGATCCCAGGCGGACCCTCTTCACGCTCGCGCGGTACAAGTTCGTCGCCAAGATGCTGAGCGGGCGCAAGCGCGTGCTCGAGGTCGGTTGCGCGGATGCGTTCGGCACGCGCCTGGTGCAGCAGGAAGTTGAGCACGTGACCGCCGTCGACTTCGATCCGGTCTTCATCGCCGACGCGAAAGCGCGGATCGATCGCGCCTGGCCCCTGGAATGCTTCGTTCACGACATGCTGTCCGGCCCCTTTCCGGGACGGTTCAACGGCATCTACTGCCTCGATGTTCTCGAGCACATCGATCCGGCCAGCGAGCACTTGTTCATGCGGAACCTGCTGGCTTCCCTGGAGCCCGGCGGTGCGGTCATCGTGGGCATCCCGTCGCTGGAATCGCAGGCCTACGCCTCGCCGCAAAGCAAGGCCGGACACGTCAATTGCAAGTCGGGAAAGGACTTCAGGAAGTTCCTCGAAGGCTTTCTCGAGAACGTCTTCGTCTTCTCCATGAACGACGAAGTGGTTCACACCGGCTTCTACCCGATGGCCCATTACCTGATCGCGTTATGCACCGCGCCGAGAACGCCGACATAGTGATCACGGGCTGCGGCCCGCACCTGGGCCAGTTGGCGCAGATGGCTGACCACGTGTCGTCCCGCCACCGAGTGTGGACGGGCGACGCCGGCACGCCCGAGCAATGGGCGACGGCGGTCGGCGGCGAGGCGGTTTCCTCGCCGGACGCCCTCGATCCCGAGAGCATCGTCATCGGCGGCGAAACGGCGGGTGACGGAGGGTTCGCGTTCCCGTACGGGGGCGGGGTCTGGGTCCTGCCGGGCACCTCTCACAGGGTCCGCCACCCTGTCGTGCTCTCGGACCTGGCGTTTCCGGACCACTCCGGACGGATCGTCGCCTGCGGTTATCCCGGGACCGGAAACGGCGTCGTCCAGGCGCTTCTCGATCAGATTGTCGCCGCGCAGCCCCTTGAACCCGCGAGCGGCATCCCGGCGCTGTTCCCCGCTTATGCCGCCGACTACCTGAAGTGCGCGATCCGGGAATTGCGGGTTCTCGGCGCGCGCATCGAAGGCGGGGAGCCCTCGTTCGCCTCGTATCGCGAGGAAGATGCCGTGGCACAATGGGTGCATGAGATGGACGGCTCGGTCCTCTTCGGGGTGCCCATTCGAAACCACCTTTTCGAGAGGGTCCACAAGACGCACGAATCGTGCGGCGAAAAGATCGAGCGCATGTGCGAGGCGGGCGCCAAGTGCGTCCTCAGTGTCAGGAATCCGCTCGACACCCTCGTTTCGATCGCGAACAAGGCGTGGAACTGCGTCAGCCTGCTCGACTCCGAGTGGCTGCTCCGTGCCACCGCGAGGGGGCTGGTCGCCTACTGGCGCAGCTTCGAAAGCGAGGCGATGGCCGGCCGGATCCTGCCGGTTCGATACGAAGATCTCGTGGCGGACTTCGAGGCGGCGGCCGAGCGCCTGTCGGCCGGCATCGGCGTCGCCCTTCCGGACGGGGAGGCCGCGAGACTCCGGCAGCTCCTCTGGAACCGTCCGGTCGCCGACCGCGGGCACCTGTGGAAGGCGGGAATGGGCAAGTGGAAGCAGTACATGACGAGACGGCACATCGAAATCCTTCTCGAGGAGGGTGTCGGCAGCGCCATGGAACGGCTGGGTTACGAGGCCCCGGCCGCGAGCGACGTCCCCGAAAGTGCCGCCCTGAGGATGCGCGAGCCCGGCCATCCCATCCATATCGCCCTGTCGTTCTTCGTGTTTTGCCTGGGCGACGCGGAAACGACGCTGGCGGAGTTCGGACGGAACGTTCGCGGCAGGTTTCACGCGAATGCGGACGGACTGACATTCATCTCGACCTCGGCGAACGCCCTTCGCGAGTTCGACGCCTTCGCCGGGCAGTCCGCGCTCCTGAAGATCGTCGCTGCGGGCCGCCGCGTCCACCCGCACTCGCCGGCTTCCTGAGGAACCGCAGATGAGCAGCATGTCCGATGTGATCAGGCAGCGCGACGACCTCATTCGCCAGCGCGACGATCTCATTCGCCAGCGCGACGAGCTGATCAGGAAGTACGTGCAGCCGACCCCCGCGCGGCCCGATGACCCGGTTCCGGGCGTGTTGCTCAACACGTTGCCGAAGTCGGCGAGCGTCTTCATTCTCGAGACGCTCTCGGGGACGCTCGGCAAGCCGGTGGTCCCGGTCTCCCCCGGCTACTTCCCGCGCGACCAGATCGACTTCCGGCAGCTCCGCAGCCTGATCGACTCGCGCGGCATCGCGCAGTCCCACGTCGACGCCTCCGAGTTCAACCGGCGATACCTGAAGAGAATCGAGAAGGTGGTGGTGCAATTCCGGGACCCGCGCCAGGCGACGCTGAGCTGGCTGCATCATCTCGAGCGGCTGTTCAAGGAGCAGCAGCACGACCTCCTCTTCACGGTCACCCCCGCCCTGCCGGAAGGGTATTTCGCGCTCGACCTGGCGAGGAAGATCGACTACCAGCTGGGGCACTACCTGCCGCAGGTGCTCCAATGGCAGTCGGAATGGGTGAGCTTCATCGACCTCAGCAACGAGCCCGGGCGCTACCTGCTTACCACCTTCGAGGAATTCATCGCCGACCCGGCGCGATACTTCACCTCCGTATTCGCATTCCTCGGCTGCCGCGGGCCGGACAGGATCGCTGTCCAGAAGGTGGATCCCACGGTGGAGAGGAACTTCCGGAAGGGCACGACCGACGAGTGGCGCAGCGTCTTTTCCGATGCGCAGGCGGAACGTGCGACAGCAGAGATTCCCGTCGCCATGAAAACGCGGTTCGGCTGGCGTTAGGGCCGCCGCGGACAGACCAGTGAAGGCACCCCCAAAGCAAGCCCATGTCCCTACTTGACTACTACCTGCAGCGCGAAATCTCGCCGGTCCACTACCTGGCCAGCAACCTCACCGAGCACCTGGAGCGACGGCAGTCGCTCTACGACATGCTCGGCCTTCCCGGCCTCGTCTTCCGGGACAAGAAGGTCCTGGAGATCGCCGCCGGATCGGGCCAGAACAGCCTGTATGTCGCGGCGCAACGGCCCTCCCGATATGTGATCGTCGAACCCAATCCGGTCGCATTGAGGCAGATCGAGGAGACCTATCGGGATTTCGGCATCGCGCACACGCGGCCCGAGGTCATCGCGCTCACGCTGGAGAATTATCCGCGCGAGGAAACGTTCGACGTGGTGATCTGCGAGGGCTGGCTCGGCTCCTCGAGCCACGAGCGCGCGCTGGTCGGCGCCATCGCCGATCGCGTCGCGCCCGGCGGCATGATGGTGCTGACCGCGCTGTCGATCTGCGGCTGGCTGTCGAACCTGATCCGCTTCTGCCTGACGCAGAAGCTGCTGGCGAACGGGGCCGCCGACTATGACGGACAGGTGCGAATCGTCATGGAGGCCTTCTCGCCTCACCTGCAGACGATCACCGGAATGACGCGGCGCCACGAGGACTGGGTCAAGGACAACATGGTCAACCCGACCTACCTCGACCAGGGCCTCACCCTGGAGATGGTCCTCGAGGAAGCGGCGCCGCGGGGATTCACCGTCTTCGGCGCGAGCCCCGACTACATCACCGAATGGCGCTGGTTCAAGCAGCTTCACGGCGACAACATCCGCACCAATGAGAACGTCCTCGCCTGCTACGAACGCTGGTCGCACAACTTCCTCGATTACCGCCGGACGTTCGGGGAGCGCGACGCCGGGCTCAACCGGCAGCTGAACGTGCTGTCGGGCGCCCTGCTCGAGGCCTTGTCCGAGTCCAAGTCGAAGGCGCCCGGCGAGCTCGGCAAGCGCTACTTCAGCGGCATCGCGGCGATCCTCGGCGAGATCGCGCGCAACCTCGAAACCGTGGCGGGCGACCTCGGCGCGGCCGTCGAGGAGGCGATCCGGGTGCTCGACGCGCCCGATGCCACGCCGGCAGCCATCGCCGCGATGAGGGACTTCAAGCCCTGGTTCGGCCGGGAGACGCTCTACTACTGCCTGCAGCGTTCGGCGCCGGCTTCTGCCTGACCCCGTCGATGGCCTCGAAAGAGCACTTTCACCTGATCGTCCCCGTGTGGGGCAAGGTCTATACGGCGTTGTTCACCGACGTGTGCCTGCCGATGCTCCTGACTCCGGGGAACATCGCGGCGCTCGGGCGCCGTCCGGGCAATCAATTCGTCATCGTGACCACGTGGAAGGACCAGCTCGCCATTCGGAACTCCCCCAGCTACGAGCGGCTGAAGGCGCTGATCGAGGTGGAGTTCATCCTCGCCGACGCGCTGATCGATCTGGGCAACTCCCACAAGGCGATGTCCGACTGCTACGCGATGGCCATGCGCCGGGAATCCGTCGTGAGCGGGGAGACCTGCCTGCTGTTCCTGACGCCGGACAGCTTCTGGCCCGACGGCACGTTCAGGCGGCTGGCGGAGCTTGTCGACCAGGGGTTCAAGGTCATCATGGCCGGCGGCCTGCGCGTCAACAGCGAGCCGATGTCGGACATCCTGCATGAAAGGATCGCCCGGTCCCCCGACAATCCGGCGATACCGCTCGTCGAGCTCGTCCGCCTGGCGCTGAAGAACATCCACCAGCTCAGCACGGCATTCAACGTGTTTTCCCGGACGGGATTCCTGAACATCTGGCCTTCCCACATCTACTGGATCAATGAACCGGACCAGCAGTTCATCGCCCATTGCTTCCACCTGCATCCCTTGCTGGTGGTGGCGCCACGGTCCGTGACCGACATCGGCACCACCATCGACGGCGAGTTCCTGAACAACCTGCACTACCCCCTGGACAGGTACCACGTCATCCAGAACGACTACATCGCCATCGAGCTCACTCCGACCGACCGCGACTGGGGCCAGCCGCTCGGGCCGCCCTCGATCGACCAGATCATCCGGTTCTCGCTGCTGCACGCGAACAGCCGCCACTGGCATTTCTTCGGCAAGCGGATCGTGCTCAATGGCAGCCCGGAAAAGCCGATCGATCCGTTGATCGAGATCCTGGTCGACAAGACCGTGCGCCGGATCCAGCGCAACCGGCGGCTGGCCATGATCGTCCAGGCGCTGCGCCTGCATCGCATCGCCGTCGGGGTCGAGCGGCGCCTGGGGGGCAGGCTCACGAAACTGCTGGCCCGGCTCCTCTTCCGGTGAGCCATCCGCCATCGCGCGCTCTCGTGGTCGGCGCCGACGGCCTGGTCGGCGCCAGCCTGGCGGCACTCCTCGGGCAGACAGGAGCGCGCGTGACCGGAACCACCCGCCGCGCCGCGCAGGAGAGCGCCGGAGTCGAGCGGATCGACCTGGATCTCGCCGGCGAGGACGCTGCGACGGTCCCGGTCGCCGGATTCTCCGTCGCGTACCTGTGCGCCGCCATCACCAGCATGGCGGCCTGCGAGCGCGATCCGTCGCGCTCCCGATCCGTGAACGTGCACAACACCGTCATGCTGGCGCAGAGGCTCGTCGCCGCCGGAACCCGGATCGTCTTCCTGTCCAGCAACACGGTCTTCGATGGCTCGCGCGCCTGGCCCCCCGAAGACGCGCCCCTCTCGCCCGCCAATGAATACGGGCGGCAGAAGGCGGCCGCGGAGCGTGCGCTCCTGTCCCTGTCGACGGCCGCGGCGCCGGTCGCCGTCGTGCGCCTGTCGAAGGTGATGACGCCGTCTTCCGGAATGGCCGCGGAATTCCTCGGGCGCCTTGCGGCGGGCATGCCCTGTCCCGCGTTCGACGACCTGCGGATGTCACCCATCTCGCTCGCCTTCGCGACACGGGGCCTGTTGGCGGCAGCGGACAGCATGGCCGAGGGAATCTTCCATCTCTCCGGCGCCCAGGAGATGAGCTACGCCGAGTTCGCGGGCCGGCTGGCGGCCTGCATCGGCGCCGATCCCGCCCTCGTTCGCCCGCAATCCTCCGCGGCCAGCGGCGCTCCGGTGCTGTTCCGGCCGGCCCATCCGGGATTGGGCATGCCGCGGACGCGCGAGAGGCTCGGCATCGCGCCCGAGCCCGTCGCGCACGTGATGGCCGCGCTCGCGCAGGGAACGACGAAATGACGATCGGGCAACCGGCCGCCGCACCCGCCTGCCAGGTTTGCGGGGAACGCCAACTGCGGGAAGTCGAGGGCTTCGCGGCACTGCCGCGCATCACCTCCGACTGCCGCGCCTACCCGGCCGGCGGCAGCCTGCACGTCTGCCTTGCATGCGGCGGCGTGCAGAAGATTCCCGACTCGAAGTGGCTGCGGGAAATAGGCGGGATCTACGCCGGGTACGAGGCCTACTACCAGTCGGGCGGCGACGAGCAGATCGTCTTCGACAGGGCCACCGGCAAGCCTCGCCGGCGAAGCGACGTCATCCTCGAGAGGCTCGTCGGCCGCGGTGGGCTCGCGTCCCGGGGGCGGGCGCTGGACGTCGGCTGCGGCAATGGGGCCACGCTCGCGGCCATGAGCGCAACGCTGGCGGGTTGGTCGTTCAGCGGCTATGAGCTCGGCGAGGGCGCGCTGCCGCGCCTGTCGCGGATTCCGCGATTCGAGAAGCTCCACACGGGCTCCCTCGATGCGATCGGCCAATGTTTCGACCTGGTGACCCTGATACACGCACTCGAGCACTTTCCCGAGCCGGTGGCTGCGTTGTCGCAGCTGCGTGGACTCGTCGGGGACGGGCAGTTGTTCATCGAGGTGTGCAACATCGATGAAAATCCCTTCGACATCCTCGTGGCCGACCACCTGATGCACTTCAGCCCGCACGCACTGGAGCTCCTTCTCGAGCGCGCCGGTTTCGGCACGGTCGCGGTCGCGACGGATTGGGTCCCCAAGGAGATATCGCTGCTCGCGCGGGCGGGTCGAATCGACCCGCGATCGGCTGTGCCGGGCGCGGCGGGGAAGGCGGCGCCGGGCGAGCCCGCGCTGGCCCGCATGGCCTCCTACGTGGCCTGGTTGCGGGCCATGGTCGCGCGGGCGGGACAACTCGAGCGCGAAGACGGTCCCCTGGGAATCTTCGGGACCTCCATCGCGGCAACGTGGCTGGGCTCGCAGCTGGGGGAGAGAGTGTCCTTCTTCGTGGACGAAGACGAGAGCCGCGTGGGAAAGAAGCACCTCGGGCGGCCCATCGTCCGCCCGCAAGAGGTGCCCGCGGGCGCGAACGTCTACGTGGCCCTGTCACCCGCCATTGCCGGGATGATCGCGGCGCGTCACGCGGGCCTGCCGTGCAGGCTGGTTGCTCCGCCGCCCTTGCGATTGGACTGAGCGCGAGGCGAGCACGCTCGCGGCGCGAGGCCTACAGTTCCGGGTGGTTGCGCAGGAAGGAGCGGGAAATCCGGGAGCTTGCCCCGTAGGCGAAGTGCTCGTCGTTGAACAGGGCGCGGATGCGCTCCGCTCGCGGGTCCCGGACCCCGCCATCCCGTCGCCCGGGGTCCAGGGCGTCCAGCATCTCGATCGCGAGCGCCTGGATGTCCTCGGCGGAATTTTCGTCGGGGCGCAGGCCTGCAGCCGCGTACTGGCGGGCGTACTGGTAGTTGGCGACGTCCGAGGCGAGAATCTCTTCCATGGTCAGGTAGCGGCCGCGACCTTCCGACCAGAGTCGCTTGGGAATGGAGATGTCGCGCGGGCCGAATCCCATCGTGGCGACGGGGATCATGTTCGCCAGGGCGCAAGGCACCCCGAATGCGGAACTCAGGAAGGCGATTCCCGAAGTGTTGCCGAGCGTGAACCGGGCTTGCGCACACAGGAACACATCCAGGCGATCGGACTTGAGGGGGTGGAGGGCGTAGTCGATCACCTGGGGCATGTGCGGAAGCGGCCTCATGGTGGGGTCGCCCAGCCGGACCACCCAGCCTCCCCGCCGGACGATTTCCCGCATGGCGGGAAAGGTGTTTTCGATGCGGCCGTTGCGATAGCTGTGTATTTCCTCGTCGACGGGCGAATATCCGGCCTCGCGCGCGTGGACGCAGGCAAACCAGGCCCCCCTGGGCATTCCCATGCGTTCCAGGAGATCCTCGCCCCACGACTTGTCCTCGTCACTCAGCCGGAGCAGGGGCGCGCGCTCGCCCCAATCCGTGTAGACCCGATAGGCGAACTGCGTCTTGCCGAGGGCGCGGACGTAGTGAGAGACGTCCTGGCGCATCAGCCCGCCGCCACTCATGTTGCGGATCAGGAAGCACGCGGCCTCGTTTCGGATGACGCGGAAATCCCGCCTCCAATACGCGAGAAGGTGCTCATTCGCCGTCTGCCCGCGCGGCGACAGGAGAATCCACCGCCGGCGCGGCAGCCGTCCCAGGGCCTGCTCCTTGAGCAGGCAGTCCGGTTCAAGCGCCAGGTGGCCTATCCTCTCCGTGAACACGGGGACGTGCCGGAACCCCGCGACATGCAGGACCAATGTCACGGGGAGCAGCACCAGCCACGCCAGAAGCCCGGCCCCGCGACTGCAGAGCCTGCCGACGATCCAGGCGAATCCCTTCCGCCGGACATAGCGAATGCGAAAGGCGAGATCCTGCATGCGGTTCTGGACGCGGGACGACCGATAGAAGTCGCGAACGGTGCGGGACCAGGCGCTCATCACTCCGCCCGAAGCAGTCGCCTCAGCAGCCAGGGAAAATCGGAATCGACGACCTGGTCCCGCCCCGCGCCGGGTTGCCAGCCGGACTGGAACGGAAACCGGCGCACGCGGCCCCGAAGGAAGTCGGTGATGGCGAGCGCCCAGAAGACCAGCCGGGCGCCCTGCGCGCGAAGGCAAAGGTAGGCGAACTTGCCCGGCACGCGAAACAGCAGGACCGTCGGCAACGAACGGGGATGATGGTCGCGGGTGAAGCGAAGGGCATTCAGGTTCTCGAAGTACTCCGCCACCTCCGGCGGAAAATCGTCGCGGCGGCGCCTTCGCGAAGCGCCCTCGAAATGCGAGACGCGGCATTCGGGGCAATACCCGATCCGCTTGCCCATGCCCTCCACGCGAGCCGCCAGTTCGAGCTCCTCGAAGAACAGGAAGTACTTGTCGGCGAAGGGCTTGCCGGCCGGAAAATCCGCGCTGCGCAGCAAGGCGGCAGCGCCGTGCACGTAGTCTATGCCCCGCCCGGCCGGCGAGGCGTTCGGCGTGATGATCGAGAAGGTCCTGTCGTACCGGCTGCCGCCGAAGCACCGGTATCCGGGGCGCGAAGGATCGTCGTGCACGGCGCCCACCACGGCCATCTCCGGATGCCCGTCGGCCCACTTCACGAGAGCGTCCAGGGCGCCGTCGTGAAGGACGACGTCGCTGTTGAGGATGAGGAAATAGCGCGGATCCGACCGCTGCCGGACCCACGCGATCGCGAAATTGTTGCCGCCGCCGTAGCCGAGGTTCGCTCCGGAGAAGACCTCGCTGATCGCGAGTCCGGCCGGCGCATCTGGCCGCACGCTTCGCGCCGCGGACTCGGCCTCGTTGTGGCAGATCACCACGTCGAAGCGCGACGACGTCCTCTGGCCGGCGATCGAGCGCAACAGGGCGGGCAGGTGTTCCTGGTTTCGCCAGCACAGGATGACGATCGTCACGTCCATCGGGTTCGGGTCAACCCGCCGCGGGGTACTCGGTCTGGGCCAGGCGCAGGCTCTCCGGCGTGCCGATGTCGCGGTGGAAATCCGCGTTGTGGAAGGTGCAGATCCTGCCCATGTAGCGAGGCAGGACCTGGGTGCTGAGGTCGATGAACGGCCCGG
Organism: Betaproteobacteria bacterium; assembly: GCA_019449455.1. Classification (GTDB taxonomy): domain Bacteria; phylum Pseudomonadota; class Gammaproteobacteria; order Burkholderiales; family Usitatibacteraceae; genus FEB-7. The sequence continues at coordinate 4,350 of JAGRPO010000317.1, read as the reverse complement.
GCAATCCCGCCAGGAACGCGACCACCGACGGCTCGAAGATGTAGACCGCGCCGTTCGCGATGTCGCCGGGCGGGTCCGCGACCTTCTCGTGGAGCTCCGTCACCACGCCGCGCCCGTCGAGCTTCACGATCCCGCAGGAGCGGGGATCGTCCGTCCGGAAGGTCATCATCGTCATCTCGGTGCCGCCTGGCCGCGTCCGGTGCGTCTCGATGAAGCGCGCCACGTCGAACCGGGAGAGGTTGTCGGCGTGGATGACGAGAAAGGGCTCGTTTCCGAAGAACCCGCTCGTCCTGAGCACCGTGCCCCCCGTGCCCAGCAGTTCCTCCTCGTGAACCAGGTGGATGCGATCGCGCCACGGGGATGAGTCGACGAAGGCGCGAACGGCATCCGGGAAGTGGTGCGTATTCACGACGGCACTCTCGACGCCCGCACCGAAGAGCAGGTCGAACCAGTAGCCGAGCAGGGGCTTGCCGCGGATCGGAACGAGGCACTTGGGCACGTGGTCGGTGACCGGCCGCAGGCGGGTGCCGAGCCCCGCGGCGAGAAGCAGGGCCCTCATTCGGCCAGTTCCGCCAGCAGCTCCGACGACGACAAGGGAACGTTTCCGATGCGCGCCACCTGGCAAGCGGCGGCGACCGAGCCGAGGTAGGCCGCCTCCCAGATGGTGGCCTCGAGCGAAAGCGCCATCGAGGCGCAGGTGAGCAGCGAATCGCCGGCGCCCGAGACGTCCTTGGGCGCGGTGTTGAAGGCCGGCAACTGGTCGGTTGCCATGTTGTGCCTGCCGTGCCGGTCCGCCTGTATCAGCACGCCCTCGGCGCCCATGGTGATGATGACGTTCCGGGCACCGGCCTGCCGCCGGAGGGACTCGGCGAGGATCACGAGGCCCGACGAGGAGTCGCGCATCGAGACGCGCGCCTCGTGTTCGGTGGGAGTGATCAGCTGCATGTTCTTGAACCGGGATATGTCGGAGAGCTGGGACGATGCCTGGCTGTCCGCCGCCATCCGGATCGACCGTCGCGCGCACTCCGCGGATATTTCGTCCACCAGCGGCTGGGGAAGGCACCCGTAGTTGAAATCGGAGAAGATGACCAGGTCGGCGTCCTCCAGTTCCGCGATCATCCTGTCCCTGAGAATCCCCTGCTGCTCCTCGCCGATGGCGTGCTGCCTCAGGTGGCTCACGCGCAAGAGCGTCTTTCCGCCCGCGCGAAAGCGCTGCTTGAGCGTGGTCGGGCGGCTGCCGTCCAGGACGAAATGCGACTCGACGCCGTGCTCCTTCAGCCTTTGCCGCGCGAACTCCAGCGCCGCATCGTCGTTGGCCAGGCTGAAGAAGCGCACCTGCGCCCCGAGCCCGCGCGCGTGGGCCGCCACGATGCCCGCGCCGCCGACGAACCGGTCCGTGTGTATCGGCGTGACGACGATGGTCGGATCCTCCCGCGACATCCCGAGCGGATCGCAGGTCACGTACTCGTCGATGATCAGGTCGCCGATCACGATGACCTTGAGGCCGGCGAACGCCTCGACCAGCGATCGCAGGCGCGACGATTCGATGCCCTGGCGCACGAGGAAATCCGTGGGCTTGCGGATGCTGGAGAGGTTTCGCTCCCTGAATTCCCGCTGCAGCACGTCGAGCGACGAAAACTGCACCTCGCCCGAGCTGAAGATCAGCCGGCCGCCGTACGCGTCGATCGCTTCCTTCTCCGGATTGCTCCTGGCCTCGTGCTCCTTGCCCTTGACGACCACCTCGGGCTCGAGGGCGCGGATCAGGCCGACCACCGTTTCCGGCGCGAGCAGGAACGCATGATCCACGACGCCGATCGCCTGGACGCCCTGCAGGCGAAGCTCCGCAATGACGAAGGTGTCCGTCGCGGAATCGTCGTGCACGCCGACGACGAGGAACTCCGCGCATTCCGCCGCGAAATTCAGCAGGCGCAGGTGGCCCGGGTGCACGACGTTGAAGTTCCCGGAAACGAACGAAATCGTCCTGTCGCCGGCCATCTTCCGGATCTGCGCGGCGAGGGCGCGATGGCTTGCGGAGTTAGAATCGGGCATGCGTGGAGAAGCTCGAGGCGGACAATGTTGATCGGGACGAGGTCGGGAGGCCCGTGAAGAACCTGCTTTCCCCCCGCAGCGCGTTCATGCTCCTGCTCGGCAGCGCGGCTCACGAATTATGGCATTTTTCGCGCCTGCCCAAGGCGCGCAAGGTGCCGCCGGGAACGCTCCAGTACGACTGCAACATCTGCGGACGGCCGAACGCGGTCGACCTGACGGCGATGGAGCGCGAGAGCAGGACCTGTCTCGGCTGCGGAAGCACGCTGCGGCACCGCTCGGTGGTCGCGGCCCTGTCCCGCAAGCTGTTCGCGGGAAGGTCGCTTCCGCTGGACGAATGGGAAGGCGTCGACGCCCTGAAGGTGACCGGCGTCAGCGACGCGGAACTGATCGCGCGGGCCCTGGGCCAGAAGGTCGCCTACACGAACACGTTCTTCCACCAGGCGCCGTTCCTGGATATCTGCGCCCCGGCGCCGGAGTACTTCTCGAGCTGCGACGTCCTGGTCTGCTCGGACGTGCTGGAGCACGTGCCGCCTCCGGTGGACAGGGCGTTCGAGGGGATGAGGAAGGTCATCCGCCCCGGAGGCTTCCTTCTCATGACGGTGCCCTGCACGGCGCTGGAGAGGACGGCGGAACACTACCCCGACCTGCACGAGTACCGGATCATCGAGCGCGACGGCAGGTCGGTCCTGGTCAACAGGACGGCCGAAGGACGCATCGAGGAGTTCGACGACCTGGTGTTCCACGGCGGGCCGGGCGAAACCCTGGAAATGCGGCTGTTCGCCATGAACGACCTCGAGAGGAACCTGCGCCGCGCGGGGTTTTCCGCCATTGAAATCTGCGCCCAGCCGGACTTCAGGCACGGCGTGTACTGGCAGCGGCCGTACGACGTGCCCGTCGTGGCGTCCGTTCCCGGAGGCGGGCCCGGGGCGTGAGCAGGTACGTTCTCCTCGACTCGCTCCAGGTCGCCGGGGGCTCGGAGCGGATGATGCTGGACCTCGTGCGCGGGTTTCCGGATTACCGCCTCGTGGTCTCGCGCGTCTTCCGGGATGCGAGGATCCTGCAACAGGCGGGCGATCCCGACGTGCGATGCCTGGGGTCCTGGTACACCCGCCCGATGGGGAGGATTCCCGAGGCGATATTCTGCTTTCGCCATGCCACGGCGTTCCTGGAGGACGCCGAGTGCGTGCTGTACAGCGGCTTCTACGCGCCATTCGCCGTGGAGCGGCAAAGGCACGGCCGGCGGGTGCACTACTGCAATGCGCCGCCGCGCTTCGCCTACGACATGCGCCAGTTCTACCTCGACAAGCTGCCGCCGCCGGCGCGCCCCGCCGCGGTCGCCTTCTTCGACTACATCCGGCGGCATTACGAGGCTTCGGTGGCCCGCATGGACGTCGTCATCGCCAATTCGCAGAATGTGCGCGGCCGGCTGAAGGACTTCCTCGGCATCGACGCGCAGGTGATCAACCCGCCGACGGACACCGGGCGGTTCCGCTGGATCGAATCCGGGGACTACTTCGTGTCGCTCGCGCGCCTGGCCGGGTACAAGCGGGTCGACACCATCGTTCGCGCCTTCCTCCAGATGCCGGATCGCAAGCTCGTGGTGGCTTCGGGCGGACCCCAGGAGTCCTACCTCCGCGGGCTGGCGTCGGGCGCGAGGAACATCGAGTTCACCGGGTGGATGTCCGAAGAGGAGCTGGTCGGCCTCATCGGCCGCGCGCGGGCGGCGATCTACCTGCCGCGGGACGAGGACTTCGGCATGTCGCCGGTGGAGGCGATGTCGGCCGGAAAGCCGGTGATCGGCGTGGCGGAGGGGGGGCTTCTCGAGACCATCGTCGACGGCGAGACGGGTTTTCTGCTGCCGGCACCACCTTCGGTCGACGCCGTGGTGGACGCGGTGCGCCGGATGACGCCGGGGAGGGCCGCGCAGATGCGGGAGGCCTGCGAGGCCAACGCGCGCCGTTTCTCGAAGACCGTGTTCCTCGAGAAGATGAGGGGCATTCTCGAACCTTGATCTCGGCTGGGGGTCTGCGGATCGACGCCGCCCTATTGCGGGGCGATCGGGGAAATCGCGCCGGATGTGTCGGCGCCGTTGCCGGCGATGGTGTTGTTGGCGAGCGAGAGAAGCGTCGCGCCCGCGCCGCTCTGCTGCAGGCCCGTGGTGTTGCCGGTGACCTTGCTGCGGCTCAGCACGACGGAGGCGCCGCCGCCCGCGGTCGAGATGGCGACGACGCCGGCGCCCGCGTTGGTCACCGAAGAGCGGAACACCTGGGCGCGCGCGTTGGCGGTGGCGTTGGTGGACTG
>JAGRPO010000316.1 GCA_019449455.1 Betaproteobacteria bacterium | reverse complement strand
TCGGGTCGAGATTGGAGGTGGGTTCGTCGAGGAAGAGGATCTTCGGGTCGAGTGCCAGCGCCCGCGCGAAGGCGGCGCGCTTCACCATGCCGCCCGAAAGCGCGGAGGGAAACTTGATGCCGGCGTCCGCCGGCAATCCGGCAAGCGCCAGCTTCATCGCCGCGATCCGCTCCTGCTCCCCGTCCGGCAGCGCCGTGTGCTCGCGCATCGGCAGCATGATGTTCTGGGCGACCGACAGCGAGGAGAACAGCGCGCCCTGCTGGAACAGCACGCCGATCTGCGAGGCCTTGTCCGCCGCGCTCATGGATTGGACGGCCTTGCCGTTGAGGAGGACCTCACCGGCATTCGGCTTGCGCAGGCCGACGAGCGTCTTGAGCAGGACGGACTTGCCCGATCCCGATCCGCCCGCGATGCCGATGATCTCGCCCCGCTCGATGTCGAGGCTCAACTTGTCGTGCACGACCTGCTTGCCGAACCGGTTCACGATGCCCCGCGCGGAAAGGATCGGGTCGGCGTGCGCCCTGGTGCGCGTGGTCATATGCCGAGCCTCTCGAACAGGACGGAGAACGCGGCGTCGAGCACGATCACCAGGAATATGGATTTCACCACGGCACGGGTGGTCTCCTGGCCGACGCTCTCCGCCGAGCCGCTGACCCGCAGCCCATGCATGCAGCCGATGGCGGCGATGAAGAAGGCGAAGACGGGCGCCTTGAAGAGGCCCACGAACAGGTCGCTGCCGTCGACGATGGACGGCAGGCGCGCCATGTACTGCGTCGGCGAGACGTTGAGCAGGACCTGGGAGATGGCGGCGCCGCCCACCAGGCCCATGATGTCGGCGAAGAACGCGAGCAGCGGCAGGGTGATGACAAGGGCGATCACCCGCGGCACGACCAGGACGTGCATGGGCTCGATCCCCATCACCTTGAGCGCGTCGACCTCCTCCCGCGTCTGCATGACGCCGATTTCGGCGGCAAAGGCGGAGCCGGAGCGGCCGGCCACCATGATGGCCGTGATCAGCACGCCCATCTCGCGCAGCACCGACACCGCCACCAGGTTGATGGTGTAGTCCTCGCCGCCGAAGGGACGCAGCTGGGCCACCCCCTGGTAGCCGAGGACGACCGCGATCATGACGGCCATCAGGCCGACGATGGGCAAGGCCTTGATGCCGGTTTCCGCGACGTGCCGCGAGATCGAGGCCGGGCGCAGGCGGCTCGGGTGAATCAGCGCGCCGGCGGTCCAGGTCGCCGCGCGGCCCACGAAGCTGATGAGGTCGAAAGCCTCGTGCCTGGCATCGTGCGCCCCCTTGCCGAGCTCGATGACGATCTGGCGCCACCGGGGAACGGAGTCGACTTTCGGCAAGGGCTCGAGGTCGAGCCCGCAGATGAGGTCGAGCAGCGCCCGGTGCTCGTCGCGAATGCCGGCGAGCTCGACGCCCTTGTCGCGCAGGCCGCACAGGAACAAGGCCCCCGGCGTGTCGAGGCGCTCGAGCCCGGCAAGATCGAGCGAGCGCGACGAGCCCTGCTTCGACCATTTCTTCAGGGCAATTCTTGCTTCGGCGAGCGTAACGATGTCGAGGGCGCCCGCCAGCGCGAGCCGGTCGCCGTCGCCGGTGACGGCCACCGCCGCCTGGGCCGGAACCCCGGAATCCTTCTGCTTGCTTGCAGGCACACGGGCCACGGTTTGTCCGGAACTCCACGAAATCGGCATGCACGGAATGAATCGGACGGGGACGGTGCCCGCAATGGCACGGGCACATCCCATTGTCCTGAAGGGTAAGCGGAAATCCGGGCGAACTCTGTGCGCTGTCGCGCATACCGCGCCGGGCCCGAAAGCCCTATTCCGGGATGCGTTCGGGCTGCTTCGGCTGCGCCACCGAGCCGTTGTAGAACACCTCGCACTTGTCGCCCGTCCCGGGGAGGAGGTCCCTCGCCTTGCCGAGCAGGTTCCGCAGCGGTCCCGTGAGCGACGCCAGGACGGCGGGCTTCTCCACCACCGGCTTGCCGAACGGGCCGCGGACCCTCTGGCGCAGCTTGGCGCAACCGTTCGCGTCGACCAGCGCAATGAAGACCTCGTCGAACTCGTCGTCCACGAAATCGAGCCCGCCCTGGAGCGCGATGCGGTTGTCGCGCGTGGTGAGGGCCACGTCCCTGGCATGCGCCACGCCCTTTTCCACCTTCCACTTGGAGACCACGGTGCGAATCCGCGTGCTTCCGCCGGGCGACTGGGCGAGGCTGGAGAATTCGTAGCCTTTGGTGACCACCGGGCCGATGGGGCCCGCGAGAAGCAGGGCGGCGACGTCGAACAGGTTGAAGGTCTGGCTGGCCTCGAACCTGGAGTACTGCCTGTCGAGGTCCACGCCATCGAGCGTGAGGTTGACCCCGGAAAGCGTCATATCCCCGTCGGCGCTCTTGCGCAGCTCGGCGCGAGTTCGCCCGCGCATCGCGAGCCGGGTCGAAAAATCCATCAGCCCGGCGATCGTCTTGCCCGGCGGCAGGTTCCCGAAGACCTCTTCGATGCGGATCTTCGACAGCGAGTAGTCGAGGTGAAGCGC
>JAGRPO010000315.1 GCA_019449455.1 Betaproteobacteria bacterium | reverse complement strand
TGGTGCGTCACCTGCCAGGTGAACAAGCGCGTGGCGCTCAACCGCGGCGAGGTCGTGAAGGCGCTGGCCGACCGCGGCGTCGTGGCGCTCAAGGCCGACTGGACCAACCACGATCCGCGCATCACGGCGGCACTGGCGGAGCTCGGCCGCAACGCGCTTCCGGTCTACGCCCTCTATTCGCCCGGGCAGCCGCAGCCGACGCTGCTGCCGGAAGTGCTCACCGCCTCGCTCGTCGTCGACGAGATCTCGAAGCTGCCCGCGGCCAGGCCGGCGGCAACGGCCAACCTCGCGCCACGCTGACACCCAGGAGACCCCATGAAGAGAGCCTCCCTCATCGCCCTGTCCGTCGCTTCCGCCTTCGCCACGACCGCCTTCGCCGCGGCCGTCGTGGGCAAGCCCGCGCCCGCCTTCACCGCCACCGATCTCTCGGGCAAGCCCGTGAGCCTCGCCGACTTCAAGGGCAAGACCGTCGTCCTCGAATGGCACAACTTCGGCTGCCCGTTCGTGCAGAAGCACTACCGCAGCGGCAACATGCAGGCCCTGCAGAAGAAGTACGGCGGCGAGGTCGTGTGGCTCACGGTGAACTCCACGAACGCGGGGCACCAGGACTACATGACCCCCGCAGCGCTGACCAGGTCGCTGGCCGAATTCGGCGCCGCCCCGGCGCGCTTCCTGATGGACGAGCCCGGAAGCGTGGGCCTCGCCTACGGCGCGAAGGTGACGCCGCACATGTACATCATCGATCCCAGCGGGAAGGTCGCCTACAACGGCGCCATCGACGACAAGCGCTCCACCGACGTGGCCGACGTGAAGACGGCGAGGAACTTCGTGGTGGCCGCGCTCGACGAGATGAAGGCCGGCAAGCCCGTCAGCAACGCCTCCAACTCCCCGTACGGCTGCACCATCAAGTACCGGTAAGCGCCGGCGCCCGGCGCGAACCGCCCTTCCGGAGGTGCATCCGGATTAAGCTGGATGTAGGATGCCTGTTAAGCGGGCGGCCCGGTCACGCGGCGCGCCCGCCCCGACAGAGAGATTCCCCTCCATGCGCCTCACCACATTCACCGACTACGGCCTGCGCGTCCTCATCTACGTGGCGACGCACCCCGACGGGCGCGCGACCATCGCGGAGATCGCGGGGGCCTACGGCATCTCCGAGCACCACCTCACCAAGGTGGTGCATTTCCTCGGCAAGGAGGGCTTTCTCGAGAACATCCGCGGCCGCGGGGGCGGGCTCATGCTCGCGCGGGATCCGGCGGCCATCAACGTGGGCGACGTGGTGAAGCGCAGCGAAGGCGGCGACGTGCCGGCCGAGTGCTTCGAGCACGAGACCGACTGCTGCGCCATCACGGCCGAGTGCAAGCTCAAGGTCGCGCTCGCGGAGGCCGTGAACGCCTTCTACGCGCAGCTTCGCAAGTACACCCTCGCGGACGTGATCAGGAACCGCAAGGCGCTGAGCAAGGTCCTCTTCGCCCCGCGGCCCGCCAAGCGCGCGGCGCGAGCCTGACGTTTCCCGCGCCGGCCGGCGCGTCACGCTCCGAGGACGAGCCGGCCGACGGTATCGCGGATGACGTGCAGCTTGCGATGGAAGAAGTGGTCGGCGCCGGGGACGACGAGGACGGGAACGTCGCGCACCGCGCCCCACGCCAGCGAATCGGCCAGCGGCACCGTCTCGTCCCGGTCGCCGTGCACGATCACCGTGTTGGCCGAGGTGTGCCGCCCCGGGGCGCCGAGGTTCGGGTCGTCGGGATCGGGCGGTTCGCCCAGGCCGTGCCCCGTGATGCGGCGCAGGGCCGGCGCCACCAGCACGGCGCGGGCGAACTCGACACGCCCACTCGCCCGCAGCGCCACGCCGCCGCCGAACGAGAATCCGGACAGCCAGAGAGGAAGCTCCCCGACCGCGCGCGCCGCGTGCGCCGCGACCTCGAGGAGATCGTCCGTCTCGCCGCGGCCCTCGTCGTGCCTTCCCTCGCTCGCGCCGACGCCGCGGAAATTGAACCGGAAGGTCGCCGCTCCCGCGTCCGTGAACGCCTTGGCGACCGTCGTCACCACCTTGTTGTCCATCGCGCCCCCGAAGAGCGGGTGCGGATGCGCCACGACGGCGATGGCGACGGGGTGCGCGGGAATCGCGTACGCGATCTCGATGACCCCCGCGGCGCCCTCGATGGTGGCGCGGTGGGTCCCGGCGGCGCTCAAATCCTGAGCCTCTCCACGACGCGCCCGTTCACGAGGTGCTCCTCGATGATCTCGTCGATGTCCGCCTTGTCCACGTACGTGTACCAGGTGGCCTCGGGATAGACCACCAGCACCGGGCCCTCCTCGCAGCGGTCGAGGCACCCGGCCTGGTTCACGCGCACCTTGCCCTCCCCCGCGAGGCCCAGGGCCTTCACCCGCCCCTTGCAGTAGTCGCGCATGGCGGCCGCGCCATGGTTCGCGCAGCAGGCCTCGGGCGCCTCGCGCTGGTTCTGGCAGAAGAAGACGTGGTGCTTGTAGTAGCTCATGGGCGATTTCGTCGGTCGGGCCGCCATTGTATCGGCTCGTCGCGCCGCCAGACGAAGAGCGCGATGAGCCAGGCGAGCGCCAGCACCGGCCACGCCTCGTGGATGTAGCGGGTGAGCGTGGCGAAGGTGGCGAGCTGCCCGTAGGGCCAGCTGAAGAGCCGCAGGAAATCGCCCTGCGCGCTGTAGGCCCCGAAGATCTTGGCGAGGAGCGCGCCGGCCAGCGTGAGGACGATGGCGAGGTAGATGCGCGCCGTCCGGCGCAGCCCGCGCAGGGGCAGGAAGGCGACGAGCCCGGCGGCAAGGCCCGCGACGCGACCTTCCGTCACCCAGCCCGCCGACAGGTGCGGCTTGAGCATCACCGAGGCCATGGCGAACTTGCACCACAACGCCACCGTGAGCAGGAGCAGCGTCCAGCGCAACGCGCCTCCCGGCCCCTTGAGAACGGCCGACACGAAGAGCCCGAAGCCCGCCACGGACAGCGCGACCGACCCCGCGGTGACCACGAAGTCCCCGGGCCCCGGATCGCCGTCGCCGCCGATGTTGCCGGCCTCGAAGAACGGCAGCGCCGGGTTGAACTGCGCGAGGAGCCACAGCACCACCAGCACCAGCCCGGCGTCGCCCCAGCCGCCCGCGGCCACGAGCCGCTCCCTTGCCTGCGCCAGCGGATGCGTGACCAGGGCGTGCAGCGGCTCGGCGAAGACGAGCGTTCCGGCGAAGGCGCCGGCCGCGTTGGCGGCGATGTCGTAGAGCGAGGCGACGCGGTTGGGCACGAAGAACTGCAGGGCCTCCATCGCGAGGCTCAGGGCCGTGCACCACGCCACCGCCTTCGCGCGCGCGGCCCGCGGCGTATTCGAGACGCGCAGGATGAGGCAGGCGAGCGCGCCCAGGGGCATGTACGCGATCGCATTGAGCGCGACGTCGAATTCCAGCAGCACCTTCGGCCGCAGGAAGACGGCAAGCGCATCCGGGGCCGGCATGCGCAGGGGCAGGAACGGGTACAGGCTCGCGTAGGCGACGAGCAGCGCCCAGACCGCGAGCGCCCCGCGATGGCGGGCGGCGTCAGCCGGCAGGCTTCAGCCCCGCGCGGTAGGCCCCGGACCGCTCCACGTAGTGCTCCGCGATCCAGGTGTTGTTGGCGATGTCCTCCGCCGTGAGGTGGCGCACGACCTTGCCGGGGACGCCCAGCACGAGCGAGCCGTCGGGGATGTGCTTGCCCTCGGGGACGAGCGCGCCTGCGCCGATGAGGCAATTCTTCCCGATCACGGCGCGGTTGAGGATGATCGCGCCGATGCCGATGAGGGAGTTCTCCCCGATGGTGCAGCCGTGCAGCATCACCATGTGGCCGACGCTCACGTTCTTCTCGAGCACCACGGGGATCCCGATGTCGGTGTGGATCACCGAGCCGTCCTGGATGTTCACGTTCTCGCCCAGCGTGATGAGCTCGTTGTCGCCGCGCAGCGTGCACCCCCACCAGACGCTGGCGCCCTTCTTCATCAGGACGGAGCCGATGACGGCGGCGTTGGGGGCGACGAAGTTGTCGCCTTCGAGGACGGGGGTGCGGCCTGGGAGCGTGTAGATCATCGTGCGAGCCGGTTGGAGGAGTACGCAGCCATTGTAATTCGACGCCGCACGCGGCGTCACAGCCGCGGTCGCTCCCGGTCAGAAGCCCGGGTGCGTCGCCCGGTGGACCTCCTTTAGCTTCGCGATCGATACCCGCGTGTAGATCTGGGTCGTCGAGAGGTCCGCGTGACCCAGCATCGACTGGATGAAGCGGATGTCGGCGCCGTTCTCCAGCATGTGGGTTGCGCACGCATGGCGGAACAGGTGGCACGCCCCGGGAGCGCCGAAACGCGCCCGCCCGACGTAGCGCCTCACCATGTCGCCCAGCCGATTCTTCCCGAAGGGCTCGCCGTAGTCCGTCACGAACAACGTGCCTTCGCGATGGGCGGGCAGGAGCAGGGGGCGGACCTCGCGAAGATAGGCATCGACCCATTTCGTCGCCCGCGATCCCAGCGGAACGATTCGATCCCGTCCGCCCTTGCCTCCCCGCACCCGGACGAGACCGCAGACGAGGTCCACGTCGAATATCTGCAGGCGGGCAAGCTCCATCCGCCGCAGCGCCGTGGAATAGAGCATCTCCAGGATCGCGCGATCGCGAATGTCCGAAGGGCTTGCGGTATCGGGCTGGGCAAGGATCCGCTCGACCTCATGGATCGAGGGAACCCACCGAGGCAGGCGACGAGGCAACTTCGGCATTTCGAGTTCCCGCGACGGATCCACGGGAATCAGGCGCTCGCGAGCAAGCCAGCGGCAAAACGCCCTGACAGGATGCAGTCGCGTCGCTTGCGTCGAAAGGGCCAGCGGTTCGCCGCTCGACTTCCGGCAACGGAAGAGATGCCGCTGGTACTCTTCCACCCTCTCGCGAGTGATCAGGTCCGCCGCCGTCACTTCGCTGGCGTCACACCAGCGAATGAACCGGTCCAGGGCCGAGCGGCGGATATTGGCCGTTTGTTCCGCCAACCCCACGGCGAGGGTCCACTCGAGGAACCTGGCCTTGAGTACATGCAAAGGGTTGTCAGAAGAGGGGTCGGATGGCACCGCACGCAATGGCACAATGCGTTTTGGTCTGAGCATGGCCATTTGATGCCTTCGGGACCGCCTTCGGATTCAGGTGGTCACGCATTGAGGCGACATGGGGAACGCTGAACATTACAACTACTTCCGCGATTACGACCCCGGGATCGAGAGGTATGTTCAGAGTGATCCGATTGGGCTCAAAGCGGGGTTGAATACCTACGGATATGTCGGAGCCAATACGCTGATACGAGCAGATCCTCTTGGCCTAATGGAGGATTGCTCGGAATGCGGCACTGCGGAATCGAACGAACCAGACGATCCCGATACCGCGTCAGATGATTCTGCGCTTCTGATCTTTGCCGCAATTGGCGGTGGTGGTGCGAAGAAGCTTGTCGAGCTAGTTAAGCGGTGCAAGAACATCCGATGCAAGTTCCCGCCCGAGGTTCACGACGCCCACCATCCGTTCATCGTCATCGGAAGGCAATGCCATCTGCAGTTAACCTGTTACTCCAAGGGAGTCAGCAAGTCGCACATTAATCTACGGGTCCCATTTCCCTGCGATTGGTCAGCCCCGCCTGGTTTTCAAGATAAGCGGCGGACACCTCACTAGGGGCATGCCATGAACACGATTCGCAGGGCTAGAGATGACGCGGGCCTCTACCAGATCCTCAACTATGTTCATGATCGGCCATATGACATTGCCGACATCAACTTCGAAAAGGAAGCGGGACAAGTAAGTATTCCCGTGCAGCTCCGCTCCGTCCGCAAAGAACGCCGTCTTGGCGGCTTGCTGAAAGTTCAAGGGAGCACGCGTGGTGCGTTGATTTTTCGCCACATTACTGACATGAGCATCGTCGACAAGGCAGAGACCGGCCAGGGAGATATTGCGACAATCTCATTTTCGGACGGTCGCCTTGTTGTGGAGGGGGGCCTGCCGGTGACCATCACAATGAACACGAACACGATTGATGTCGAACTTGTGTTGCCGGAAGACGCCGACCTCACATGACATTACAACTACTTCCGCGATTACGACCCGG
>JAGRPO010000005.1 GCA_019449455.1 Betaproteobacteria bacterium | reverse complement strand
CTGCGGCTCGGTCAGGCAGAAGCAGACGATCGCGCGGCCGGTGGCGAGCTCGGGAAGCCACGCCTTCTTCTGGGCCTCGTCGGCCCAGGCCTGGACCAGCCCGCAGCCCAGCCCGTTCTGCACGCTCATCATCGTCGCGGTGGCGGCGCATCCGGCGGCCACCTCTTCCACGGCGAGGACGTAGGAAACGTAGTCGGCGCCGGTGCCGCCCCACTCGGGGGGAACGGTCATCCCGAGGAAGCCGAGCTCGCCCATCTTCGCGACGACCTCGTCCGGGATCCATCCGCTTTCTTCCCAGGCGCCCGCGTTGGGCGCGAGCTCGGCGCGAGCGAATTCCCGCGCCGTGTCGCGGATCATCCGCTGCTCTTCGGTGAGGAACTCCGCCCCGGCCCGCGTCAGCATGCCGCGAGCCTCACTTCGCGCCTTGCTCGGCCTTCTCGACCGATTCGCGGGTCTTGCGGTCGAGGTCGTCCTGCATGCCCTTGGCGGACTCGAGCGCCTTCACCTGCGTGCCGTACGGGCCTTCCTTGGCGCGCTCGAGCGCTGCCTTGCGCTCGCCGGCGGGGTCCGTCTCCGCCTTCGGGGCTTCCTTCCCGCAGCCGCCCGCCGCGAGGGCGGCGAGCGCAAGGGCGAGGGCGACGAGGCCGTGGCGGCGCATCAGGTGCGCGCAGCCTTCACGCGCTGGCGGATGTCGGCCCGCACCTTCGGCGGCAGGTGGTTCCAGCGCACGCCGGCCACCGCGCCCGCGAGCGCGAGGCACGAGGGCAGGCAGTCGCGCTCGGGGTTCTTGCGGCGAAGCTGCTGCCAGGCGTCCCAGAAGCCCACGCGCATCAGGGCCTCGAGGGAGTCGATGCCCACCTGGCGAAGCTCGGAAGCGAGGTTGGGGCCGATACCGGGGGTGGTTTCGATGGGAGTCATGACGGTGGAATTCACAGGACCTCCAGCGCGACCGCGGTCGCCTCGCCGCCGCCGATGCAAAGTGCGGCGATCCCCTTCTTGAGGCCGCGTTTCTTCAGCGCATAGATGAGGGTGGTGATGATGCGCGCGCCCGTGGCGCCGATCGGGTGCCCCATGGCCACCGCGCCGCCGTTCACGTTCACCTTGTCGTGCGGGATGCCGATGTCCTTCATGGCGGCCATCGTGACCACGGCGAAGGCCTCGTTTACTTCGTAGAGGTCCACGTCGCCGGCCTTCCAGCCGGCCTTGGCGAGCACCTTCTGGATGGCGCCGACGGGCGCCGTCGTGAACCACTCGGGCTCGTGGGCGTTGGAGGCTTGCGCGACGAGGCGCGCCAGCGGCTTCGCGCCGCGCTTCTTCGCCGTCGATTCGGTCATGAGCACGAGCGCCGCGGCGCCGTCCGAGATCGAGGAGGATGTGGCGGCAGTGACGAGCCCGTCCTTGTTGAACGCGGGACGAAGCGTCGTGATCTTCTCGATGTTCACGGCGAACGGCGTCTCGTCGTCCTTCACCACCTCGTCGCCCTTGCGGCCGGCGACGGTCACGGGCGCGATCTCGTCGGCGAAGAGGCCCGACTTGGACGCGTTGACGGCGCGCACGGTCGATTCCTTCGCGAAGGCGTCCATCTGCTCGCGCGTGATGCCGTACTTTTCGGCCGTCTTGTCGGCGAAGAAGCCCATGGGCTTGCCGTCGTAGGCGTTCTCGAGGCCGTCGAAGGCCATGTGGTCGAGCACCCTCTGGTGGCCGTAGCGGTAGCCGGCGCGGGCCTTCGGGAGCAGATGCGGCGCGTTGGTCATCGATTCCATGCCGCCGGCCACGACCACGGTCGCATCGCCCGCGAGAATCTCGTCGACGCCCATCATGGCGGCCTTCATGGCCGAGCCGCACATCTTGTTGATCGTGGTGCAGGGAGTGGACTTGTCGAGGCCCGCGCCGAGCGCGGCCTGGCGGGCGGGGGCCTGGCCCTGCCCGGCGGGGAGCACGCAGCCCATGATGAGGTCGTCGACTTCCTTCGGGCCGACGCCTGCCTGCTCGAGGGCGGCCTTGATGGCCACGGCGCCGAGCTGGTGGGCGGCGAGCGAGTTGAACTTGCCCTGCATGGCGCCGATGGGGGTG
>JAGRPO010000314.1 GCA_019449455.1 Betaproteobacteria bacterium | reverse complement strand
TCCCAGCCGTAGGTGGCGTAGCCCTGCGCTTCGAGGAAGCCGCGCAGCGGGGCTGTCGTGCGGTCGGAGGCCAGGAGCCCGGGGAAGAGCAGGACCGGGTGGCCGTCTCCCTTCGGCGCCTGCTCGAGGAGGGCGCGGAAGACGAGCGAAGCGCCGTATTCCCAGGGCGCCCGCCACTCCAGTGCGAGGCGCAGCATCCCCGGCGCGCGCATCAGGCCGTAGTCGTACCAGTGCTCGAGGTTGTGCGTCTGGTTCATCCGCGCAGTTTCTTCAGCTCCTCGTGCGCATCGTACAGTGCCGCGGCCAGCTTGCGCACGTCGGGCATCGCGCGCTTCGCGGCGACGAAGCCGAAATCCAGCGACCCAGCGTAGCTCTGGACGGTGACGTTGAGCCCGAGGCCGTGCTCGACGATGGAGACGGGCCACCAGGAGAGCATCCTCGCGCCCGCGAGGTAGAGCGGCGCCTGCGGCCCGGGCACGTTGGACACGACGAGGTTGGCGAGCGGCGGGAAGGCCTTCACGCCTTGCGCGTAGCCGTACGCACGGGCGATGGCGGCCAGCAGCCACGGCGCGCCCAGCGACGGGAAATCCATCGGGATGATCGACTTCGCCTTCACGGTGATCGCCTTCGCGTTGCCGGCCGAGGCGCGGATCGCCTCCAGCCGCGCCTTCGGATCCTCCAGGTGCGTGGCGAGGTTGGCGAGCACCATCGTGGCCCGCGTGGAGTAGATCGAATCGCCCTCCCCGCGCAGCGACACCGGCATCGCGGCCACCAGCGGCTTGTCCGGCAGGGCCTTCCTCGCGGCGAAATAGCGGCGCGCCGCCCCGCTCACGAGGGCCAGCACCACGTCGTTCACCTTGGCGCCGTGGCGCTTCGCGATGGCCTTCACCTCCGCGAGCGGGATCGAGGCGGTGGCGAAGGCGCGCTCCCCGTCGATCGGCACGTTGAGCGACGTCCCGGGGCCGATGGGCATGCCGCGACGGGCCTTCTTCCCCGGGGCCCCCAACGAGGAGACGGCGTCCAGGCCATCGTTGACCACGCGGGTGAATTCCGGGAGCGCGCGGAAGAACTTGCCGTACTGGTCGACGCACTTCGTGATGGCCGCGCCCAGGAGCTCGGCCAATCCGGGCGACTTCTCCAGCGCGCGCTTCCCCGGTTTCGGAATGCCGCGTCCCGCCGGCGAATCGTCGAGGATGGCCGCCGCGAGCCTCACCCCCGCCGCGCCGTCCAGCGTGGCGTGGTGGATTTTCGAGTACCACGCGACCTCGCCGCTCGCGAGGCCTTCGATCACGTAGAACATCCAGAGCGGCCGGTCGCGGTCGAGGAGCTCCCCGTGCAGCCTCGCCACCGTGGCCTCCAGCGCGGCCATCGTGCCGGGCCTGGGCAGCCTGATGCGGCGGATGTGGTGGTCGAGGTCCACCTCCCGGTCCTCGACCCACATCGGGCTCGCGAGGTCGAACGGCAGCGAGGCGATGCGGCGCGTGAAGACGGGAACGAGGTGCAGGCGGCTTTCGATGTGCCTCCTCGCCTTCTCGAAATAGCCCTCGCGGGCGCGCGGCGGCACCCGGTAGAGGTGCAGCGACCCCACGTGCATCGGGGTCGCGGGCGTCTCGAGATAGAGGAAGGCGGCGTCGAGGCCGGAGAGGGGCTTCAACCCGCCTACGTTCCGTATCGCACCGGCGAGGCGAACTGCCGGTAAGCCGCGAGCGCGCTGTAGCACGCGAGCATCGCGGTCTTCGGATTGTCGGGCGAGGGAACGCTTTCGAAGCGCATGTCGATGGTGCCGGTCCTGCCCGCCACGCGGATGAAGTGCGTGTTGAACCGCAGCGCGGGATCCGCGACGACCCGCAGCCGCGTGCGGTCGAACCCCGCCCCGGCGAGAGCGAGGACCGCCGCGATGTTCACGTTGGCCGGAAAGTGCGGAACGCCTTCGCGGGCGCTGCCCTCGAACAGCGTCACCGGCCCCGCGAGCCGATCGAGATCGATGCCGAGGCGCTCGACGTACGCGATGCCCTTCCACGCCGCCGGCGGCTTGGTCACGGCGATGCTCACCTCGTCCACGCCCGCGGCGCACGCGGCCTTGAGCGCGTCCAGCCCGCCGATTCCCCCCGAGGGAACGTAGAGCAGCGCCGCGCCCCGGGCCGCCGCGCGCTCGAGCCGGCCGCGCAGCGCATCGTCGGCGAGCGCCCCGCCGGAGAGCACGATCATCGCGATCCCGCTCGAGAGCAGCGTCTCGGCGTATTCGCGCACCGCGTCGTGGGAGGCCGCCTCGACGACCACGTCGGGGCGCGCCGCGACGAGCGCCCCGGCGCCGACGACGAAAGCCACGCCGCGTTCGTCGGCGAGGGCGCGGGCAGGCGAGGCGAGGCTGCGGCCCGCGATGGCCACCACCTGCGCGTCGCCATCGGCGGCGTGCACGTGGTCCAGGAAAAGCCTCGCGATCACGCCGCCGCCGAGAAGGCCGATGCGCATTTCGGGGAAACTCCGTTTGAGTGACGCGACACGGAAGTCTAATATGTCCGCAGTTTCACGGCGATCGCCAACCCACTCCCGGAGGATCCCTGATCATGAGCCGAACCCTCACCTTGCTTGCCGCCCTCGCGTGGGCGGGCGCTTTCTCCGCCTCCGCCGCCTATCCCGAGCGCCCGGTGAAGCTCGTCGTGCCGTGGGCCGCCGGCGGCGACACCGACGTCGTCTACCGCGCCTTCCAGCCCCATCTCCAGAAGCACCTCGGCAGCACGGTCGTCATCGCCAACGTGGGAGGCGCCTCGGGAACCAAGGGCGCCAAGGAGACCAAGGACTCGGCCGCCGACGGCTACACCATCGTCGCGATCCACGATTCGATCCATTCGACGTACTACACGGGCGTGGCCGACGTGGCGTGGTCGGACTTCCAGCCGATCTGCCTCGTGGCCTCGACGCCTTCGATCCTGACCGCGGCCCCGAAGACGCCGTGGAAGGACGCGAAGGCGATGCTCGCGGACGCGAAGGCGCGCCCCGGCCAGGTCACGGTGGGCGCCTCGCTGGGCTCCACCAGCCACTTCTTCCCCGCGCTGGTCGAAAAGGCGGCGGGCGTC
>JAGRPO010000313.1 GCA_019449455.1 Betaproteobacteria bacterium | reverse complement strand
CAAGCCCGTCTACGACCGCCTCAAGGGCACGGCGGAGGGCGAGACCCCCGAGGGCCAGTATTTCCTCTATCGCATCCTGCGGGCCTGCGCCTCCGTGGCCGACCGCCGCGGCAACGCGCCGCCGGCCCGCCAGCAAAACGCCGCGCAGCTCGAAGAGCGGCGCCAGCAGATCGCCGCGAGCCTCCCGGAGGGGGACCCGCGCCGCGCCCAGCGCCTTGCGGCCTTCGACAAGGCCACGACGGACCAGTGCGCCGGTCTCTCGGGGCTCACCGTGACGGAGGCGGAGCTGTCGCAGCTCCTGAAGAACGCGCTGGCCGGCGGCGATCCGAAGGCGCGCGCGTGGCAGGTCGAGCAGGACATGTGGCAGGAGCGCCGCGCCGCCGGCACGCCCGGGCGCGCGGGCGTCACGATGACGGACGCGCAGCTCGCCTCCGTGAGGGACGCGTTCTCCTCCCGCGACCCCGAGGCCATCGCGATCGCCGGGCGCGTGCTCGCCAACTCGTTTCGCGATCTCACCGTCCGCATCGGCCCGGACCAGGAGCCGATCGAGAACCGGGCCATGATGAACGCGGCCCTCCTTCTCGCGTGCGAATACGGCTACGCCTGCGGGGAGAACAACGCGCGCGTGCTCAACGCCTGCGCCTTCCAGGGCCATTGCGGCGTGTCGAGCCTGCCCGATTACCTCTTCTACTACGGCGCGTCGCCCTACGACGCGCAGCTCCTCGACCGCTACCGCTCGGCACTGCGCCAGGCGGTAGACACCGGGAACTGGTCCGGGATCGTCATCGATCGCGGGAACCGTTCGCCCAACATCCCGTCGTACACCTATCCGGGCATTCCCCACGGCCGTTAGTCCCCGGTTCCGAACATCCCGAAGGAGAGGACCCATGCTCAAGCTCACCGTGAACGGACGAACCCACACCGTGGACGTCGAACCCGAGATGCCGCTCCTCTGGGTGCTGCGCGACCACCTCAACCTGCCGGGCACCAAGTACGGCTGCGGCATCTCGCAGTGCGGCGCGTGCACGGTCCATGTCGACGGCGAGCCGGTGCGCTCCTGCGTCATGACGGCCGCCCAGGCCGCCGGGAAGAAGATCGTCACCATCGAGGGCCTCGGCAAGCCCGGGCTCCACCGCATCCAGAAGGCGTGGATCGAGCACGAGGTGCCGCAGTGCGGCTATTGCCAGACGGGGATGATCATGTCGGCCGCGGCGCTGCTCGCGAAGACGCCCAGGCCCACCGACGCGGACATCGACGACGCCATGACGAACCTCTGCCGCTGCGGAACCTACGCGCGGGTTCGCAAGGCCATCCATGCCGCCGCCGCTCCCGTGGCGAGCGTCGCGCCCGCGAAGAAAGCCTGAGGAGAGCCGCCATGACAATCCGCTCAGCGCAACCCCACTCCCCGCAGCGCCGCGATTTCCTCCGGGCCTCCATCGCCGTCGGCGGCGGCCTCGCCCTCGAATTCTCGTTCCCGTCGCTCGCCAGCGCGGCCAGAGGCGCGCCCGTCACCGAGGTGAACGCCTGGGTGGTGATCCATCCCGACGACCGCGTGGTCATCCGCATCGCGCGATCCGAGATGGGGCAGGGCACCTACACCGCGCTCGCGCAACTGGTCGCCGAGGAGCTCGTTTGCGTCTGGATGAAGGTGTCGGCCGAGTTCGCCTCCCCCAACGAGCACGTACGCCGCAAGCGCATCTGGTGATCGATGTCCACGGGCGGCAGCCAGGGCGTT
>JAGRPO010000312.1 GCA_019449455.1 Betaproteobacteria bacterium | reverse complement strand
GCGGAGTGCGCGCGCGGCGCGACGACGGAAACCGGTTTCGAGCGCTGCTTCTCGACGAGCTGGGCGAGCGAGACGCCCGACAGGTACACGTGGACGGTCTCGTTGAGCCCCTCCCACAGGTCGTGCGTCATGCAGCGGTGGTTGTCGTGGCAGTTTTCCTTGCCGCCGCACTGCGTGGAATCGATCGATTCCTCGACGGCGTTGATGATGTCGGCGACGGTGACGAGGGAGGCATCCCTCGCGAGGTGATAGCCGCCCCCCGGCCCGCGCACGCTCTCGACGAGCGCGCGGCGCCGCAGCTTGCCGAAGAGCTGCTCGAGGTACGACAGCGAGATGCGCTGGCGCGCGCTGATGCCGGCCAGGGCCACGGGGCCCTTCGTCGAATGCAGCGCGAGATCCAGCATCGCCGTGACCGCGAACCTGCCTTTGGTGGTGAGTCGCATGAAGGCCTCGTCTCGTGAGGAGCCGGGTAATCCCGACCGGATTCGTCAAGTATAGGAAGACCTATCAAACTAGTCAACTATTATCGACCCAGAATCTCAATCGCCGTGACGGGCGGCCGCCGCCAGGCGCGTTGCTGGATCTTCTTGTTTTTGCTGTTGTTTTCCTTCGAGAGCCTCGAGCCGGCGAACGAGATCCAGTAGCCTCCCGTCCATGTCCTCCGTCTTCGAGCCGATCGTCAGCAGCACCTGGTTCAAGGGGTCGTCGAGGTTTCCGCTGACGGCGTAGGCATCGAAGGTCATTCGGGCGGCCGTGTGGTCCTCCACGATGCGCGCCGGGATCCCGACCACGGTCGCCCCGGGCGGAACGGGCTTCACCACCACGGAATTGGAGCCGATCCTCGCCCCGTCGCCCACCTCGAACGGCCCGAGGATCTTGGCGCCCGCGCCGACGACGACGCCCTTGCCCAGCGTCGGGTGGCGCTTGCCCTTGTTCCACGAAACGCCCCCCAGCGTCACCTGGTGGTAGAGCGTGCAGTCGTCGCCGATCTCGGCCGTCTCCCCGATCACCACGCCCATGCCGTGGTCGATGAACACGCGCCGGCCGATGGTCGCGCCCGGGTGGATCTCGATGCCCGTGAGGAAGCGCGAGATGTGCGACACGAGGCGGCCGGCCCACTTGAAGCCCGCGCCCCAGAGCGCGTGCGCGAGGCGGTGGAAGGTGAGCGCGTGGAACCCCGGGTAGCAGGTGAGCACCTCCCACATCGTGCGGGCGGCGGGGTCGCGGTCGAAGACGCAGCGGATGTCTTCGCGGGTCCTGCTGAACATGGTGCGCGCTCTCTCGTCTCGGTCGAATGGAGAAATTTACTATTCCCCGAGTAAAATAATCAACTATTGGACCGGAACGACGCCCGCCCGGTTCCGCCACCCATGCGCCGCTTCGCCACCCAATACCGCGACTTTTTCCGGCTGCCAGACGTTGCGACCCTCATGACGGTCGCGCTCGTGTCGCGCATGCCCATCGGCATGGTGGGGCTGTCGATGCTCATGTTCCTGCGCGAAGCGCTCGGCTCCTATGCGCTCGCGGGCAGCGTTTCCGGGGTCTATTTCGTGGCGATGGCGGTAGGCGCGCCCATCCAGGGGCGCCTCATCGACCGCTCGGGCCCGAAGCTCACGCTCCTCGTCACGGGATTCGTCCATCCCCTGTCCCTCGCCGCGATCCTGGTCGCGGCGCGATCCGGCGCCGGCTTCCCTGCCGTGGCCGCGGCAGCGGCGTGCGCGGGATTCTTCGCCATGCCGATCACGGTGCTCACGCGCACGCTCTGGCGCCACCGCTTCACGCGCGAGGAGGACCGGCGCCGCGCCTTCGCGATCGACGCGGTGATGATCGAGATGAACTTCACCCTCGGG
>JAGRPO010000056.1 GCA_019449455.1 Betaproteobacteria bacterium | reverse complement strand
TCGCATTGGGATGTCGGCTTCCAGGACGCCGCGCGCCGATGAGACACCGAATGGCAAGAGGCACCCGGTCGCCGGGCTTCGTCCGGGCGCCTGAATCGCAGGCCCTTCAATCAAAGGGGAGAAAAAGATGAAATACCTCAAGTCGTGCCTGTTGGCGGCGGCGATCGCCGCGTCGGGACTCATGGCCGGCGGATGCGCCGTAACCCGCAGCGAAGTGAAGCTGTCGGGACAGGGTGTCGAGGCGCCGCAGGCTTCCGGAGGGCGCGTCGTCGTGATCCGCTCGGTCAGGGACGAGCGGGCATTCGAGCAGGCGCCGCGCGATCCGAGCACGCCCTCGCTCGGCGGCGACGGCGCCGGCAGCGCGAGCGCCGAGACCAGGTCGCGCGCCATTGCGCGCAAGCGCAACTCGTTCGGCCAGGCGATGGGCGACGTGCTGCTCGAACCCGGCAAGACCGTCGAGGGCGTCGTGCGGGAGAACCTCTCGTCCGCGCTCCGGAAGGCCGGCTATGACGTGCGCGACCAGGGCAATGCCGGGTCCTCGCCGATCTTCATCGACGCGCGCATTCGCAAGTTCTGGGCGTGGCTCACGCCCGGCTTCTGGGCCGTCACGCTGCGCGCGAACGTCGAGACCGACCTCGCGATTTCGGGCGGCAACCCGGCGGTGAACGTGAGCGTCACCGCCGAGCAGGCGGCAATGGTGGCCGGGGACTCGGCCTGGATCGAGGTGATCGACAGCGCGCTGCGGCTCTACCGTGACCAGGCGGCGTCGAAAACCTCCGGGCTCAAGTGACGCCGGCCCGTGATCCTGGAAGCGGCGCAGTTGCAGGTCCGGCCCGGCCAGTCCGGGGCCTTCGAATCCGCCTTTCGGCAGGCCCAGGCCATCATCGCCTCGATGCCCGGCTACCGGTCCCACGAGCTCCAGCGGTGCCTCGAGCGCGAAGGGCATTACCTGCTCCTCGTTCGATGGGACAGCGTGGCGGCCCACGAGGAGGGCTTCCGGAAATCGGCGCAGTACCAGGAATGGAAGCGGCTTCTGCACCATTTCTACGATCCGTTCCCGACGGTGCTGCATTACGAGGACGCGTCGAAGGGGCCCCGGCTCAGAACGGCTTGAGGATCCCTCCCGGATCCACTTCCCCCCGCGGCTTCGCCGGCCCGTCCATCGTTCCCGCCGCGATCCAGCCCACGAGCGTCTCGCCCGCGGCGCAGTAGGCCGCGACGATGGCCGGATCCGTCGCGCGGTTCCCCGCCACCATCTTCGCGCCATAGCCCATGAAGTGAAGCGCGTTGACCGCGTTCGTGATGGCGCCGCCCACCGTGGTCCACTGCTCGTGCGCGGGCACCACGTCGTCCCGCGGATCGATGCGCGCGATCACGGCGACCACCACCGGCGCCTGCATCGCCTTCTCGCGCTCGCGCTCGAGGTCGGCTCCCGCCTTGCCGTGCCGCCGCCCGTAATCGGCGAAGAGATCGGCCAGCCGCTCCAGCGCCTCGCCGCGCGCCACCACGAAGCGGAACGGGATGCGCTTCTCGTGGTCCGGCGCCCGGAGCGCCGCCATTCCCATGGCCCAGATCGCCTCGTCCGGGGGACCGGGCTCGCGCAGGTGCTTGGCGCTCACCGAATAGCGCGTGAGGAGAAGCCGCATCGCCGCCTGGCCCTCGGGCGTGGCGGCCGGCAGCGGCGGAATGTTCATGGAGGCGGGCATGGGGTCTCCGGTGGAGCGGTATGGAACTTGCGCGAATGATCCGGCAAAGGCACCGGTCGGCAGTCGTTCGCAGGGCCTCGCTACGGGATCCTGATTCTTCCGACCACCCTCAGCCCGCAGCATCCATCGGGACGCGCGACGACGATCTCGCCCGTGCCGACGGCGTGCTTCGTGAGCGCCTCGATGTTCACGTGGTGCGTCACCATCACGATCGTGCCCTTGGGCCTTCGGGTGGAGTAGGTGCCGATGCGGTTCTTCACGCGCTCGGTGCGCCCGGGTCCGAGGCCGCGGTCGTCGAAGAAGCTCGACAGCGCCTCCCAATCGTCGGCCTTGCCGAACGCTTCCAGCGCCGTGTCCCGGCAGCGGCACCAGGGGCTGGTGAAGACCCTTTCGACGGCCACGCCCTCCTGGCGGAAGCGCTCGCCGATGCGCCGCGACTCCTCGCGGCCCCGCGCGGAAAGGTTTCGCTGCGTGGCGCAGTCGTCGAGCCTGTAGCCGGGCGGGTCGCCCAGGCCGGGTTCCGTCGAGGCGTGGCGGACGAGGGCCACGTGGCCGCCGGCGCGCAGCGCGGCCCAGACGCGCGCTTCATCGTCCGCAAGCGCGGGCGCCGAAACCAGCGCGAGGGCCGCGACGAGGAATTCGCGCCGGGCCCTGCGCATCCTCAGCCGAGGCGCTTGGCGAGGGAGCCGAGCAGGTCGCCAAGCCCGCCCGCATCCGGCACCTGGCCGTCGGGCGTGAGCTTGTCCACGACGCCGGGAAGCAGTTCTGCGAGCTTCGAGGCGGCGTCGCCCTGCGACATGCCGAGCCTTTCCGCGATGGCACCGAGCTGCCCGGAGCCGAGCGCATCCCGGATCTGGTCGGCGGAGATGGGCAGGTTCCTGCCGGTGGACACCCAGCTGTCGGCAAGGTTGCCCAGCCCGCTTTCCTGGAACCTGGCCAGCAGGCCCGCGAGGCCGCCGGAATCGGGATTGCTCACCATCGAGAGCACGGTGTCGAGCAGCCGGTTGCCGGAACCGGAGCCGCCGTTCGTGAGCGAGCCCAGGACGGAGTCGAGCAGTCCCATGGAATCTCCTTCGGTCAGGGATGGGGTGGAGCCGGCTTCGCGGGCCGGTCACTGAAAGAGTACCCCAGCTTCGCGATGCCGTCGCGAACGAACGCCATGGCCGCGGGCACGCGCGCGGGATCGCCGCGCACCGCGAGCTCGATCAGGCGCGCGCCGCCGCCCGAGAACGTCGGCAGGCTGGAGAGCTTCAGCTCGGGATAGTCGCGCACCACCGCGTTCATGATGTCCAGCAGGTCCGATTCGCCGGCGCCGCTCACGATGATCGCCTCCTCGAACGGCAGGCGGTCGCGGAAGAGCGCTCTGTGCTTCGTGTCGAGCGCCCACTCCATCATGGCCCACGCCATCTCGGGAAAACCGGGCAGGAAGTAGTGCGTCCCCACGCTGAAGCCGGCGATGCGGTTCACCGGGTTCGGGACGACGTCCGCGCCCTCGGGAAACTCCGCCATCAGCACGCGCCTGGGATAGGCGCCCTCGCCGAAGCGCGCCACGATCTCCTTCACGGCATCCGGATGGCGCGCGAGCGGGCGGCCGAGGGCGGCGGCCGCGCATTGGCGCGTGTGGTCGTCGGGCGTGGCGCCGATGCCGCCGAAGGAGAAGACGACGTCGCCGGTGGCGAAGGTGCGCCTGAGCGTGGCGGTGATGCGCGCCGGATCGTCGCCGAGGTACTCGGCCCAGTCGAGCTCGATGCCGCGCGCCCCGAGGATCTCGATCGCCTTGGCGAAGTGCTTGTCCTGCCGCTTGCCCGACAGGATCTCGTCGCCGATGACCAGGATGCCGACCGCCATCGCCGTCAGCCTGCCGCCGCCGGGCTCACAGTTTCACGGCGGGGTTGAGCGTGTAGCGGCCGGTGACGGAAGCCTGCGCGAGGACGCGGCCCTTCATCGCCTCGCGGGCCTGCGCGCCGGTGAACGCGCCGTCGACCGCGAGGCTCGCCACGTCGAGCGCGAAGACCGTGAACACGTAGCGGTGCGCGATCTCGTCGTTCCACGGAGGGCACGGGCCGTCATAGCCGAAGTAGTCGCCCGACATGTCCTTGTCGGCGGCGAACCAGCCGGTGTAGTCGTTCACGCCCTGGCGCGCGCCGCGGGCCGCGGCCGGCCCCGGCTTGCCGCGCGGCGTGACGCTGGAGGCGAACTCGCCGGCCGCGACCGAGGCCACGTCCGCCGGGAGGTCCACCAGCACCCAGTGGAAGAAATCGACGCGCGGGAGCGAGGCCGGGACCGTGCGCCCTTCCTGGTTCACGTCGTCGCCCTTGCTGGGCACGTCCGGGTCGTGGCAGACGATCGCGAAGGATTTCGTCCCCGCGGGAGCGCCCGTCCAGGCGAGCTGCGGATTGCGGTTCTGCGAGAGCGTGGCGTGCGTCTTCGCGTCCATCGCGCAGAAGGCGAACTCTGCCGGAATCGGCCTGCCGTCCTCGAAGCTCGTGCTGGTCACCTTCATTCGAAGGCCCTCCCGTAGGTCAGTTGATCGCCTTGATGAATTCCACCTCGAACAACAGCGTCGCGTTGGGCGGGATCGACGCGCCCGCGCCCTTTTCGCCGTAGGCCAGGGCCGGCGGGATGATGAGGGTGCGCTTGCCGCCTTCCTTCATCCCGGGAATGCCCTCGTCCCAGCCCTTGATCACGCGGCCCACGCCGATGATGAAGCCGAAGGGCGTGGGGCGGCCGATCGACGAGTCGAACTTCGCGCCCTTCTGGTCGGGCGCCTTCGGGTCGTAGAGCCAGCCCGTGTAGTGCACGAGCACGGCCTTGCCCTTCTCGGCGACCTTGCCTTCGCCAACCTTGGTGTCCTTCTTCACCAATTCCCGCACTTCCGTCGAAGCGGTGGCGGCGGCTGGCGGCGCGCCGGTCTGCGCGCAGGCAGTCGCGGACGCAAGGATGATGGCGGCGGAAACGGCGATGTTCTTCAAGGCGGATCCTTTCTCTGTCGTGCTGTGTCGGCGATATCGTTCGGGACGGGAATCGGACTAACGGCCGCGCGCCACGCCCTCGCGCCGCGGGTCGGCGCCGGCTTCCCAGCCCGTCGCGGTGCGGCGGATGCCGGCGAGCCCGCTGGTCATGTCGATCGCGCGGACGTCGTGGCCCAT
>JAGRPO010000311.1 GCA_019449455.1 Betaproteobacteria bacterium | reverse complement strand
GTCCTCGAACGCGTGCCGCATGAGCTTCCACGACGCCTTCGTGCCACCGACGAAGTCCTTCTCGGGGCGGCCCATGCGGACGCGGTAGTAGAGCGTCGCGTAGAGCGAGGTGCCCTCCGTCGCCTGCGTGCGCAGGACGGCGCGAAGGATGAAATCATCGACCTGCTCCAGGCTTCCGCCCCATTGGGGCAGGAGGAAATTCAGGCGGGTGTCGTAGAGCCGCAAGTCGAGCGGATAGCGGCCGGCACCTTCCTCGAAGATCGCGTCGAGAACGGCGGGAGGCTGCCCCGTGACGCCCGCGATGCTCATCGCGGCCTGGTACCAGAGGGGCGAGCCCTTTGCGCTCGACTCGCCTTCCTCGAGCGCCTTCAGGGCGCGCGCATGGTCCTCGCGGAACAGCTTCATCGCCTCGGGGGAAACGGTGGACCCGTAGCCATGGCCGCGATGGTTCCATCCACTCGCCATCCACGCGGCCGCCTCGAGGGAGGGACGAAGCTTCGAGTCGGGGAACCGCTCCTTCAGCCCGGCGAGGAAGGATCGCAGGCGGGCCGGGTCCTCCGCGATCGAAGGCAACGCCATGTCGAAGGCGAGCCCGACCGACCGCATCATCCAGCGCCCGTTGCCGCCGGCCTGCTGCAGCGCGAGGAACTCGTCGTGCATCTTCTCGATCTTGGCGATGTCGCCGGCCCGGAGCGCGAGCTGGATCTGGTGGCTGGCGCGCGGGATGTCGGCTCTCTGGTAGACGAAGGGCTTGTTCCTCGGCTCCCAGGGCTGCCTTCGCGACGGCGCGCCGGGCTCCCACCATTGAGCGACGGCGAGGTGGCTCGCGCACAACGCGAGGCAGGCGAGGATGATGCGTGCCGATGACATCGGACGTGTTGCTCGCATGAGTTGATCGTCCATGGGATATCAGTGGATGAGGGACACCGTCACCGATACCGTCCGGAACCCGGCATCGACGAGGAGGGTGTAGGTGCCCGTCACGGGCAGCTCGAACGCCGGGATCTGCACGCTGGCCTGCAGGAGCCCGGTGCCGCGCATCGCCGTCGGGGCATCGGGCGGTCCGAGCAGGGTCACGAAGACCCTGGACTTGTCGTCGGTCACGTTTCGCGCGATGGCGACACCCATCCGCTCCCCCGCCTTGCCGGCAAACCTGTAGCGCGCGACTTGTCCCGCCTGGCGCAGATCGATCCGGTTGGGCGAATCGGGGTCGAGCTTCGCCGTGTGGTCCTGCGTGCGGTAGAGCGTCCCGGACACCGAAGCGCCTGGCGGCGGCGAGACGACGATCGTGTATCGCCCCGCCTTCAGGTCGGCCACCTTCACCTTGCATGGAACGGGCTGGCCGCGCGCCCGCGTGCGGCAGTACAGGGTGTTCAGCCGCTTTCCGTCCGGCCCCACGACCAGCAGGCGCGACTCGGAATCGACGTCGGGCGTGTGGGCGATGTTGTCGAGGCCCACGCTGGCGCTCTGGCCATCGCCCGCGGAGAAGGCGAATCGCAATTCCTCGTTGACGCCCGAGGCGATGTCGAGGGCGCCGTCCGGCGCCTGCGGCGTGACCGTTGCCGCGACGACAAAGCTCCCTGTGGCGCCCCGGTCCGGATCGACTTCGACCCGGTAGGTGCCCGCGGGGGCGCCGCCGCCAAGGGGAAGCGACGCGCCCAGCCGCATATGCGCGCCGGCCTCGCCGACGAGCGACCCATCGGGCCGATGGATGCGCAGCGAGAACCGGGCATTCCTGTCGCCCGATGCGACGTCCCTCAACCCGACCGCCACGTCCTGCCCGGCCTCGACAGTGAGCGCGAACCATGCGTCCTGTCCGGGGCGCGAAAGTGCCACGGCCTCGCCCTTGCCGATCGCAAGGGAACGGGACACGGCGCTCGAAATCTGGATCGAAAACCGGGGCGCGGCGCTGAAAGGCACGTCCACGTCGATCACGTGCGTGCCGGTCGCGGCCACGGTGAATTCGCCGTCGCAGGCGCCCTCGGCCCCGGCGGGGAAGCAATTCAGCATTTCCAGGCCGCGAACGGCCTGGCCGTCCGGTTGCTTCACGGTGAACGCGACGCCGGTGGCGCTCGCGGGAACGAACTTGAGCGCGGTGACGCCGAGGCCGAGGCGCTGCCCGGCCTGGGCGCGGAAGGCGAGGCGCAGGGGCTGTCCCGGTTTCTCGGGGGCCACGGTGACCGGTGGCCCGTCCACGGCGATCGCCAGATCGGCCGCGTTCGCCGTGAATGAAACGAAAAGGAAACCGAGGGCGATGCGGGCGCAATTCCGCCCGACGCCCGATTCGCAAGACCAAAGGCGCATGCGTGACTCCACGGCTTGTTGTTGTTTTCCGGTGGCGGGCGCCGAAGGAGGCGGCACGTCCGGTGCGCAGGCGCGATTATACGTGCCGGGACTTCCCTACGATTGGACGAGCGCGACCGTCCCCAGCCCCCCGTCGGCGCAGATCGACACCACCGCCCGCTTGCCCGGACCCATCGCGCACAGTTCCTTCACCGCCTGCGAGAGGATGCGCGCGCCGGTCGCCCCGAAGGGGTGGCCGATGGCCACGCTGCCGCCGTTGGGGTTGAAGCGCTCCCAGGGGAACTTCCCGAGCGCCGCGGACACGCCC
>JAGRPO010000055.1 GCA_019449455.1 Betaproteobacteria bacterium | reverse complement strand
TGCCCGCCGATGCCCGCAGCCTCCTGCGCGAGAACGCCCGGAGCCTCGCGGCCGAGCTGCGCGCGGCGCGGGCGAAGCCGGGCCTGTCCAAGGAGACGCGCGCGCACTTCGCGGAGAGCCTGAACACCCTCGAGGAGGCCCTGAAGGCGCCGCTGCAGCGCGCCGGGGTCTAGCCGGACCCGCCTCCCCGCTACAATAGGCCTGCCGGTCGCCCCGGCAGGCCTTTTTCTTTCCGAAAGCCCCGTGAAAAGCCAGACCCAGGAAGTCGCCTTCACGCCCGTCGACAACGCGCGGCTCGCGATGCTGTGCGGGGCGCTGGACGAGAACCTGCGCCAGATCGAGACCGCGCTGGACGTCGCGATCGCCCGCCGGTCCGAGCGCTTCAGCATCTCCGGCGATCCGGCGCAGGTGGGCCTCGCGGCGCGCGCGCTGCGCAAGTTCTACGATCTCGCGGCGCGCGACCTTTCCGTGGAGGACATCCAGCTCGGGCTGGTGGAGGTCGTGCGCTCTCCGGTGGGGGGCGGGCCGGAATCGCCCGCGCTGCGGCTTCCGAGGAAGACGGAGCTGACCGCCCGCACGCCGCGGCAGGCGCAGTACCTGCAGCAGATGCGCACCCACGACATCACCTTCGGCGTGGGGCCGGCGGGAACCGGCAAGACCTTCCTCGCCGTCGCCGCCGCGGTGGATGCGTTCGAGCGCGACGCCGTGAAGCGGATCATGCTCACCCGCCCGGCGGTGGAAGCCGGCGAGAAGCTGGGATTTTTGCCCGGCGACCTCGCGCAGAAGGTGGACCCGTACCTGCGCCCGCTCTACGACGCGCTCTACGACCTGATGGGCTACGACAAGGTCGGGCGCCTCTTCGAGCGGGGCGCGATCGAGGTGGCCCCGCTCGCCTTCATGCGCGGGCGCACGCTCAACCACTCCTTCATCATCCTCGACGAGGCGCAGAACACGACGCCGGAGCAGATGAAGATGTTCCTCACGCGCATCGGCTTCGGCTCGCGCGCGGTCGTCACGGGCGACGTCACGCAGATCGACCTCGCGCGGGGCCAGGCCTCGGGGCTGGTGGACGCGCGCAACGTGCTCTCGGACGTGCGCGGCATCGCCTTCACGGTGTTCCAGTCCGAGGACGTCGTGCGCCACCCGCTGGTGCAGGCCATCGTCGACGCCTACGAGCGGCGATCGGCCAAGAAGAAGTGAAGGCAACGCGGTTGTCGCTCGCCATCCAGCGCGCTTCCCGCGCCGCGCACATCCCCTCCGACGCCCGCCTGAGGGCGTGGGCCCGGGTGGCGCTCGCGAGCCCCGCCGAGGTGACCCTGCGCTACGTCGCGGAGGCGGAGGGGCGCAGGCTCAACCGCGAGTTCCGCGGCAAGGACTACGCGACCAACGTCCTCACCTTCGTCTACGGCGACGCGCCGGCGGGATCGCTGGCGGGCGACGTCGTGATCTGCGCGCCGGTGGTGGCACGGGAGGCGCGCGCCCAGGGCAAGCCCGTCCTGGCGCACCACGCGCACCTGCTGGTCCACGGGCTGCTGCACCTGCAGGGCTTCGATCACGAGCGGGACGCCGACGCCAGGCGCATGGAGCGGCACGAGCGCGCCATCCTCTCCCGGCTCGGATTCGGCGATCCGTATGCCTCCGCGCCGGTCTGATAGAGTATTTCCGGAACCCGACCCCCCGCACACCCCCGAATGGACGATCCCGCAAAGCCGAGCCTTCTCGAGCGCCTGTCCTCGCTTTTGCTGCGCGAGCCGGAGGACCGCGAGCAGCTCGTGGAGCTGCTGCACTCCGCCTTCGAGAGGAAGATCCTCGACGCCGACGCGCTGTCGATGATCGAGGGCGTGCTCCAGGTCTCCGAGACGCAGGTCCGCGACGTGATGCTGCCGCGCTCGCAGATGGACATGATCGACGTCGAGGAGAGCCCGGAGAAGTTCATCCCCTTCGTGATCGAGACGGCCCACTCGCGCTTCCCGGTGTGGGAGGAGAACCGCGACAACGTGATCGGCATCCTCCTCGCGAAGGATTTGCTCCGCTTCTACGCCGAGGAGGAGTTCAACGTCCGCGAGATGCTCCGCCCCGCGGTCTTCGTGCCGGAATCGAAGCGCCTGAACGTCCTGCTCAAGGAGTTCCGCGCCAACAGGAACCACATCGCCATCGTCGTGGACGAGTACGGCGGCGTCTCCGGCCTCATCACGATCGAGGACGTGATCGAGCAGATCGTGGGCGACATCGAGGACGAGTACGACTTCGACGAGACCGAGGACAACATCCTCGCCGACAGGAACGGGCGCTTCCGCGTGAAGGCGGTCACCGAGATCGGCGACTTCAACGCCCACTTCGGCACCGCGTTCCCCGACGACGACCACGACACCGTCGGCGGCCTCGTCCTGTCGCGGTTCGGGCGGCTGCCCAAGCGCGGCGAGACGGTGCTGGTCGACGGCATCGCCTTCCAGGTGCTGCGCGCCGACAGCCGCAAGCTGCACTCGCTTCTCGTCGAGCGCCGCGCCTCCCCGGGCCTCGACGGGGAAGACGGGTGACCGAGGCCGGCGGGGAGCCCGCGCGCCCCGCCTCCGCCCTGCTCGCGTGGGGCATCGGGCTTCCGGCCGCGGCGGGCGCGGCCGCCGTGCTGGGGTTCGCCCCCTTCTACGCATGGCCCGTGTCCATCGCCTCGCTCGCGGTGCTCTTCCTCGCCTGGTCGCGCAG
>JAGRPO010000310.1 GCA_019449455.1 Betaproteobacteria bacterium | reverse complement strand
GCTACGAGAAGTCGAACTTCAACGAGTGGACCTGGCAGTGGAACGGCAATTCGTTCCTGTACTCCGACAACACGACGGTCTCCGCCCAGGAGGACCAGAACGTGACCTTCGTGGGCTTGACCTACACCTACCGCTGGTAGTGATGTCGCAAGGCAGGATCGCTTGAGGATTCGTCAGGCGAGCAGCAAGGCCGATTCACCTTGATGGCCGCGCCCCCGGGCGCGGCCTTTTTCTTTGCGGCGCCATGCTCTCGTATGATGCGCCCATGCCGTCCCACGAACCCATCCCGGGCCTGCGCAAGATCCCCGACAACCTGCCGGCGCTGCTGCGCCCGCCCGGCGCCATGCCGGGAGACGAGGCGCGGGAGCGGTTCTGGAACCTGGTGGGGATCCTCGCCGTCGTCACGGTCGGGCTCGGCGCCATGGGATGGTGGGCGTACGGCCAGGTGCGCGAGTCGCTTCGGGACCTGCGCGCCGCGGGCCTGGGCTCGCTGCTGGAGGCCGAAGCCGGCGCGCTGACCATCTGGGTCGACGAGAAGAAGCGCGCGGCCGACCGATGGGCCGCCGACGAGCTGGTGCAGCGGGAGGCGGCCGCCCTGGTGAAGCTGGCGCGCGGCGGGATGGACGCCGCGGCGGTGTGCCGTTCACCCGCCCGCCGCAAGCTCCTCGCGCAGATCGCTCCCTTCGTCGCCCTCGAGGAGGCGGCCGCGGTGAACCTCGTCGATCGCGACGGCGACATCATCGCTTCCCTTCACGACGAGTACTGCGGCCTGTCCGTGGCCGGCGGGGGCTTCGCCAGGCGGCTTGCGCCGGTGTTCGCGGGCCGCACCGTCTTCGTCCAGCCGTTCGAGGAGAGCGAGCGCGTGGGCGCGTCGAAAAAGGTGCCCTTCGATCGCCCGCTGGTCTGGGTGGAGACGCCCATCCGCGGGGACGCGGGCGAGGTGATCGCCGCGCTCGGCTTCGGGCGCCTCGCCGACGCGCGGTTCGGCTCGCTTCTCCTCCTGAGCTCAGCGCAATCCACGCGCGAGGCCTATGCCTTCGACGGCCGCGGGCTGATGCTCACGCAGAGCCGTTACCTCGGCGACCTGCGCCAGGCCGGCCGCGTGGAGGCCGGCGACCCGGGAATCCTGCGCGTCCCGATCCGCGATCCCGGCGGCGACATCGTCGCGGGCTTCCGTCCGGCCACGCCGTCGGCCGAGTGGCCCCTCACGAAGCTCGCCGATGCTGCGCTGGGCGCGATGGCCGCCGGTGGCCCCTACGAGGGCGCGATCCTCGAGCCCTACCGCGACTACCGCGGGGCCGAGGTCATCGGCGCATGGCGCGTGCTGCCCGAGAAGGAGATGGTCATCGCGGTGGAGATCGAGGCGACGGAGGCCTACGCTCCGCTCAAGTACCTGGAGATCGCCTTCGGCACGCTGCTCGGCTTTCTCGCCGCGGCATTGCTGGCCGCGGTGTCCTCTTCGCTGTGGGCGGTTCGCCTGAAGCTGCGCGAGGCGCGCCGCATCGGCCCCTACACGATAGAGCGCGAGATCGGCGAGGGAGGCATCAGCCACGTCTACCTCGCCCGCCATTCGCTCCTCAAGCGCCCGGTGGCGGTGAAGGTGCTGAAGGCCGCGCTCGCGAGCGACGAGATGATCACCCGCTTCGAGCGCGAGGTGCAGCTCTGCAGCCGGCTCTCGCACCCCAACACCATCGAGATCTACGACTACGGGCGCACGCGCGACGGTACCTTCTACTACGCCATGGAATACCTCGACGGCCTGTCGCTCGAGGACCTGGTGCAGAGGCACGGGCCCCTGCCGGTGTCGCGCGCGGTGCACGCGCTGCGCCAGGTCTGCGCGTCGCTGAAGGAGGCGCACGACCACGGGCTGGTGCACCGGGACGTGAAGCCGCACAACCTGATGCTGTGCCGCCAGGGCGGCGAGCTGGACGTCGTGAAGGTGCTCGACTTCGGCCTCGTGAAGGAGCTCGAGAACGCGCACACGCGCGACATCACGCAATTCGCGCGCGTGCTGGGCACGCCGCTCTACATGGCGCCGGAACGGCTGCGCAACCCCGCCGACGCC
Source organism: Betaproteobacteria bacterium (assembly GCA_019449455.1). GTDB lineage: Bacteria > Pseudomonadota > Gammaproteobacteria > Burkholderiales > Usitatibacteraceae > FEB-7. Next base: position 12,884 of record JAGRPO010000310.1, on the reverse strand, counting down.
GACGCCCGCGCCGACATCTACGCGCTCGGGGCCGTGGCGTTCTTCGTGCTCACGGGCCGGCGCGTCTTCGAGACGCAGAGCGACCACGACCTCGTCTACCAGGTCCTCAACGTGCCGGCGCCCTCGATCGCGGCCTGCGGGGCGCAGGATTCGCCCGCCATCCTGGAGGCCCTGGTTGCCCGATGCCTCTCCAAGGATCGCAAGGAACGGCCGCAGTCGATCGCGGAAGTTGCCGCCGTGCTAGCAGAGGTTGCGCGCCAGCGTCCGTGGCGCGAGGACGATGCGCGTGCGTGGTGGGCGAACCGCGATCGATCGGCCGGCGCGGCCGGGGACGCGAAGGAGGTCAGGGACGCGAGCACATGACGGCGCCCTCGGGCGCGCAGCCGTGATGTGCCCCTGGCCGTCGCGCTGCCGCCCTTCACGGATCTCCCGCGGCGACCAGCAGGATGAGCGAACGGCGCATGGCGGGTAGAATCCTCGTGACGTTACCTGCAATCCCGGACACCCATGGACGACACGCCCAAGATTCGCCGCATCCTGCGCGACAGCCGCACCATCGCGGTGGTCGGGCTTTCAGCCAACTGGTACCGGCCGAGCTACTTCGCCGCCAAGTATATGCAGGAACACGGCTACCGCATCGTGCCGGTCAACCCGCAGTACGACAGCGTTCTGGGCGAAAAGTGCTACCCGTCGCTCGCCGACATCCCGGCGAAGGTCGACATCGTCGATTGCTTCCGCCGGAGCGAGGAGATCGGGGCGCTCGCCGACGAGGCCATCGCGATCGGCGCGAAGGTTCTCTGGATGCAGCTCGGCGTGACGAACGAGGCGGCGCGCCGGAAGGCCGAGGCCGCGGGGCTCGAGGTGATCGAGGATCGCTGCGTGAAGATCGAGCACGGCCGCCTCTTCGGCGGGCTGGGCTGGGCGGGCGTGGACACGAAGGTCATCTCGGCCCGGCGCCCCGCCTGAGCTGCGCCCCCGGCGTTCGGCCGGCGACCGTAGAATGGGCCCACGTTCGCAGCCCACCGAGGAAAGGACGCCATGGAACCGTACCTGCTCTGGATCATCGCCGGCTTCGCGCTCGTCATCATCGAGCTCATCACGGGCACCTTCTACCTGCTCGTGATCGGCGTGGGCGCCTTCGCGGGGGCCGCGGTCGCCTGGGCCGGCGGCAGCTACGTCGCGCAGGCGGTCGGCGCCTGCGTGGTGGCCCTGGCCGGCACGTGGTACGTGAACCGCTGGCACCGCACGCGCCAGCGCGGCGGCGCGAACGACAATTTCCTCGACCTCGGCCAGCCGGTGGTCCTCGAGGCCTGGGTCGACGCGAACTCGAGGACGGCCCGGGTGACCTACCGGGGCACCACGTGGGACGCGCGGGTGGCCGCGGGAGCGCAGGCCGAGCCGGGCGCCACCCTCATCATCAACGGGCAGGACGGCAGCACGCTCCTCGTGGGCGCCGCGCCGTCGCCGCACTGAACGAACAACAAGCCAGGGAGGCCACCATGTTCTGGAAGCTACTCGTCGCCGTCATACTGTCGATCGCCGCCGCATTCCTCACCCAGAGCGTCGGCGTCACCGTCGCCACGTTCCTCATCGCGGTGATCGTGGTGCTGATCATCGAGGGCATCCGCGTGGTTCCCCAGCAGCAGGCCTGGGTGATCGAGCGCCTGGGCAAGTTCCACGAAGTCCTGCCCCCGGGCCTGAACGTGATCGTGCCCTTCATCGACCGCGTGGCCTACCGGCACTCGCTCAAGGAAGTGCCTCTCGACATCCCGGAGCAGGTCTGCATCACCAAGGACAACACACAGCTCGCGGTGGACGGGATCATCTACTACCAGGTGGCCGACGCGAAGCTCGCCTCCTACGGCTCGTCGGACTACGTGCTCGCCATCTCGCAGCTCGCGCAGACGGCGCTCCGGAGCGAGGTGGGCAAGATGGAGCTGGACAAGACCTTCGAGAGCCGCAGCGAGATCAACCACATGGTCGTCTCCGTCCTCGACGAGGCGGGGCGCACCTGGGGGATCAAGGTGCTGCGCTACGAGATCAAGAGCCTCACGCCGCCGGAGGCGATCCTGCGCTCGATGCAGGCGCAGATTACCGCGGAGCGCGAGAAGCGCGCCCTCATCGCTAAGAGCGAGGGCCAGCGCCAGCAGGAGATCAACATCGCCGACGGCGCGAAGCAGGCCAAGGTGCTGCAGTCCGAGGGCGACAAGACGGCCGCGATCAACAAGGCGCAGGGCGAGGCGCTGGCGCTCACGACGGTGGCGGAGGCCACCGCGAACGCGGTGCGCCAGGTGGCGGCCGCCATCGGCGAGGAGGGCGGGATGCTCGCCGCCAACCTCAAGGTCGCGGAGAAGTACGTGGACGCCTTCGGCAACCTCGCCAAGACCGGCAACACGCTGATCGTGCCGGCGAACCTCACCGACGTGTCCACGTTCGTCTCGACCGCGATGACGGTGCTGGACAGGACGAAGGCGTCGCTGGACGCGTCGAAATAGCCGATGGCCGACCGCGAGTTCGGCTTCGAGACGCTGGCGCTTCACGCGGGCCAGATCCCGGACCGGGAGACGGGCGCGCGCGCCGCGCCCATCTACCAGACGACCTCCTTCGTCTTCGACAGCGCCGACCACGCGGCGAGCCTCTTCAACCTGCAGACCTTCGGCAACGTCTACACGCGGCTGTCGAATCCCACGACCGCGATGTTCGAGCAGCGCATGTCCGCGCTGGAGGGCGGGCGCGCCGCGGTGGCGACCGCCTCGGGGCAGGCCGCGGAGATGGTGGCGCTGCTCAACATCTGCCAGGCGGGCGACCACATCGTTTCGTCCTCGAAGCTCTACGGCGGCACGCACACGATGTTCGCCGTCAACTTCCCGAAGCTCGGCATCGAGACCACCTTCGTCGACCCGGACGACGCGGAGAACTTCCGCCGCGCCATCCGCCCCAACACGAAGGCGGTCTTCTCCGAGACGCTGGGCAACCCCGCGATCAACATGGTGGACATCGCCGCGGTCGGCGCCGTCGCCCGCGAGGCGGGCGTGCCCTTCGTCGTCGACAACACGGCCGCCTCCCCCTACCTCTGCCAGCCCCTGCGGCACGGCGCGGACATCGTGGTGCACTCGGCCACCAAGTTCATCGGCGGCCACGGCACCACGATGGGCGGGGTCGTGGTCGAGAGCGGGACGTTCCCCTGGGACAACGGCAAGTTCGCCTCGATGACGGAGCCCTCGGCCGGCTACCACGGCGTGCGCTTCTTTGAGACCTTCGGCGACTTCGGCTACACGATGAAGGCGCGCATGGAGATCCTGCGCGTGTTCGGCCCGGCGATCTCGCCGTTCAACGCCTGGCTCCTTCTCCAGGGGCTGGAGACGCTGCCGGTGCGCATGGAGCGGCACTGCGCCAACACGATGGGCGTGGCGCAGTTCCTGGGCGGCCACCCTAAGGTGGCGTGGGTCAACTACCCCGGTCTCGAGGACAACAAGTACCACGCCCTCACGAAGCGTTACATGCCCCGGGGAGCGGGGGCGCTCCTGTCGTTCGGCATCCGCGGCGGGTACGAGGCGGGCGTGAAGTTCATCGAGGGGCTGCAGTTCGTGAGCCACCTCGCCAACATCGGGGACGCGAAGTCGCTGGTCATCCATCCCGCCTCGACCACGCACCGCCAGCTCTCCGAGGCCGACCAGGTGAAGGCGGGCATTCCGCCGGACATGGTGCGGCTGTCGATCGGTCTCGAGACCCTCGACGACATCCTTTGGGACCTGGACCAGGCGCTTTCGCGCGCCTGAGCCTTCAGCGACGCGGCGGCGCCGTCTCGCGCGCCGCTTCCGCCACGGCCGCCTTCGACATCACGTCGTCGATCCATCCGGCGAAGGCGGAGATGCGCGTGTAGCTCTCCCAGTCGCCGACGCTTCCGGCGATGCCGTCGCCATTGGCGTCCTCGGTCCGGGACGCGATGCCGGCCACGAAGATGCGGCCGCCCGCCTCGAAGAAGGCCGGCGAGCCCGCGTCGTCCGGCGCGAGCGCGCCCTGGAGGTCGGAGGCGTCCTCGGGCCCCTTGAGGCGAACGCCCAGCGTGAGCGGCCCCACGCGATCCACGGTGTTTATCGCCGCCCGCGGCCGGCCGTCGGACCTCGCGGGCTTCTCCCCGATGCGGCCCGTCGCGCCCCTGCCGACGATGCGCGCCGCTTGCCCCGCCTCGTCGGCCATCCGGTAGATCGGCGCCGGCTCGCGTCCCGTGACGGGGGAGCGCAGGAACAGGAGAGCGATGTCCGACTCGCCGCCGGGCTTCCAGCCGGGATGGACGAAGATTTCCTGGATCTCGTGGGTGGCGCCATCGACCCGCAAGGCAGCCTTCGCCTCGCGAAGCGCCGTCGCCCGCTGCGCGGTGGTGAGCACCCAGCGCGGCGCGATGAGCGCGCCCGAGCCGCCCGCTGCGTCAAGACCCACGGCTGCGGGGTAGCGCGTGGCGAGTTCCCGGTATTCCTCGTCGTCGCGGTCCGCGCGGACCAGGATTGCGGCGGCGGGAAAGGCGGCGGCTGCCGCGGCGAAGGCGAGGGCGGGAAGGAGGGCTCGATCCATGGTGCCGCTGGAGTGTAGCCGATGGCGGGGCGGCGCCGGGATTTGACAATGGCCGGACTCGCGCCATACGATAGTTTCAAACGGGCGTTTGAATCGCGTGTTTTACGCGATTCCGGCGCCCTTCCCACATGGTTCCCGGGAGGCCGAACCGATGCCCGCGCAGCGCCCCGCACGCCGATCGCCCGCGATGGATGCCCTGTCGCAGGACACGAAGTCCCGCATCCTGGACGCGGCGGAGTCGCTGTTCACGGCGCACGGCTTCGAGGCGACGAGCCTGAGGCAGCTCACCACCGCCGCCGGCGTGAACCTCGCGGCGGTGAACTACCACTTCGGCACCAAGGAAGAGCTCTTCCAGGCGGTGCTCACGCGCCGGCTCGACCCCATGAACCAGGAGCGCATCGACCTCCTCGCGCGCTACGAGCGCGAGGCCGGCGGCCGCCCGCTGTCGTGCGAGAAGATCCTGTCGGCGATGCTCATCCCGGCGCTGCGCCTTTCGCGCGACGAGAAGCGCGGGGGCAAGGACTTCCTGCGCGTGCTGGGCCGCGCCTACGCGGACCCGGCGCCCTTCATCCGCAGCTTCCTCTCGGAGCAGTACGCCGAGATGATCTCGCGGTTCAAGGACGCGTTCCTGAAGGCGCTGCCGCACCTGACGAAACAGGAGCTCACCTGGCGCCTGCACTTCGTCATGGGCGCGCTCTCCTACACGCTCGCGGGAACCGACGCGCTGAAGCTCATGGCGCACGTCCTCCCGAACGACAAGGACAACGACGAGATGCTGCTGCAGCGCCTGGCGCCGTTCCTCGCGGCCGGCCTCAAGGCGCCGCTCGGCGACACGAAGAAGCTCGAGCTGGTCTCGGGCACCTAGAAGAAGCCCCCAAGGGGCGACGAGGAGCAACGCCCTCCCGTTTCACGGGAGGGTTCTTTCGGGAAGGAGAATGACGATGCTCACGATCATCCTGTCGGTGCTGGCCGTGCTCGCGGTTGCCTGGGCGCTTGCCTACCACCGCGCCAACGCGCTCGCGTGGTCGGCCGCGCTGGCCGCCGGCGCCGCTTGCCTCACCGCGTTCACCGGCGCGCCGGCCGGCGTCATCATCGCCGCCTGGGCCGCGCTGGCCCTGTTCGCCGCGCTGTCCGTGGTCAGGCCGCTGCGCCGCGCGGTGGTCACCGGGCCGCTCTTCGGCGTGTTCAAGCGGATACTGCCGCAGATGTCGCAGACGGAGCAGGAGGCGCTCGACGCCGGCAGCATCTGGTGGGACGCGGACCTCTTCTCCGGCGCGCCCGACTGGAAGAAGCTCCTGGGCTACCCCGCGGCGAAGCTCACCGCCGAGGAGCAGGCCTTCGTGGACGGCCCCGTCGAGGAGCTCTGCGGCATGCTCGACGAGTGGGACATCAACCACGAGCGCCTGGACCTCACGCCCGCGACGTGGAAGTTCATCCGCGAAAAGGGCTTCCTCGGCATCATCATCCCGAAGGCCTTCGGGGGCCTGGGCTTCTCGGCCTTCGCGCACTCGGAGATCGTCACCAAGATCTCGTCGCGCAGCGGCGCGGCCGCGGTGACGGTCATGGTCCCCAACTCGCTGGGCCCGGCGGAGCTCCTCATCCACTACGGCACCGAGGAGCAGAAGAACCACTACCTGCCGCGCCTCGCGAAGGGGCTGGAGATTCCCTGCTTCGCCCTCACCAATCCCGACGCGGGCTCGGACGCGGCGTCGATCCCGGACTTCGGCATCGTGTGCAAGGGCATGCACGACGGCAGGGAGACCCTCGGCATCCGGCTCACCTGGGAGAAGCGCTACATCACCCTCGCGCCGGTGGCGACCCTGCTCGGCCTCGCGTTCAAGCTCTACGACCCCGACGGGCACCTGGGCGGCGGCGAGGACGTCGGCATCACGCTGGCGCTCGTCCCGACCTCGCACCCCGGCGTGAACGTGGGCCGCCGGCACGATCCGCTGGGCTGCGCGTTCATGAACGGTCCCACGACGGGCAAGGACGTCTTCATCCCGATCGACTGGGTGATCGGCGGCGCGGCGCAGGCGGGCACGGGCTGGCGGATGCTGATGGAGTGCCTCGCCGCCGGCCGCTCCATCTCGCTTCCGTCGATGTCGATGGCGGCGGGCAAGCTCGGCTCGCGCGCCACCGGCGCCTATGCCCGCATCCGCGCGCAGTTCAAGACGCCCATCGGGAAATTCGAGGGCATCGAGGAGGCGCTCGCGCGCATCGGCGGCTCCACCTACGTGATGGACAGCATGCGCCGCATGACGATGACGGCGCTCGACATGGGCGAGAAGCCGAGCGTCATCTCGGCCATCTGCAAGTACCACATGACGGAGCGCATGCGCTCGGTCCTCAACGACGCCATGGACGTGCACGGCGGCAAGGGGATCTGCATGGGCCCGAACAACTACCTCGGCCGCGCCTACCAGACGGTGCCCATCGCGATCACCGTGGAGGGCGCCAACATCCTCACGCGCTCGCTCATCATCTTCGGGCAGGGCGCCATCCGCTGCCATCCCTGGGTGCTCAAGGAGATCCGCGCCGCAGGCGCGAACGACCTCGCCGCGTTCGACGAGGCACTCTGGGGGCACGTGGCCTTCACCGTCTCCAGCGGCGCGCGCGCCCTCTGGCTCGGCCTCACCGGCGGCAAGGGCATCCCCGTGCCCGGCTCGCCGCGCACGCGCCGCTACCTGCAGATCCTCACGCGCTTCTCGTCGGCCTTCGCGCTGCTCGCCGACATGTCGATGTTCGTGATCGGCGGCAGCCTCAAGCGCAAGGAGATGCTCTCGGCGCGGCTGGGCGACATCCTGTCGCACCTGTACATGATGTCGGCCATCGTGAAGCGCTTCCACGACGACGGCTGCCCGGAGGAGGACCTGCCGCTGCTCACCTGGGCCATGTACGACAGCTCGTTCAAGCTGCAGGTCGCGCTGGACGGCGTGCTCGCCAACTTCCCCAACCGGCCGATCGCCTGGGCGCTGCGGCGCCTCGCGTTCCCGAAGGGGCTCACGCTCACCGCGCCGCACGACAAGTGGGCCTCGCGCGTGGCGCGGCTGCTCATCGAGCCGGGCGCCGCGCGCGACCGCCTCACCGCGGGCATCTACCTGCCGCGCAGGGAGGACGACGTGATCGGGCGGCTCGAGTTCGCGATGGAGGCGGTCATCGAGGCCGATCCCATCGAGGCGAAGATCCGCGCCGCGCAGAAGGACGGCAGGCTTGCGCAGCGCACGCTTGCCGAGCGCCGCGACGCGGCGGTCAAGGGCGGCATCATCACGCTCGCCGAATTCGAGCACCTCGCCCGCACCGACCGCCTCAGGCGGGCGGTGATCATGGTCGACGACTTCCCGCTCGACCTTTCCCGACAATCCTGCCAGGAGAACGCCCAATGGCCGCGCGCCGCGTCTATGTAGTCGACGGGGCCCGCACCCCGTTCCTGAGGGCGAAGAAGGGGCTGGGCCCCTTCTCCGGTTCCGACCTCGCCGTGGCCGCGGGCCGGCCCCTCGTCGCGCGCCAGCCGTTCGACGCCACCGCGTTCGACGAGGTGATCGTCGGCGCCGCCATGCCCTCGGCCGACGAGGCCAACATCGGCCGCGTGGTGTCGCTGCGGCTCGGCTGCGGCGAGAAGGTCCCGGCGTGGACCGTGATGCGCAACTGCGCCTCGGGCATGCAGGCGATCGACACGGCGTGCCTGAACATCCAGGCCGGGCGCTCGAGCCTCGTGCTCGCGGGCGGCACCGACGCCATGAGCCACGCGCCGCTGCTGTTCGGGCCGGCGATGGTGAACTGGCTCGCGGACTGGTACGCGGCGAAGTCGTTCGGGCAGAAGGCGGCGACGGCCGCGAAGTTCCGGCTCGCCAACCTCGCCCCGGTCATCGCGATCCTGCGCGGCCTCACGGACCCGGTGGTGAAGCTCTCGATGGGCTCGACGGCGGAGATCGTCGCGAAGCGCTTCGGCATCACGCGGCAGATGATGGACGAGTTCGCGGTGGAATCGCACCGGCGCCTCGCCTTCGCGCAGGACAACGGGCACCTCGCCGAGATCGAGCCGATCTACGGGCCGGACGGAACGGTGTACGCGACGGACGACGGGCTGCGGCGCGATTCCAGCGTCGAGAAGCTCGCGAAGTTGAAGCCCGTCTTCGACCGCACCTACGGCAACGTGACGCCGGGAAACAGCTCGCAGATCACCGACGGCGCCGGGATGGTCATCCTCGCGGCCGAGGAGGTCGTGGAGGAATACGGGCTGAAGCCGCTCGGGCGCGTCGCCGACGCGAACTGGGGGGCGCTCGACCCCGCGGAAATGGGACTGGGGCCGGTGCACGCCATCACGCCGATGCTGCAGAGGAACCGCCTCGCCTGGGACGACGTCGATTGCGTCGAGGTGAACGAGGCCTTCGCCGCGCAGGTGCTGGGTTGCCTCGCGGCGTGGGAAAGCGACGAGTACTGCAAGACGCATTTCGGGCTCGATCACGCCTTCGGGCGGCTCGACCGCGGCAAGCTCAACGTGGACGGCGGCGCCATCGCGCTCGGGCACCCCATCGGCGCCTCGGGAGTGCGGGTGGTGCTGCACGCGCTCAAGGTCCTCGAGCGCACCGGCGGCAGGCGCGCCGTGGCCTCGCTGTGCATCGGCGGCGGGCAGGGCGGCGCGATGCTCCTCGAGCGGCCGTAGGCGGGGCGCCGATGTCCCAGGGCTACCTGTCGCGCGTCGACTTCAGTCCCGCGTGGATGCGGCGGCTGTTCAACCTCTGGCCGCCGTTCCGGGCGGCCGGGGTCCGGGTCACGCACATCGACCCGGAATTCCGGCAGGTGACGGTCGAGCTTCGCGCGCGGCTGCTCAACCGCAATTTCGTCGGCACGCATTTCGGGGGCTCGATGTTCGCGATGGCCGACCCGTTCTACATGATCATGATGATGCGCAACCTCGGCCGCGACTACGTGGTCTGGGACAAGGCGGGGAGCATCCGCTTCCTGAAGCCGGGGCGCGGAACGCTCACCGCGCGCTTCGAGCTCTCGCAGGCGATGCTGGACGAGGCCGTGGCGCGGACCGCCGGCGGCTCGAAGCACGAGCCCACGTTCGCCGTGGAGATCACCGACGCGAAGGGCCATCCCGTGGCGCGCGTGGAAAAGACGCTGCACATCCGCCGGGCGGATTCCCTCCGCCCGGCGGGCGGGCAAAACTGAGAAAGAAGACGCCATGGACTTGAAGCACTGGAAGCTCGAGGTCGACGCGGACAATCTCGCCTGGCTGTGGTTCGACCGCGCCGGCAGCGCGACCAACACCTTCTCCACGCAGGCCCTGGAGGAGCTCGGCCGCATCGCCGACCACCTGGCGGCCATGCCGCCGAAGGGGCTCGCCATCCTCTCGGCCAAGGAGAACGGCTTCGCGGCCGGCGCCGACATCGACGAGTTCACGACGATCTCGAGCGCCGAGCAGGCGATGGCGTTCACCACGCTGGGAAACGTCGTCTTCGACAAGATCGCGGCGCTGCCCTTCCCGACGCTCGCCATGATCCACGGCTTCTGCATGGGCGGCGGAACGGAGCTGGCGCTCGCTTGCCGGTACCGCATCGCCGACGACGGCCCGAAGACGCGCATGGCGCTGCCCGAGGTGATGATCGGCATCGTGCCGGGCTGGGGCGGCGCCAGGCGCATGCCCGCGCTCATCGGCGCGGCCAGCGCGCTCGACCTGATGCTCACCGGCCGCGGCGTCGACGGGCGCCGCGCGAAGAAGCTGGGGCTCGTGGACGCCGTGACGCAGAAGCGCCATTTCGACAATGCCGTGCGGATGTTCCTCGCGAGCCCGCCGCCGCGGCACAAGCCGCCGTTCGCCGCTGCCGTCACCGACTGGCCGGTCGTGCGCTCGCTCGTGGCGAGGATGTCGAGGAAAAAGGTGGCCGAGAAGGCGCGCCAGGATCACTATCCCGCGCCCTACGCCATCATCGACCTGTGGAAGGACTTCGGCGGGGACGTGAGGAACGTGCCCATCGGCCACCCGGCCTCGATGGCGAGCCTCTTCGCGCACCCCACGACGCGCAACCTCATCCGCCTCTTCAAGCTGCAGGACCGGATGAAGGCCCTCGGCAAGTCGGGCATCGCGCCGATCCGCCACCTGCACGTCATCGGCGCCGGCGCCATGGGCGGCGACATCGCCGCGTGGTGCGCGCTCAAGGGCATCACGGTGACGCTGCAGGACCTGGCGCCGGAACGCATCGCCCCCGCGATCCAGCGCGCGCACGCGCTCTTCAAGAAGCGCCTGAAGCAGCCGCACCTCGTGCAGGCCGCCTTCGACCGCCTGATCCCGGACGTGTCGGGCAATGGCGTGGCAAAGGCGGACCTCGTCATCGAGGCGATCGTCGAGAACGCGGAGATCAAGCGCAAGCTCTTCGCCGGCATCGAGCCCCGGATGAAGGACGGCGCGATCCTCGCCTCGAACACGTCGAGCATCCCGCTGCAGGAACTCTCGGGGGTCCTCCAGCGCCCCGAGCGCCTCGTGGGGCTGCACTTCTTCAACCCGGTCGCGATGATGATGCTCGTGGAGATCGTCGAGGGCCCGCAGACGGCCCCCGAGGTGATGCAGGCCGGGCAGGCCTTCGCGAAGCAGATCGACAAGCTGCCGCTGCCGTGCAAGAGCGCGCCCGGCTTCCTGGTGAACCGCGTGCTCTCGCCCTACCTCATGGAGGCGATGCTCATGCTCGACGAGGGCGTGCCCGGCGAGACCATCGACGCGGCCGCGAAGGACTTCGGCATGCCGATGGGGCCCATCGAGCTCGCGGACATGGTGGGCCTGGACATCTGCTGGGCCGTCGGCCAGGAGCTCGCGAAGCCGGGAACGCCCATCCCGAAGAAGCTGCAGGCCAACATCGAGGCAAAGAACCTCGGCAAGAAGACCGGCAAGGGCTTCTACACGTGGACCAGGGGCAAGGCGCAGAAGTCGGGCGGAACCGGAAGCGTGGAACTCAAGCCCATCGCGGACCGGCTGGTGCTCCCGGCGCTGAACGAGGCGGTGGCGTGCCTGCGCGAGAGGATCGTGACCGACGCGGACCTCTGCGACGCGGGCGTCATCTTCGGTACCGGATTCGCGCCGCACCGCGGCGGGCCGATTTCCGCGATCCGGGAGCACGGCAAGGAGTCGTGGCTGAAGACCATGGCGGAGCTGCGCGCGAAGCACGGGGACCGGTTCGTGCCGGACACCGGCTGGGACACCCTCTAGCGTGAGCGCCGCGCTCGCGATGTGGCGGCGCCTGGAGGCGGTGCCGCTCGGCAAGGCGATCTTCTCGCGGATCATCTGCTGGAAGGCGCCGTACTTCGGGAGCATCCGCCCGCGGTTCGAGGAGTTCAGGCCGGGCTACTCGCGGGTGTCGATGCGAAAGCGGCGCGCGGTGACGAACCATATCGGCACGGTGCACGCGATCGCGATGTGCAACCTCGCGGAGCTGGCCGCGGGCACGATGACCGAGATCACGATTCCGGCCTCGATGCGCTGGCTGCCGAAGGGCATGGCGGTCGAGTACCTGAAGAAAGCCGCCTCCGACGTCGAGGCCCACGCGAGCGTGGGCGAGATCGCCGAGGGGCCGGGCCGCGACGTGCCCGTGACGGTGGAGGTGAAGGATCGCGCGGGCGAGGTTGTCTGCCGCGCGGTCATCACGATGTGGGTCTCCCCCCGCCGCAAGCCCTGAGCCGGCATGGAACGGCGCGACACGGCGAAGGCCGCCGACGGCCACGAGCTTGCGGTCACGCGCTTTCCCGCGGAAGGGAGGGCCTGGGCGACGCTGCTGCTGGCCGGCGCCATGGGCGTGCGGCAGGACTTCTACGAGCCGCTCGCCCGCTTCCTCGCGGAGAGCGGCGTGCACGTCCTCACGTTCGACTACCGCGGCATGGGGGCGTCGCGCGGGGGCAGCCTGCGCGGATTCGAGGCGAGCGTCACGACGTGGGCCGAGTCGGACCTCGACGAGATGCTGCGTCACGCGCGCGCCATGGGCCCGGGCCTGCCGGCGTTCGCGCTCGGCCACAGCCTCGGGGGGCAGCTCTTCGGCGCGGTGCCCGAGGGGGCGCGCCTGAACGCCTTCGTCACGGTGACGGCGGGTTCCGGCTGGTACCGCCACAACGACCGCATGCCCCTGCAGGTGCGGCTCTTCTGGTTCGTCGCCATCCCGCTCCTCACGCCCCTCTTCGGCTACTTCCCCGGCAAGCGCTTGCGCATGGTCGGCGACCTGCCGGCCGGCGTGGCCTGGCAGTGGCGCCGCTGGGGCACGCACCCGGAGTACCTTCTCAGCGAAGGGGAGGGGATGCGCCGCCGGTTCGACGCGGTGACCGCCCCG
>JAGRPO010000309.1 GCA_019449455.1 Betaproteobacteria bacterium | reverse complement strand
GAGCGCCGGGCCGGCGGTGGCGAAGGCTTCGGGAAGCGTGGCGCCGGCGCGTGCTTCGAGCTCGACCGCGCCCGTGGCCGCCAGCGCCTCCAGCAGCAGCGTCGTGTCGTCCTTGGCGACGAGCGCCTCGAACCAGCGGGCCGGACGCGGGCGGATCATGCGGCGATCCTCGCCTCGGGAAACGCGATCCGGCGTTCGATCTCGCCACGCAGGCGCTCGAGGTCGAGGGCCGCGAGCGAAAGCCAGGCGAAGGCGGCCGCGGCCTGCACGGGGCGGCGGCGGAAGATCGCGAGAAGGCGCTCCTCGAAGCCGCGGCGAAGGGCATCGGCCTCGTGCACGGGCGCGATGCGGAAGCGCGCGAGGTGGTCCCGGAAACGCCTGGCCAGCTCGTCCAGGCCCGGGTCGTCCTCGCCGGGAGGCCAGCGGCTGCGCCATTCGGGATGGGAGAGCGACGGGAGCAGCGTCGGGTGCGGGGTGGCGGAGGGCGAGGGGTCCGCGGCCGAATCGCACCACGCGAGCGCCGCGCTCCATTCCGAGGGCATCCAGGAAGCGGCCTCCGCGACCGTTCGCGACCACGCGGTGCGCGCCGCGCGATCGACGTCGGGCAGGTCGGGCTCCGGCGGCAGGGCGGCGAGGAGGCGCTCGAGCGAGGTGCCGCGCACGGCGTCGTAGATCGGGACCAGCGAGCGGGCTTCCTCGATCGCGGCCCAGGTGCCCTCCGAGGGCCGCCGCGAGAGGCGCGCCTGCATGCGCGAGAGCGCGAATTCGAGGCTGCCCGCGGCGATCATGGCTTGCGGCCGGTGGTGAGGGAGGCGGCGACGCGGGCGAGCGCTTCGTCGAGGCCGCCTTCGTCGGCATCGGCGGGCTCGAGGGTTTCGTGGAGAGTCCTCACCTGCAGATCGGCCTCGGCCTGGCGGCGGGCGATGCGCGCCTCCACCGACTGGCGGGCGGCGGCGAGCCTCGCCTCGGCGCGCTCGGAGATGGCGCGGGCCTTCGCCCGGGCCTGCGCGACGGCGGCCGCGGCGCGATCCCCGGCCGACTCGATCGACGCGTGCGCATCGCGTTCGGCGGCGAGGACCTTGGCGATGCAGGCTTCGATCGCCTGGGGTGAGGGCTTTTCCCGCGCGTTCACGTCGGATGCCTCCGGGGGTTCCCCTCCACCCTATCCCCCTGAAGCGACGGGCTTTTGACTGGAGTCAACGGCCCGGCCGGCGGGCGGGGGGAGGCAAAGCGGATAGAATCGATGCCGGATTTCGCGTACCCCCCAGACCATGTCCGCCACCACCCCAGCCACGAGCTTTCGCCAGGACGCGACGGTGATCTCCCTCGTGGGGTTCGCGCACGGGACCTCGCACTTCTTCCATTTCATGATTCCGCCGCTGTTTCCGTGGCTGATGGCGGAGTTCGGCCTGTCCTTCACGCAGGTGGGGCTGGCGATGACCGTGTTCTTCATCGTGTCGAGCACGGGGCAGGCGATGGCGGGGTTCGTGGTGGACCGGTTCGGGGCGCTGCGGGTGCTGCTGGGCGGCATCGCGCTCCTGTCGCTCTCCGGGCTTTTCCTGGCGGCCGCGCAGAATTTCCCCATGCTGCTTCTCGCGGCGATGGTGGCGGGAATGGGCAACAGCGTCTTCCACCCCGCGGACTTCACGCTGCTCAACCGGCGCGTCTCCACGACGCGGCTGGGGCACGCGTTCTCGGTGCACGGGCTTTCGGGGAACCTGGGCTGGGCGGCTGCGCCGGTGCTGATGATCGCGGTGGCGACGGAATGGGGCTGGCGCGCCTCGGGGATCGCGGCGTGCCTCGTGGGCCTGCTCGCGGGGGCGTTCCTGTTCGTGAACCGGTCGCTCCTCGACGATGCGGCCGTGGCGGTGGTCGATGGCAGGAGAGGGGGCGGAGGAACCTTCGCCTTCCTGGGCGTGCCCGTGGTGTGGATGTGCTTCGTGTTCTTCTTCTTCACCGTGATGGCCTTCGGCATCCTGCAGAATTTCGCCGCGCCGATCTTCGAGAAGAGCTACGGGTTCTCGCTCGCGCTGGCGACTTCCGGCCTCACGGCGTACCTGCTCGGCTCGGCCGCTGGGACCGCGACGGGCGGATTCTTCGCGACGCAGGGGCAGCGCCAGGACGCGAAAGTGGCCATCGCGCTGGGGGTGGCGGGCCTTTGCGCCGTCGGGCTCGCCACCGGGGCGGCGCCCGCGTGGGGCGTGGTGACGCTCATGGGCATCATGGGATTCGGGGCCGGGTTCTCGGGGCCGTCGCGCGACATGCTGGTGCGGCGCGCGGCCACCTCCGCCTTCGGCCACTCGGCCTACGGGCGCATCTCCGGCTTCGTCTACTCCGGCATCGACCTGGGGCTTGCCACCGCGCCCATCGTCTTCGGCCCCTTCATGGACGCGGGGCGCTACACCGACGTCCTCTGGGGCGTGGCGATCCTCCAGTCGCTGGCCATCCTCACGGCCCTCAACGTCGGCACCCGCTCCCGCGCCTGACTGCAAGCCCGGCGCGTGGCGCCGCGTTCGGGCGCGCGGCTACCGGCGCCAGACCGTGGCGAGCCAGGGTTGCTGCTCGGGCGGCAGGCCGGGCGGGCGGTAGTAGTGCTCGATCTCGACGAAGCCCGCGTCCGTCACCAGCCGGCGCCAGGCCTCGAGGTCGTGGTAGGCGCCGTAGCGGCCGCGATTCCAGCCTTCCTCGTTCGATCCGCGCGGGTTCGAGCAGAAGAGCACTCCGCCGGGCTTGAGGGTCGCGTGCAGTTGCCGCAGGACGCGCGGCGCCTCGGCGCGGGGCACGTGGAAGAGCGAGGCGTTGGCGAACACGCCGTCGAAACGCGCCGGCGGAAGCTCCAGCGCCAGGAAATCCTGCTGCCAGACCTCGCACCCCGAATCCGCGCGGGCCATCTCGACGAAGCGCGCCGACCCGTCCAGCCCGACGGCGACGTGGCCGAGCGCAGTGAAGGCCTTCAGGTCGCGCCCCGGCCCGCAGCCGAAATCGAGGATGGCGAAGGGCGGTTGCGCCTCGATGTTGCGCAACAGCGCCTCGATGTTCTGCGTGACGTCGTGGTCGCGCGTGCCGTCGCGGAAATCCTCGGCGCGCCCGTCGTAATGCGCCAGCGTGCCGGCGGAGATCGCCTTCAGGTCCGGTTTCGCGCCTGGCCCCGCGGTCATGGTCTGCGAACCGGGTTCAGGGGGCATCCTGGCGCAGCCGCGCGATGGCCGGCAGGATCACGGCCGCCCACACCCGTTTCGCCTCGTTGGGCGACGGGTCCGCGTGGAAGCTCTTCTTCACGCCCGCCCGGGACAGGTCCACGTGCACGGTGGGAGAGACGCCGACCTGCTCGAGGCAGTGGCGCACGCAATGCAGGGGGCAGCCGTCGAGCGCGAGGATCTTGCGGCCGGAGCAGGCGGTCTTCACGAGGGCGCGCACGCCGCCGCCGACTCCCGCGATGCACGACATCTCCGCCAGCTTCTCCCGGTCGAGGCGCACTGCCATCGAATTGGCGAGCTGCGCGACGTCCGAGCAGCCGGAGCAGGAATAGACGAGCGGCAGGTTCGCGTAAGCGGCCTTGGTGCGCGACGGCGGCCGGCCTTGCTTCTTGGCATCGCTGGTCATTTTCGGTTCGATCCGCGGAATGGGCAGCCGGCGAGATGGTCGTCGACCATCCCCACCGCCTGCATGAAAGCGTACATGATCGTCGAGCCCACGAAGGTGAAGCCGCGCTTGCGGAGATCCTTCGAGAAGGCGTCCGACTCGGGCGTGCTCGCGGGAACCGCCTTCATCGACCGGCGCCTGTTCACGAGCGGCTTGCCGCCCACGAACCGCCAGGCGTAGGCGTCGAAGCTCCCGAACTCCTTCTGCACCGCGAGGAAGGCCTTCGCGTTCCTCACCGTGCCCTCGACCTTCAGGCGATTCCTCACGATGCCGGGGTCGAGCAGCAGCTTCTCCACCCGCGCCTGGGAGAACCGCGCCACCTTCGCCGGATCGAAGCCGGCGAACAGGCGACGGTAGTTCTCCCGCTTGGCCAGGATCGTGGACCACGAAAGCCCGGCCTGCGCGCCTTCGAGAACCAGGAACTCGAAGAGCACCCGGTCGTCGTGCACCGGCCGGCCCCACTCGCGGTCGTGATAGGCGATGTACTCGGG
>JAGRPO010000308.1 GCA_019449455.1 Betaproteobacteria bacterium | reverse complement strand
CTTCTTGGCGAAGAGCGCGGCCTTGGTCCAGTCCTGGCTGCCGACCGTGCCGCCGCCGCCCAGCGGGACCTTGGCCGGGTCCGCCTTCATCGCGGCGCCGACTTCGGCCAGGTTCTTCCAGGGGGAGGCCTTGCCCACGGAAATGGAGCCGTAGTCGGTGCCGACGGCGGCGAGCCACCTCACGTCGTTCTCCGTCCACTTGCCGAACTTGCCCTGCGCGATGTTGAGGAGCGAGCCGCCCGAGAACGCGACGATCACGTTCGGGTCCGCGGCGCGCTGGGCCACGACCGTGTTCATGGCCACGGCGCCGATGCCGCCGGGCATGTAGGTGGCGCGCATCGGCTCCTTCAGGAGCTTGAGATCCATGAGCGACGTCTGGGCCAGCTTGCAGGTGAGGTCGAACCCGCCGCCCGGCTTCGCGCCCACGATGCACTCGGGCTTGTCGATGGCGGCGAGCGCGGACTGGCCCGCAAGGGTTGCGACGGCGGAAACGACGAGAATCGAAAGCGGCTTGCGCATGGAACTCCTCCGGATGGTCGGGTTGATTTCGGTGGAAGCTTCCCGGGCAGGCCGGGAGCCCCTCTGGTGCCTACAATGCAGGATAGGCGCGAAAGCTTTCAAGTGGCTTTCGGTCCCCATGGAATGGAAAGAAAGGGCGAGGAATGCGGATCCTGCTGGTCGAGGACCACGTGGAACTGTCCCGGTGGGTCGCGCGCGCGCTCGAGAAGAGCCGCTACACGGTCGAGCGCTCGCTCAACGGCGTCGACGCCGACGCGCGGCTTGCGACCGAGCGCTACGACCTCGTGATCCTCGACCTGTCGCTCGCGCGCATGGACGGGCTGGAGGTCCTGCGGCGGTTGCGGGCGCGAGGCACGCGCACCCCGGTGCTGATCGTGACGGCGCGGACCGAAGTGTCGGACCGCGTCCGCGGGCTGGACCTCGGGGCCGACGATTACCTCGCCAAGCCGTTCGAGATCGACGAGCTCGAGGCCCGGATCCGCGCGCTCCTGCGGCGCTCGGAGGCCGGCGGCCAGACCCGCCCGGCCTGCGGCGACCTCGTCCTCGATCCGGTGAGCCACGCCTTCGAGCTCGACGGCAGGCTCCTCAACCTCACGCCCCGGGAGTTCGCGGTGCTCGAATCGCTCATGGTGCGCGCCGGCAAGGTCGTGGCGAAGGACGCGCTGCACGAGCGGCTCTTCCCCCTCGAAAGCGAGGCCAGGGCCGACGCGATCGAGGTCTATGTCCACCGCCTGCGCCGCAAGCTCGCCGGCGCGCGCGTGCGCATCGTGACCCTGCGCGGGCTCGGCTACCTGCTGGAAGAGGCGGCGCCGTGAACGCCCCCCGCCTGGCCCAGGGGCTGCAGTCGCGCCTGCTCTGGTGGCTGCTGCCGGCGCTCGCCCTCCTGGTTGCCGTCAACTCCGTCAGCGCCTACCGCACGGCGCTCAAGGCGGTGAACACGGCCTACGACCGGTCGCTGCTCGCGGTCGCGCGCGCCGTGGCCGACAGGGTGGAGCTGCGCGACGGGCGCGTGGCCGTCGAGGTGCCCTACATCGCGCTCGACTTCTTCCAGTCGGACCTGCGCGGTCACGTCTTCTATCGCGTCGGAGGCCTCGACGGAGCCGCCGTCTCCGGATACGACGACCTGCCGCGCGTGCCGTCCGGCCTGCCGCGCTCCGAGGACTACTTCGCGCTGGCGAGCTTCTACACCGCCGAGTATCGCGGCGAGCCCGTGCGCATCGTCGCGCTGCACCAGCCCGTCTTCGACGACCGCATCCGGGGCATGGCCCTCATCCAGGTGGCCGAAACCCTCGTGTCGCGGGAAGCGCTCACGAGAAAGCTCATGGTGGACACGGTGGCGAGCCAGCTCCTGCTCGTGGCGCTGGCCGCGCTGGTGATCGTCGTCGTGGTGCGCGTGGCCTTCCGGCCGCTGGGCCGGCTGCGCTCGGAGCTGGACGCGCGCGCGGCGGGGGACCTCTCTCCCATCGACACGCGCGGCGTCCCGCGGGAAGTGGGCGCCCTGGTGGCCGGCATGAACGACTACGTGGGCCGGCTCAAGGGCGCGCTGGACCGGCAGGAGCGATTCATCGCCGACGCCACCCACCAGTTGCGCACGCCGCTCGCCGTGCTGCGCACGCAGACCGGGCTCGCGCTGCGCGAGGATGACCCGGCGCGTCTGCGCGAGACGGTGGCCGCCATGGATCGCTCGGTGGGCGACACGATCAACCTCGCCAACCAGTTGCTCACGCGCGCCCGGGCGCAGCACGGCATCGCGACGCCCGCCTTCGAGGAGCTCGACCTCGCGAAAGTCGCGCGCGAGGCCTGCCTGGAGCTGGGCACCGGGGCGGTCGCTCGGCGCATCGACCTGGGCTTCGAAGGAGAGCACGCCGTGCCGATGCGCGCCGACCCGACCCTCATCCGCGAGCTGGTGAAGAACCTCGTCGACAACGCCATCCGCTACACGCCCGAAGGCGGGCGCGTCACCGTCCGGATGTCGGCGCCGGGCGAGGCGCCGGCCATCGAGGTGGAGGACAGCGGCGAAGGCGTGGCGGCGGCCGACCGGGAGCGCGTCTTCGAGCCGTTCCACCGGCTCGCGTCCAGCAGCCAGCCGGGCGTGGGGCTGGGTCTGTCGATCGTTCGCGACATCGCGCGCGCGCATGGCGCCGACATCGAACTGGGAGACGGCTCCGGGGGAATCGGGCTCAAGGTGCGGGTGCGCTTCCCGCGGCCGCCTAGTCCGGCTTCGGCACCACGGTGAGCTGGGGCGGGCTGGCTTCGGGCACCGCGGGGACCTGCTGCGCGCCGGGAAGCTCCGCGCGCTCGATGGCGGCGAACTTCTCGCTGATCTTGCGGCCGGTGATCTGCACCTGGCCCGCGTCCTCGTGCGCGAGGCGGATGTGCTCGGCGAGCTTCCTCATGCGCTCGTCGAAGCGGCCGAACTCGCGGCCGAGCTTGCCCAGCTCGTCCTTGATGATGTGGATCTGCTTGCGCGTCTCCACGTCCTTCAGCACGACACGCGCGGTGTTGAGCACCGCCATCAGCGTCGTGGGCGAGACGATCCACACGTGGCGCTGCCCCGCGTACTCGACGAGGTCGCGGTGGCGCGCGTGGATCTCGGCGAAGACGGACTCCGCGGGCACGAACATCACCGCGCCGTCGCCCGTCTCGCCGGGAATGATGTATTTCGAGGCGATGTCGTCGATGTGGCGGCGCACGTCCGCCTTGAAGACCCCCGGCGTCACCTTGTCGGGGCCGTCCGAGATCATGCGCTCGTAGTTCTCGAGCGGGAACTTGGAATCGATGGCGATCATCCCGCTGGGCTCGGGGAGCTTCAGCACGCAGTCGGCGCGCAGGTTCTTCGCCGTCTGGAAGGTGTACTGGAACTCGTAGGCCGCCTCGGGGAGCACGTTCTTCACGATGTCCTCGAGCTGGCGCTCGCCCAGCGCCCCGCGCGAGCTCTTGCTGCCCAGCAGGTTCTGCAGGCTCACGACGTTGGTGGTGAGCGTCTCGATCTTCTTCTGCGCGTCGTCGATGGTCTGCAGGCGCGTCATCACGCTCACGAACGTCTCGTTGGTGCGCTTGAAGCCCTCGTCGAGGCGCTCGCTCACCTTGCCGCCGATCTCGGCCAGGCGCAGGTCGACCTTCTCCTGGAGCGCGCGCTCGAAGTTCTGCATCTGCTCGCGATTCCTCGCCAGCTCGTCGCTCACGGCGCGCCGCAGGCGGTCGCCCTCCTCGCTCTGGCGCGAGGCGATGCGGTCGGCGGAATCGGCCAGGCCGCTGCGAAGGTCGGTGAGAAGGGCCCGGTGGTGGGCCTCGCGGTCGCCGGCGACGGCTTCCGGAAGCTCCCCGAGGCGGCGGGACACGCGCACCGCGACCACGAGTGCCGCCAGCGCAGCGAGCGCGGCGACGGCGACGAGGGCGAGGATCGCGGCGTCCACGGTCCCCGTCAGGCGGCCTGTTCCTCGCGCGCGGCGCGCTTGCGATCGTGTTCCAGCAGGTAGCGCTTGCGCAGGCGGATGTTCTTCGGCGTCACCTCGACCAGCTCGTCGTCGTCGATGAACTCCACGGCGCCCTCGAGCGTGAGCTGGATGGGCGGCGTGAGCATCACGTTCTCGTCCTTGCCCGCGGCGCGCACGTTGGTGAGCTTCTTGCCCTTCACCGGGTTCACGATGAGGTCGTTGTCGCGGGTGTGGATGCCGATCACCATGCCCTCGTAGACGCGCTCTCCCGGGGAGACGAACATCCGGCCCCGGGCCTCGAGGTTCCAGAGCGCGAAGGCCACCGCCTCGCCCTGCTCCGAGGAGATCAGCACGCCGTTGCGCCGCGACGGCAGCTCGCCCTTCACCGGGCCGTATTCGTCGAACACGTGGCTCTTGATGCCGGTGCCGCGCGTGAGCGTCATGAACTCCATGTGGAAGCCGATCAGGCCGCGCGAGGGGATCTTGTAGTCCAGCCGCACGCGCCCCTTGCCGTCCGGCACCATGTCCTGCAGGTCGCCGCCGCGCCGGCCGAGCTCCTCCATGAGGCGTCCCTGGTTGTCCTGCTCCACGTCGACCGTGAGCAGTTCCCACGGCTCGTGCTTCACGCCGTCGACTTCCTTCACCACGACGCGCGGCTTGCCCACCGCGAGCTCATAGCCTTCGCGGCGCATGTTCTCGATGAGGATCGTGAGGTGCAGCTCGCCGCGGCCGGAAACGCGGAAGATGTCGGCGTCCTCCGTGTCCTCCACGCGCAGCGCCACGTTCGCGAGCAGCTCGCGCGTGAGGCGGTCGCGGATCTGGCGGCTGGTGACGTACTTGCCTTCCTGCCCGGCGAAGGGCGAGGTGTTCACCTGGAAGTTCATGGTGAGCGTGGGCTCGTCGACGCCCAGGAACGGCAGTGCCTCGGGCGTGACGGGGTCGGCGAAGGTGGCGCCGATGGTGAAGTCCTCGATGCCGGTGACGGAAACGATCTCGCCCGCCGAGGCCGAGTCCATCTCGACCTTCTCGAGGCCCTGGAAGGAGCGCACCAGGCCGATCTTCGCCTTGCGCGGAGCTGCGTCCCCGGTGAGGATCACGACCTCCTGGGCCTTGCGGATCGTGCCGCGGCGGATGCGGCCGACGGCGATCCGCCCCAGGAAGCTCGTGTAGTCCACCGCGCTGATCTGGAGCTGCAGCGGGCCTTCGGGGTCGCCCGCGGGCGCCGGCACGTGCTTGAGGATCGCGTCGAAGAGCGGGCGCATGTCCTCGCCGGGCTTGCCGGGCTCGAGCGCGGCCCAGCCGTTGAGCGCGGAAGCGTAGATCACCGGGAAGTCGAGCTGGTCCTCGGTGGCGCCGAGCTTGTCCATGAGATCGAAGGTCTGGCTCACGACCCAGTCCGGCCGCGCGCTCTCGCGGTCGACCTTGTTCACGACGACGATCGGCTTGAGCCCCTGCGCCAGCGCCTTGCGCGTGACGAAGCGCGTCTGCGGCATCGGGCCCTCCACGGCGTCGACCAGCAGCAGGACGCCGTCGACCATCGAGAGCACCCGCTCGACCTCGCCGCCGAAATCCGCGTGGCCGGGCGTGTCCACGATGTTGATGTGCACCCCGTGGTAGTCCACCGCCGTGTTCTTCGCGAGGATGGTGATGCCGCGTTCCTTCTCGATGTCGCCCGAGTCCATCACGCGCTCGACGATGTGCTGGTGCTTGGCGAAGGTACCGGCCTGCTGGAGGAGCTTGTCGACCAGCGTGGTCTTGCCGTGGTCGACGTGGGCGATGATGGCGATGTTGCGAAGCGGGCGCGACATGGGGGGTCCTTGATTGCGATCGAGATCGCCGTAAGTGCGATCAAAATCGCAGGAAATTCAGCATTTTAGCAGGACTGGCCCTTGATTGCGAGTCAAAGGTGGGGTCGGGGCGAGGGATGCCTTTGCGGACGAATGGTGTTCCGAGTCCGCAAAGGCATCCCCCTCCCTCCCTTGCTCCATCGGTCCTACTGCGAGCATCACCTCAACCGGGTCGGTTGCGCATCCAATCGGCGGTACCGAAGAACGCCTTGGCAAGCTCACGCTGGAGCCCGGGATCGACGCCGACATCGTCCATGGCCCTGCTCATGCACTGGAGCCAAAGGTCCCGCTCCTCGACGCCGATGGCGAAAGGCAGGTGCCGCGCGCGCAGCATCGGATGCCCGATCTTCTCGGCGTAGATCGGCGGCCCGCCGAGCCAGCCGGAGAGGAACCAGAAGAGCTTGTCGCGCGAATCGTCGAGGGTCGGCGGGTGGAGCTTGCGGATGCCGGCGAACTCCTCCTCGAGGTCCATGAGGTCGTAGAAGCGGTCCACCAGCTCGCGCACCGCGGCCTCGCCGCCGAGGAGCTCGTACGGGGTCGGGGAGGCGTCTGGTTTCGGGCTGCTCATGGGGGGAGGCTCGCGGCGGGCGCGTATGCTAGCATGCGCGCCCTTTCCCTCCGTCCCGCCATTGAAGCTCGCCCTCAAGATCGACGTCGACACCTACCGCGGCACGCGCGAGGGCGTGCCCCGCCTCGTGGAAATGCTGAAGAACCACGCGGCCGGCGCGACGTTCCTCTTCAGCCTCGGCCCCGACCATACCGGCCGCGCCATCACGCGCGTGTTTCGTCCGGGGTTTCTCGGCAAGGTCGGACGGACCTCGGTGCTCTCGCATTACGGCATCCTCACCCTGCTCTACGGGACGCTGCTGCCGGGGCCGGACATCGGCAAGCGCTGCGCGGGCATCCTGCGCGGCGTGCGCGACGCTGGTTTCGAGGTCGGCATCCACACCTGGGACCACGTGAAGTGGCAGGACCGCGTCGGCTCCGCCGACGAGGCGTGGACCGATTTCCAGATGGCGCTCGCCCGCAAGCGCTTCGTCGACGTGTTCGGCGAGGAGCCCCGGGTCCACGGCGCCGCGGGATGGCAGATGAACGTGCACGCGTACCGCCGCACGCAGCGCTTCGGGTTCGACTACTGCTCCGACACGCGCGGCACGCACCCCTTCCTGCCCGTGCACCGGGCCGAGATCGTGGCCTGCCCGCAACTGCCCACGACGCTGCCGACGCTCGACGAGCTGATCGGCCTCGACGGCGTGACCGAGTCCGGGGTGGCCGACGCCATCCTCGAGCGCACCCGCGAGCCGCGCGACCACGTGTTCACCCTGCACGCGGAGCTCGAAGGCATGAAGCTCGCCCCCGCCTTCGAACGCCTCCTCGCGGGATGGAAGGAGCAGGGCTACGAGCTGGTGGCGATGCGCGACCTGCGCGCGGGCCTCGATGCGTCCCGCCTGCCCCTGCATGCCGTGCAGGACGGGGAAATCCCGGGCAGGAGCGGCACCCTTGCCGTCCAGGGCCCGGCGTTTCTTCCTTCCCCATCAACCCCATAGCTTGCGTTTTGCAGGGAAGTTCGCCACCATAGGTCGTGGTCATTACTTTGGACCCCCTGGATGAGCGAACGCAAGGCAGTCCCGGATTTCGAGCTCCCCGCCACCGGCGACCAGCGTTTCAGGCCTTCGGCCCTCAAGGGCCACACGTTCATCCTCCGCTTCGTTTCCCTTCGGGCTGCTCCCGGATGCCCCGGAGAAGGCCTGCGCCATCTCCGACGTCATCGGGATGAAGAACATGTACGGAAAGCAGGTGCGCGGCATCGAGCGAGGCACCTTCGCGATCGACCGGGAAAGTCGCATCGCACGCGAGCGGCGCGGCATGAAGGTGGCCGGCCACGCGCGGGAAGTGCTCGATTTCGCGAGATCCACCTGACTTCCCGCGGATTTCCCACCCCTGGCACCCTGCCCTGATGCCCAACGACAACCTGCGTGACTCGCCGCGCCACGAGGCCGGCGAAACGTCCTCGCACGCCCCGGAATCCGCGGAGGCCCCCATGCATCGAAAGCGCGACAGCAACGGCGAAGCGCGCGCGAGCCGGCAATCGGCCGCCGTGAAGCTCTTCGTCCTCGACACCAACGTCCTCATGCACGACCCCACGAGCCTCTTCCGGTTCGAGGAGCACGACGTGTACCTGCCGATGGTCACGCTGGAGGAGCTCGACGACAACAAGAAGGGCATGAGCGAGGTGGCGAGGAACGCCCGCCAGGCGAGCAGGTTCCTCGACGAGATCGTCTCCACCGGAGACGGCGACATCGAGAGCGGCTATTCGCTCAAGGGCAAGACCCACAGCGACGCCCTCGGGCGACTCTTCCTGCAGACGCACGCCGTCACGGTCGAGATCCCGGATTCGGTCGCCTCGCAGAAGGCGGACAACGTGATCCTCGGCGTGGCGATGCACCTCAAGCAGCGCCAGCCCAAGCGGCAGGTCGTGCTGGTGTCGAAGGACATCAACATGCGCATCAAGGCGCATGCGGTCGGGCTCGCGGCGGAGGACTACTTCAACGACAAGGTGCTCGAGGACACCGACCTCCTCTACACCGGGATCCTCGGCCTTCCCGAGGACTTCTGGGACAAGCACGGCAAGGACGTGGAGAGCTGGCAGGAGCACGGCCGCACGCTCTACCGCGTGAAGGGCCCGCTGTGCCCGGGGCTCCTCGTGAACCAGTTCGTGTTCCACGAGGGCGACCGTCCCTTCTACGCGATCGTGAAGGACGTGAAGGGCAAGACGGCCACGCTGCAGACGCTGAAGGACTACTCGCACCACAAGAACAACGTCTGGGGCATCACGTCGAGGAACCGCGAGCAGAGCTTCGCCCTGAACCTGCTGATGGACCCCGAGGTCGATTTCGTGACGCTCCTGGGCCAGGCGGGCACCGGCAAGACCCTCCTCACGCTCGCCTCGGGCCTCATGCAGACGCTGGAGTACAAGGTCTACAGCGAGATCATCATGACCCGCGTCACCGTCCCCGTCGGCGAGGACATCGGGTTCCTGCCCGGCACCGAGGAGGAGAAGATGACGCCGTGGATGGGCGCGCTCGAGGACAACCTCGACGTCCTCATGAAGACGGACGACGAGGCGGGCGACTGGGGCCGCGCGGCCACCGCCGACCTCATCCGCTCCCGCATCAAGGTGAAGAGCCTGAACTTCATGCGCGGGCGCACCTTCATCAACAAGTACCTCATCATCGACGAGGCGCAGAACCTGACGCCCAAGCAGATGAAGACGCTCATCACGCGCGCGGGCCCCGGCACGAAGGTCGTCTGCCTGGGCAACATCGCGCAGATCGACACGCCCTACCTCACCGAGGGTTCCTCCGGCCTCACCTACGTCGTGGACCGCTTCAAGGGGTGGAGCCACAGCGGGCACATCACGTTGACGCGCGGAGAGCGCTCGCGCCTCGCCGACCACGCCGCCGAAGTGCTCTAGGGCTTTCCCGCGCCTCCGACCCTCTCCCGGGGACGAGGGTCAGTCCGCCGCCGCCGCGTTCCGGAAGAACTTTCCGAATGCCTCCACCGCCCGGTCGACGCCGGCCGAATCGACGTCCAGGTGCGTCACGAGCCGCGTGCGCGGCGAGACGATGGCCACGACACCAGCCGCGGCGAGGTGCGCCTGGAGCGACGCACACCGCTCCTTCGCCACTCTCACGAACACCATGTTGGTCTGAACCGGCTCCACTTCGCAGCCCGCCGTCGCGAGCCCCTTCGCGAGGCGCTCGGCGTTGGCATGGTCGAGCGCGAGCCGCGATACGTTGTGCTCCAGCGCATGCAGCCCCGCGGCAGCGAGGATTCCCGCCTGCCGCATGCCCCCGCCCAGCATCTTGCGGATGCGCCGGGCCCTGGCGATGAGGCCCGCGTGCCCCACGAGCACCGTGCCGGCCGGCGCGCCGAGTCCCTTGGACAGGCACACCGAGACGGTATCGAACCCCGCGCAGAGCTGGCTCACCGGGATCCCGAGCTTCACGGCGGCGTTGAAGACGCGCGCGCCGTCGAGGTGCGTGGACAGCCCCCTCTTCCACGCAAGCGTCACGGCTTTGGCGAGGTAGTCGCGGCCGATGACCTTGCCGCCGATGGTGTTCTCGAGCGCGAGCAGCCTCGTGACGGCGAAATGCGGATCGTCCGGCTTGATGGCGGCCTCGACCATGGCGAGGTCGAGCGTGCCGTCGGGAAGGTTCTGGATGGGCTGCGGCTGGATCGACCCGAGCACCGCGGCCCCGCCGCCCTCGTAACGGTACGTGTGCGCGTCCTGCCCGACGATCACCTCCTCGCCGCGGCCGCAGTGGGCCATGAGGGCGGCGAGGTTCGATTGCGTGCCGCTCGGGAAGAAAAGCCCCGCCTCCATCCCGAACAGCGCGGCGGCCCTGGCCTCGAGCGCGATGACGGTGGGATCGTCCCCGAAGACGTCGTCGCCCACCTCGGCCCCGGCCATCGCCTCGCGCATGGCGGGCGAGGGCCGCGTGACGGTGTCGCTGCGCAGGTCGACGGCATCCATGCGAGAGGCCCCGCTCAGCGCAGGCTCGCGTTGAACCTGGCCAGCGCCGCCTCCCCGGGACAGAGCTCCTTCTCGCCGAGCTGGTTCAGCGGCACCGAGGTCGTCCCGAGGCTCTCGTGCAGGTCGGTCGCGTCGGGCTCCACGTAGAGGAGCCCCGTCACGATCTCGCCGTGGGCGTAACGCGACTGCACGTAGCTCATCGCGGAGATGCGGCTCGACGAGTCGTAGTCGTGCGCGAGCTTGCGCAGGCGCAGCAGCGAGCCGTCGTGCTGCCGGACTTCCTGCACCTCGCCCGGGGCGTACTCGGTCGTGATCTCTTTGTGCACCGTGATCACGTCCAGGCGGTTCACCGCCTCGTTGTGGTGGCGGACGTAGTCGTAGCTGCGCGTGGAGCCGTCGTGGTTGTTGAACGCCACGCAGGGCGAGATCACGTCGATGAAGGCGGCGCCGGGGTGCGTGAGCGCGCCCTTGATGAGGGGGACCAGCTGCTCCTTGTCGCCCGAGAAGCTCCTCGCGACGTACGTGGCGCCGAGCTGCAGGGCGAGGCAGGCGAGGTCGATGCCCTCGTCGGTGTTCACCGCGCCGCGCTTGGACTTGGACCCGCGGTCGGCCGTGGCCGAGAACTGCCCCTTGGTGAGGCCGTACACGCCGTTGTTCTCGACGATGTAGGTCATGTTCACGCCGCGGCGCATGACGTGCGCGAACTGGCCCACCCCGATGGAGGCCGAGTCGCCGTCACCCGAGACGCCGAGGTAGATCAGGTCGCGGTTGGCGAGGTTGGCGCCCGTGAGGACGGAGGGCATGCGGCCGTGCACCGAGTTGAAGCCGTGCGACTTGTCCAGGAAGTAGGTCGGCGTCTTCGACGAGCACCCGATGCCCGAGAGCTTCGCCACGCGGTGCGGCTGGATGGCGAGCTCCCAGCAGGCCTGGATGATGGCCGCGCTGATGGAGTCGTGCCCGCAGCCCGCGCAGAGCGTGGAGATCGTGCCCTCGTAGTCGCGGCGCGTGAAGCCCAGCGCGTTGGCGGGAAGGTCCGGATGGTGCAGCTTCGGCTTGGCGAGGTAGGTCATGTCATTCCCCGGCCGCGGCGGTGCGGCGCAGCGGCCTCACGTTGAACGCCGAGAGCCGCTCCTCGATCTCGCGGCGGATGAAGCGCGCGGTGATGGGCGTGCCGTCGTAGTGCAGGACGGCCGACAGGCGCGACGGGTCCAGGGCGCCCTCGGAGAGCAGGAGCGTGCGCAGCTGCCCGTCGCGGTTCTGCTCCACCACGAAGACGTGCTCGTGGGCGTTCACGAAGTCGATCACCGAGTCCTGGAACGGGAAGGCGCGCACGCGCAGCGCGTCGATCGCGATGCCCTCGGCCCCGAGCTCGGAGAGCGCCTCGTCCATCGCGCAGGCGGTGGAGCCGTAGTAGATGACGCCGTGGCGGGCGGGCCGGGGCGATTCGAGCACGACGGGCTCGGGGACGTATTGCTTGGCCGTCTCGAACTTGCGCAGCAGCCGCTGCATGTTGTCCACGTACGCGCTGCCCTCCTCCGTGTAGCGGGCGTAGCGGTCGCGGCTGGTGCCGCGGGTGAAGAACGAGCCGCGCTTCTCGTGCGTGCCGGGATAGGTGCGGTAGGTGATTCCGTCGTCGTCCACGTCGAGGTAGCGGCCGAAGCGCTTGCCCGACTCGAGGTCGTCGTGCGTGAGGACCTTGCCCCGGTCGAAGGTCCGCGAGTCGTCCCATTCGAGCGGGTCGCAGAGCCGCTCGTTCATCCCGATGTCGAGGTCGGTCATCACGAAGACCGGGGTCTGCAGCCGGTCGGCGAGGTCGAGCGATGCCGCGGTGAACTCGAAGGCCTCCTTCGCGTCCTGCGGCAGCAGCAGCACGTGCTTGGTGTCGCCGTGCGAGGCGTACGCGCAGGACAGGATGTCGGCCTGCTGCGTGCGCGTGGGCATGCCCGTGGACGGGCCGGCGCGCTGGACGTTCACGATGACGGCCGGGATCTCGGCGAAATAGGCCAGCCCGATGAATTCCGTCATGAGCGACACGCCGGGCCCGGAGGTGCAGGTGAACGCCCGCGACCCGTTCCACGCCGCCCCGATCACCATGCCGATGGACGCGAGCTCGTCCTCCGTCTGCACGATGGCGACGTTGTTCTTCCCGCTGGCGGCGTCCACCCGGAACTTCTTGCAGTGCCTGGCGAAGGCTTCCGCCACGGAAGACGAGGGCGTGATCGGGTACCACGCGCACACCGTGGCGCCGCCGTACACCGCGCCCAGCGCGGTGGCGTTGTTGCCCTCGATGAAGATCTTGTCGCCCACCTTGTCGGAGCGCCGGACGGTGATGCCGAGCGGGCAAGGCAGGTGCGCGAGCGCGTAGTCTCGCCCGAGGTGCAGCGCCTTCACGTTCGGCTCGAGGAGCTTCTCCTTGCCCTTGTACTGCTCGCCGACGAGCTTCTCGACTTCGGCGATGTCCATGTCCAGGAGTGCGGCCAGGGCCCCCACGTAGATGATGTTCTTGAAGAGCTGGCGCTGGCGCGGGTCGGAGTAGGTCGCGTTGCAGATCTCGGTGAGCGGCATGCCGATCACGAGGATGTCGTCGCGGAACTTGTCGGCCGGCAGCGGCTTGGTGGAATCGTAGAAGAGGTAGCCGCCGGGCTCGATCTCGACCACGTCCTTTTCCCAGGTCTGCGGGTTCATGGCGACCATGAGGTCCGCGCCGCCCCGCCGGCCCAGCCAGCCGGACTCGGACACGCGCACCTCGTACCACGTGGGAAGGCCCTGGATGTTGGAGGGAAAGATGTTGCGCGGGCTGACCGGCACGCCCATGCGCATGATCGCCTTCGCGAACAGCGTGTTGGCCGACGCCGAACCGGAGCCGTTCACGTTGGCGAACTTCACGACGAAGTCGTTGACCGCCTCGATTCTCTTCATGGCGGTCTCCCTCAGGCGGCCTTGCGCGGGGCGGCGTGCTCGCGGCAGCCCGGCCCGGCGTGGGTCATCTGGATGAAGGACTTCTGCATGTCCCACGCGCCCGTCGGGCAGCGCTCGGCGCACAAGCCGCAATGCAGGCACACGTCCTCGTCCTTGGCCATGATCCTGCCGGTCTTGAGTCCCGCGCCGATGTAGAGGTCCTGCGAGAGGTTGCGGGCGGGCGCGTTGAGCCGCGCGCGCACCTCGGCCTCCTCGCCGTCGGCGGTGAAGGTGATGCAGTCCATGGGGCAGATGTCGACGCAGGCGTCGCACTCGATGCACAGCCTCGGCACGAACACGGTCTGCGCGTCGCAGTTGAGGCAGCGCTGGGCCTCCTTCCACGCGAGTTCCGGGTCGAAGCCCAGCTCCACTTCCTGGCGGATGTCCTTCAGCGCGATCGTGAGCTCCTTGAGCGGCACGCGGTTCCTCGCGTCGGGGACGATCTGGTTGTCGTAGATCCACTCGTGGATCCCCATCTTCTGCGACACCAGGTTCATGAGCGGCGGCGGCCGCGCCGCGACGTCCTCGCCCTGGCAGAACCGGTCGATCGATATCGCGGCGTCGTGGCCGTGGGCGACCGCCCAGATGATGTTCTTGGGCCCGAGCGCCGCGTCCCCCCCGAAGAACAGGTGCGGCAGCGTCGACTGCAGCGTCGCCGGGTCGAGGACGGGCATGCCCGACTTGTCGAACTCGACCCCGAGGTCGCGCTCGATCCACGGGAACGCGTTTTCCTGGCCCACGGCGACGAGGACCTCGTCGCATTCGAAATGCTGCTCGGGCTCGCCGGTGGGCACCAGAGAGCGCCGGCCCTTCTCGTCGTAGACCGCCTTCACCTTCTCGAAGGCCATCCCCGTGAGGCGCCCCTGCTCGTGCACGAACGACTTCGGCACGAGGTAGTTCATGATCGGGATGCCCTCGTGGACGGCGTCCTCCTTCTCCCAGGCGCTCGCCTTCATCTCCTCGTACCCGGAGCGCACGATCACCTTCACGTCCTCGCCGCCGAGGCGGCGCGCGGAGCGGCAGCAGTCCATGGCGGTGTTGCCCCCGCCCAGCACGATCACGCGCCGGCCCACCTTCGTGATGTGCCCGAAGGAGACGGACGCGAGCCACTCGATGCCCACGTGGACGTTCCTGGCCGATTCCTGCCGGCCGGGGAGGTCCAGGTCGCGCCCGCGCGGTGCGCCGGAGCCCACGAACACCGCGTCGTAGCCGTGCCCGAGCAGCTCCCTGAGCGACTCGACCCGGTGATTGGGGCGGAAATCGACGTCGAGGTCGAGGATGTAGCCCACTTCCTCGTCGATCACGCTCTCCGGCAGGCGGAATTTCGGGATCTGCGTGCGGATCATGCCGCCGGCCTTCGCGTCGGCGTCGAAGACCGTCACCGAATAGCCCAGCGGCGCGAGGTCGCGCGCCACCGTGAGCGAGGCGGGGCCGCCCCCGATGCACGCGATGCGCTTGCCGTTCTTCTTCGTCGCGGGCTTGGGCAGGCGCGATCGGATGTCGCCCTTGTAGTCGGCGGCCACGCGCTTGAGGCGGCAGATGGCCACCGGCTCGGGCTTCTCGCCCTGGTTCTCCTCGACGCGTCCCCGGCGGCAGGCCGGCTCGCAGGGACGGTCGCACGTGCGCCCGAGGATTCCCGGGAAGACATTGGACGTCCAGTTGATCATGTAGGCGTCGGAATAACGCCCCTGCGCGATGAGTCGAATGTATTCGGGAACGGGCGTGTGGGCCGGGCAGGCCCACTGGCAATCGACGACCTTGTGGAAGTAGTCGGCGACCCCGATGTCGGTCGGTTTCAAGCGGCGTTTCTCCTCGACTGCGCCCCGTCGAGACCTTCGTCGGCATCCGGCCGGACATGCCGGCGCCGGGCCCTGCGCGAATCGGGGCGAATTGCAGAAGCGGGAGTATACCGGCGCGAGTGCCCGTGCCGGAATGCGAAAATTCTCCTCCTCAAATGACCTTGCGCGCCCGAAGGCCATTGAGCTCGGCGCCGTCGAGTCCGAGCAGGCTGCCAAGCACCTCCTCGGTGTGCTCGCCGAGCCGCGGGGGCGGCTGTTCCGAGCGAGCCGGCGTCGCCGAGAACTGGACGGGGTTGGCGACCAGCCGCACCGTCCCGGCCGTGGGATGGGGTATCCGGGCGACCATGCCGCGGTGCAGCACCTGGGGATCGGCGAACACCTGCGCGAGGTCGTTGATGGGGCCGCAGGGAACCTGTCCGGCCTCGAGAAGCGCCAGCCATTCGGCCGCGGTTCGGGTCGCCAGGCGCCCGGCGATCGTGGCGGCAAGCTCGTTGCGGTTCGCGACCCGCGCCGGGTTGGTGGCATAGCGCGGGTCGGTCGCGAGGCCGGGCATCCCGATGATGTCGCAGAAGCGCACGTACTGGCCGTCGTTGCCCACCGCCACGATGAGGAAGGCGTCGGACGCGCGAAAGACCTGGTAGGGCACGATGGCCTGGTGCGCGTTTCCCATGCGCCCCGGCACGCGCCCCGAGGCGAGGTACGCGGCGCCGAGGTTGGCGAGCATCGCCACCTGCGCGTCCAGGAGCGCGATGTCGATGTACTGCCCCTCCCCCGTTCGCTCGCGGTGGAAGAGTGCCGCCAGGATCGCGCTGGCGGCGTACATCCCCGTGAAGAGGTCCGCCACGGCCACGCCGACTTTCTGCGGACCGCCGCCGGGAAGGTCGTCGCGCTCGCCCGTCACGCTCATGAGGCCGCCCAGGCCCTGGATCATGAAGTCGTAGCCGGGCCGGTCGCGGTACGGGCCGTCCTGCCCGAATCCCGTGATCGAAAGATAGACGAGCCCCTCGTGCCCCTCGCGCAGGCGGGCGTAGTCGAGGCCGTAGCGCTCGAGGTCGCCCACCTTGAAGTTCTCGACGACCACGTCGGCCACCGCCGCCAGGCGCCTGGCGAGGGCCTGTCCCTCGGCGCACGCGATGTCGAGCGTGACGGACTTCTTGCCGCGGTTGGCCGACAGGAAATAGGCGGCGTCCGTGGTGTCGCTCCCGTCCCGGTCGCGCAGGAACGGCGGGCCCCACTTCCGCGTGTCGTCGCCGTGCCCCGGCCGCTCGACCTTGATCACCTCGGCGCCCAGGTCGGCCAGGTTCTGCGTGGCCCAGGGACCCGCGAGCACTCGCGTGAGGTCGAGAACGCGGATGCCGTCGAGGATCTTGCGCATGGGAGTCCCGGGTGCGGTTGGGGGGTCGGGTAAACCCGGCCGGAGATGGCGATTATAGAGGGCGGGCGCGAGGCCGCTTCGCGCGCCAATCCCGTAGAATGGTCCTCGTGTCGGCCCCTGCGCCGGACCCGCACGATTCGCCCTCACAAAAGAACACTTCCGACTCCATGCATTCCAAGGTGGCCGTAAAGGACCTCAAGATCGGCATGTTCGTCGCCGATCTCGACCGTCCGTGGATCGACACGCCCTTCCAGCTCCAGGGCTTCCTGATCACGGACGGCCAGCAGATCGCCGAGCTGCAGCGCACCTGCAAGTTCGTGGTGGTCGATCGAGCCCGCTCGACCGGCAACGAGTTCCGCAGGCCGGACGCGGTGGCGAAGGCGGCGGCGCCCCAATCTCCGGGGTCGCGCATCGCGTCTTCCGCATCCATCCAGATCGAGGAGGCGCCGACTGCCAAGGACGACCTGCGCAAGGTGCAGGCGCAGGAGCGTGAGGAGTCCCCGGCGCAGCCCGTGGGGCGCCTCGGCAGCCTCCTGGAATCGCTTCGCGGCCTGTTGCGCCGGCCGGAGAAGGGGCTGCCGGCCCATCCGCCCGGACTCCCGTCCGATTCGCAGCGCACCTCGCTCCTGCCCCCCTCGGTCCCGGTCACGATCTACCCGGACACGAAGACGGTGGAGGAGGAGATCGCCCCGGCGCGGGTGGCCTTCGACCGCACGTCCGAGGTGCTGCGCAAGCT